>CAJCIT010000259.1 GCA_903970405.1 Acidobacteriaceae bacterium | reverse complement strand
TCACCGCGGCTCGTTGCGCGGCCCTCGCTTCCTTCACAATCGGTCCGTACACTTCTTTATCGAACGGCGGACACCCTGTCGGGAACTGGCCCAAGGCGTTGTTCTTCTGCCGCATCAAGTAAGTGCAATAGGTCAGCGTTTTGCAGACACGGCGCTCTTCCAGTTCGCCTTTCTCCGCCAGGGCGCGGGCGAAATCGGGGTAGGCAAGCGCGCCGCGGCCCAGAGCGAAGAACCGAATGTTGCCGTTCGCCACATTCCACGCCCCCGCGTTCGGCGCATACCTCTGCAACCAACTGTAACCGGCGCCGACCATCGGTATGCCGGGAAATGTCCGCTGCAATTCGCCCGCGATGCGGAAGTGGCGGTCCACACCGTGCAAAGGATGCTCGGGCTCCAAATAGTTTCCGTCGTCCGGAGTTTCGAAGGGACGCGTCACATGCGGGTTGTAATAAGGGCAGCCGAGTGAGACATTGATGAACTCGGCGCCGGCTTCGCGGAAAAGATGGATGGCGGCTTTGACCTCGGTCAAGTCCTCCACCAGCGGATTCTCGGCGGAGACGCCGAAGCCGTAAGGATAAGGCGTTTCGAACGGATAGGGTTCGCCGGCGCCATCGGCCCGCTTGCGATAGGGAACGCTGTCAAAGCAACCGAGCCGGATGCCAAGGAGCAGGGAACTGCCGTACTGGGCCCGAATCTTGCCCAGGACATTGCGGGCCAGGCGCGTGCGATTTTCAAGCGATCCACCGTAGCGGCCTTCGCGGGGCTTCGCTCCCAGTAACTCAGAGAATAAGTAACCGTGAACAATCTTGATATCTATGGCTTCGAAGCCTGCGTCTTTCGCCAGGCCGGCCGACGCGACATACCGATCCTCCAGGCGTTCTAGTTCGGAATCGGAGATCGGGGCCAGTTCGGCGGCGTTGGTTTTCGCGTCAATTGCCGGGTGATGGTAAGCGATGATGCGGTCAGGCACGCTGTAGCGGCCGGAGTGGGTGAGCTGGATGGGAATCAGCAGATCGGCGGCTGAGCTGAATTGCGCGGCATGCAATCGGCGCATGTCTGCCAGCAGGCCCGCGAATTCGCGGACATTTTCTCTGGTGATCCAAAGCTGTCGTGTGTTGGCGCGGCCCTCGGGGCAGACAGCCGTCGCTTCAAACCAGACCAGCTTGGCGCCGCCCTGCGCAAACCGTTCGTAGCGCCGCCGCGTGAGCGCGTCGGGAGCGCCATCCACTGTGCCGTCACAGCCTTCCATGGGGTGAATGGCAATGGCGTTGCCAACTTGAAAGCTGCCGACACGGACGGGTGAGAAGAGCGCGCCATGCAGCGCCGCGGCGTCCGGCTCGAAGTGAATGTTCCGCGCACCGAGCTCACGACAGCTCTGCTGAAGCTCGGTCAGGTTCTGGTAGTGGAAGTGTCGCATGGAGGGTCCGGTGGCGGGGCAGGAGAAGGATCGAAATGGCGCCAACCATCGCGATCCCAAACACCACGGCCATGGGTGGAACGTAAGTGCCAAAGTGCGCCCGCAGGATAGAGACAAGCTGCGGACACCAAGTCTGGCCGATGGTGTTGACCGGGAGAATGATGGCCATGGCGCGGGCCAGCGAGTTTACACCAAACTGCTCGGCCGCCATCAGGGGAATCAGCATGTAATCGGCGCCCATGGCGAAGCCGAAGACGATGGCGAATAGATATGGCTTGGCGGGCGGCGCCACTGTGAGCAGCATGGGTATCGAAGCCGCCACCACAAAGTAAGTCACGGTCATCACGCGTTTCTTCGAGAAGATGTCCGATAAGTGGCCGATGCTCAGGCGGCCGGCGATGCTGACAATAGAGATAATCATCGCGGCCAGCGACCACGTCTCGTCCAGCAACTTCTGGTCCCGGAAGCCTGCATCGCTGAAGACAAACTTCATGTGCGCATTGATGGCGCCGATAGAGCCGATGGAGCACAGACTGCCAATCAGCAGCAGCCAGAAGGGACGGCTATGGAGCAATTCCCGGAATGTGGCCGCTTGGCGCTTCGTGTCGGCGTTCGATGAAGAATCGCCATCCGCGCACTGACCGATGTCGCCGGGCTTATCGCGCATGATGAAGATCGCCACGGGCCAGGCGAGCAACATACAAGCTCCAATGAACAGCAGGACCGCTTGAAAGCCGTACTTCGCAGTGAGCGGGGCCACCAGGCGATTGCCGGTTGCCGCCAGAAGGCCGACGCCTACGTAAACCACGCCCATGGCGATACCTCGTTTGCGGAGAAACCAATGGGAAATCAAGATCTGGTGTGGAATGGGGCCGGAGAGAAAGTAGCCAACTGCATAAAGAACCCACAGTCCGTAGTAGACAGGCAGACTTCCGCCCATGCGGCTGAAACCGAAGAACGCAAGGCCGGTAAACGCCGTCCCGGCCACGATGAGCAGGCGCGGGCTAAAGCGCGGAATGATCAGCGGCCCCACCCACAAGGTGAGCAAGGCAGCGAGCGGAAAGCCGAGCGTGATGTCAGCGCGCGACCAATGATACGCCTTCTGGAAGTAATCGTAGAAAAAGGGAATGTTGTAATAAGGCAGGCCGACGGCAATGCCGAAGGTAAAGAAACTGGCGGCGGCGATCCACCATCCGTAAAACGTGCGGTCTGGCGAAGACGGGGGCGCGGCCGGAGGCATTGAACTTTTATATCACCGTGAGCCGGACCAGAGGGCGCCGGTAGCTAGTCTGAACAATCCGAGAGGAAGCGGCGGCATTCGCTGAGAACACACGTTTGAACTAGAATGTTTTAAGGTGCGTCTGGTGTTCGCTCTTCGTCCACACGGTAGAACTGTCATCGGGCAAGTAATTTGTGCCTTCCTTGGTTAGCTTTCTTACGCGGTTTTACAAGAACCGGGCAGCAGAATCGGAGAAAATATTTGTCGGTTTCTTCGTGCAACGTATTTCGTAGTTTTGGGATCTATCCCTTAAGCTGAGCGGCGCTCCTCCGGCAGGGGTGGCGGCGAACATACGAAAGGAGTAATTTTATGATCGACATCGCCCGAATGAGGACCGTCCTTTGTGCGGTCGCACAGACTCTTGTTTTGGCGTCCACCGGCTGGGCTGCCGACACGCAGGTTAGAAACATCGATAACGGTGCAGCCGCGAAAGTACACGGCGTCATTGTGTCTCGCGACGGCGGACTCATACGCGTGCGTGAGGACGCCGATTCGGTTGTCACCGTTGCAGTGAGCAGCACAACTAAGGTCACGCTCAAGCATGGGTTGTTTGGGCGGACCGCGACAGACGCTGCGAACCTGATTCCCGGCCTGCGCGTGGAAGCCGAAGGCGCCGGCAATGAAAAAGGAGAATTGGCGGCCAGCAAAGTGTCATTCGATGCCAACGCTTTGAAGTCGGCGCGAGCAATAGATACGCGTGTGGCGCCGCTCGAAGCGCGGACCGGCCAATTAGAAGGCCGCGCAGGGCAGTTGGAAAGCCGCGCGGGACAACTGGAGACTCGATCGACGGATCTGGAGGGACGGTCCCAAACCCTTGAGGGCCGCGCTGGGCAAATCGAAGACAAGCAGAAGCAGACTGACCGGCAGGTGGCCGCTGTCAATGACTCGGCGTCAAAGGCGAACCGGGGCGTGGACACGTTGGGCGGCCGCGTCTCCTCTTTGGATGACTATGAGACGAAGGGCGCCACCACCGTGTACTTCGCGGTGAAGAGCACCAAACTGACTGAGAAGGCAAAGCAGGATCTGGATGCGCTCATTGCCGCAACCAAGGATGCCAAGGGGTTCGTGATTGAAGTGGCCGGGTATGCCGATGCCACCGGCAGCGCGCAATTGAATCAGCAACTGAGTGAGCGCCGCGCCCAGGCCGTGGTGCGTTATTTACAGGAACAGGGTAACGTTCCTCTGCGCCGGATCCTTGCTCCCGCCGGTTTGGGCACCTCACACAACGCCGCGGATAATTCAACGAAGGAAGGGCGCCAGCAGAATCGGCGCGTGGAAGTCCGCATTCTGGTGAATCGAGGTATCACCGGGTAAGAGACACGAAAAACAAAGCGGAATGACTTAGACACTCGCCAGTTCTACAACGTCCACTTGATTCAGACCTTGCAGGGTCTCTATGCCAATGCGGTGGCAAAAATCGCCGAAGCGCTCGTCGGGGAGCCTCGTGCCGGCGTAGTGCTGGATCACGCGACGGAGGCGGCCGCGGATTTCGTGGCTCTTCACATTCCTGGCAAAAATCTCGCCCAAGCGTGTGCCTAGAGGCGACGCGCCAAGGTAGAGAGTATACATGAATACGCTGGCGCCCACGATGCCGATCTCCGCGGTATAGGGACGGGCGCATCCGTTCGGGCACCCGGTAGTCCGAAGATGGACCTCCACATCACCCAGGCCCGCTTCCACGAACTCAGCTTGGATCTCGCCGGCGATTTCGGGCAGGATTCGTTCCGATTCCGTGATCGCCTGACCGCAAGTGGGAAGGGCAGGGCAGGCCATGGCATGGCGAAGGACCGGCGGCAGCGAGTGCGGTTCGGCGATGCCATGCTCATTGAGGAGAGCAGCGACGCGCTGCTTATCGCCATCGCGAATCCCCGCCAGATAGAGGTTCTGCTGCGGGGTGAGCCGCACCTCCGGCCGGAACTCCCGGACCACAGTGCGAAGGGCGGTTTTAATGCGCACTTGATCGGTGAAGTCTTTGATCCGGCCGCTCAGGACTCTAACTCCGACGAACCAGATCGGTTCGCCGTGCTCATCGACCGATTGCCGGCGCCAACCGAGGTAGTCTTCGGCACGATTCCAGGAGAGCGCCCGCGCAGCAGCCAGACGGCGACCGACGCGCGCCTCTAGCTCCGCTCTAAACTTGTCGACTCCCCACTCATCGAGAACGTACTTCAAGCGGGCCAATTTGCGGTTCGATCGATTGCCGAAATCACGGTGAATAGTCACGATAGCGGTGCAGACTTCAAGTAATTCTTCATGACTGGCTGTCACAGAGCAAATAGGATCCGCCAGTCGCGGATGCGAAGCCTTGACTCCAGCGCTTTGACCTAATCCGCCACCCGCCAAAATTGTGAAGCCCTTCAGTTTGCCGCCCTCATAGAAGGGCACAACGCCGATGTCGTTGGTGTAGACATCGGTGGTATTGTCGCCAGGATACGCAAAGCCGATTTTGAACTTGCGCGGCAGGTACGTAGCGCCGTAGAGAGGTTCGATAGTGAAGGGGTCCGCTTCAGCCTCTGCTGCTTCCACCGAGGCGGCGCGCTCGCCATCCATCCATATTTCGAAGTATGCCTGGGTTCTAGGCTTCAAACCGCGCGACAGATGAAGCACGTAGGGTTGCAATTCGGTCCGCTGCGGAGACACGAACGGTGCCGGACAGCACGTAACATTGCGAACCACGTCTCCACAGGCGGCAAAACTGGATAGCAAATTGTCATTCAGGCCCTGAATCAATTGCTTTAAATTCTGCTTTGGAACGTAGTGATATTGAATGTCTTGTCGTGTTGTGATCCGAAGTGTTCCGTCGGCGATTTCATCCGCCAACCGGTCCATAGCCAGATATTGCTCGGCAGTCAGCACGCCCCCGGGAACGGCGACGCGGACCATCGCGGAATGGTGCTTCGGACCCACCTTCCGCATGTCGCGATCGTCCTGCTGATAGATCCCGTGAAACTTCAGAACCGCTTCCGCTGGTTTTGAGAACAGGTTGGCGTCATTTGCAACCTCTTCGCTCAGAGGCCCACGCAGAAATCGCCCGTTCACCTTGGCGGCTTCGGCGGGGGAGGGAACAAGACCCATATGCCACTAAACTAACACGATTCTTGCGCCACCAATGTCAATTGACAATCTATACTTTCGGCGTTGGCGGTCCATTTGCTTCCGATACGATTGAGGTCCGGCCCTGGTAGCGGGTGAGAGTGGGGACGCTGAAGAGCAGCACAAGAGGCCGTCCCACGCTGACCCCTCCCGCGTTCCTTCATTTCGTAGACACCGCACGGTGCCGGGAATTCTCCCGGCCTTTACGGCACGTACTGATTCAAATAGCGGCGCGCCATAACGAAGCCTACTTTGTACGGCTCGCTGAAGTCCGGGCCCGGGTTGTCGCCGGCGCCGTATAAATCGTCTTCGTGTTCCACGCTCATGGCGCCCTGGTAAGCGCGTTCCTGGAGGATGCTGAAGAACCGGTTCCACGGAATGCTGCCAAGTCCGGGAATGCGGTAGCGCCACCAATCCTGGCCATTCACCGGCGAAATTCCGCCGGAATGCAACGCGGACGGCGAAATCTCGGTGTCCTTGAGATGAACGTCGTAGATCTTGTCGGCATAGGCGTGCGCGACTTCGATGGGATCCATAAACTGCCTTACAAAATGCGACGGATCGAACTGTAAGCCAACATAGGGCGAGCCACTGAAGGCACGGAACAGCGCGTCGTACCCAACCGGACTAGTGGCCAGGTTCGGGCCTTCGGGCCAGGGCTCCCAGCAGATGCGAACTTTGTTCTTCTCGCACAGCGGGAAGTACTTTTCGTTATAGACTCGCGCAATCTCATCGATTTGCTTCGGGAAGGGAAGCGCCTTATCCTTTCCCGACATGGCTCCGATATAGGGAACGTTCAGGCGGCCCGCGAGTTCAATGGCCTTCTGGAAGTAAGCGTTCTCTCTGATGCGGGCCCCGGCATCCGCCGAGATGTGATTCTGCGTTATTTGCAAGGCCGAGACGTGAATCCCGTTCGCCTTCAGGGTATCCTTCACTGATTCCACCTGGGCGTCCGTGATTTTTTGGGCATCCAAAGTCGATCCGGGACCCGAGCCCAGGATCATGTTGTTGTATCCCTGCGCTTTCGCAAATTCAACGTTCGAGGGAGTGTAGGGACCCAGAATTCCAATACGCGGTTTCCACTCCGCACGGGCCGCCGTCATTTTCATGGCAGCGCCGGTGACAACCAGGGAACTGACCAAGCTTCTTCGAGTCATGAGTAGAAGCATATACGAAGGCGCAGCGGTGTCGTTGGTGAAATGGCCCTCAAACGTCGGTCCGTTTCCCGTGAACAGCCGGACGCCGTCGTAAGACCTCGGCCTCATCGGTCGATACACTAGCAGTGTGGGATCAATCATGCCAATGGGCGCTGTGCCGGGCGGCGGGCGTTTCTGCGATGGATGTGGAGCGCCGATTGAGGCTTTGGCGCTGGTCTGTTCGCAGTGCCAGCGGCTCGTTTATAGCGACCGCCTGAAGAGTATCGCGAACGAGGCCGCCTCTCTGTATCAGGCCGGCAACCGTGAAGGAGCGCGGCGGGCTTGGGCCTCGGCGCTTCCTCTGCTTCCGCCGAACTCTTCTCAGGCTGACGGCATCGGCCGGACTATCCGCCAGCTCGATCAGGAAATCGCCGCAGGCCCGGCTGGTTCCGTCCGATCGCAAATTGGGCCGCCGCCCCAAGAGCCGCCCTCCTGGGCGAAAAGGCTGGGACCCTTGGGCCCGCTTGTTGTTCTCTTCCTGAAGTTCAAGTGGATGCTGCTGTTCCTGGCGACGAAAGGGAAGTTCCTGCTGCTGGCCCTCACAAACTTCAAGATGATCATCAGTATGGCCGCATTCATCGGGCTGTATTGGGCGCTGTTTGGATGGTGGTTTGCCGTCGGCTTTGTGGGCTCAATCTTCATCCATGAGATGGGCCATTACGTCACGGTGCGACGGTATGGTTTTTCCGCCGAAGGTCCGGTGTTTCTGCCGGGCCTCGGCGCCTACGTGCGGTGGCATGGAATTAACGTTGACCCAGTCGTTCGATCGCGAATTTCATTGGCCGGGCCGCTATTCGGGTTGTTCGCCTCGCTTGGCGCTTACGCGATCTACTTCGCCACCGGCGAACGCGTCTGGATGGCCGTGGGCCACGTGGGTGCCTACATTAATCTTTTTAACCTGATACCGGTAGCCATCTTCGATGGAAATTCGGCCATGACGCCGCTCAGCCGCCAGCATCGCCTCGCCGTTCTGATCACGTCCCTGGCGATGCTGTTCATTACCAGCGAGTTCATGTTCCTTTTTATTGCCCTCGGCACCGGCTATCGCACGTTTTTTTCGCGCGACTATCCTCAGAAGCCGAGCGAGAGCACGGCCTATTACTACATCTCGCTGCTGGTGGTTCTGGGCTTGCTCTCCTGGTACGGCGTCCGGTCAGCCGTCGCGATTCGCGGAGATTTGACGTGAGCGCTGCTTGGTTCTTGTGGCGCGCGGAGTTGGACTTTCGAACGTGGCAGTGGATCTGGCGTCGCGCGGCAACAGCGTGTCGTATTTCGCCTATTTGATTAAATCTTCGAGTGTGTTCGCGTCGATCAGGCGAAGCCCAATCTCTTCGAGATCCTCGATGGGAAGTCCCGATAGCCGCTGTTCGACCGAAGAGGGCAGCGGGCCGAACTTGCGCCCGATCTGGCGCAGCAAAAGGTCAGCCTGGCCCAGACGCCGCCCTTCTTCCAGCCCTTCTTCCCGGCCTTCTTCGCGACCCTCTTCCCGGCCCTCCTGCCGCCCACGATTATAGGCGGGCCCCAGCACCTTATTGTCCGATAGATCGATTGTCAGCACCTTGGTTGCCTCCTCCTTCACTATTTCTTCTAACCCACGCAAGCCTGCCAGAATCAAGAGCCTCTCAAAATAGTGTTCAGTCTGAGCTCGCTCCAACTGTGAGAGCTTCCGCAGAATCCTGCGTACCCCGGCGCGGCGGTTGGTGAGCCGCGCCAGAACGGCTAACACATTATCGCTCGGTTCCGGGCTTGTCACCAGCGGTTCGCCGTCCACGGTGCTCATGTCGATCAGTGTGAACCGCACGTCGCCGTCGGCCCATTTAAAGCGATCAGCCATCCGCAGCGGCTTGCGGCCCACGTAGATCAGGATCTGTCGCGGCATACGCCCGTGCACGCGATTGACGAGCACGAGGTATTCCAGCATCCGGAAACCTATGCCGGCCTCGTTTGCCGCCTGCACCTCGATGTGAATCAACTCGCCCTCAGCCGTCTCGCCGAGCAGATCGAGGCGGAGATTTTGCACCTTCGGCAGTTCGGTCTGCAACCAACAGCTGATCTTGTTACCGGTTAGGCGCTCGAATGAAGTTTGCAGGAGGCCCTTCAGGACGACGTCGTAGTTTTGCATGTTCCTCCTGACGGCGCCGGAGTTCCACTACCCATTGACGAATCCGCCTCCCTGTTACATCCGTGCGGCCTCGAATATGTTAATCTCTGTCATCCGCCTTAAATAAAAGGCGCTCCCCGTCTGAGGTCTTCCACGTCCGAAGAGCGAGATGTTTTTGAGCCTTGGACCTCTATGACTTCCGTTGGTTCGTTGAATCCTTTGGATTCGCCGGCCTTTGCAAACTACTTTCTTGACGACGCTTACGATGAGATGTTCTCATCCGCCGGAGCCGTGCGTCCCCCCTACGCCCCGCTCATTGAGAACTTCCTCACCATGTCGCAGGATGAGCTGCGGCGCCGGAAGCATTCCGCCGATGTTTCGTTTCTAAACCAGGGCATCACGTTCACCGTCTATGGCCGGAATGAGGGCACTGAGCGGATCTTCCCGCATGACCTGTTGCCCCGCCTCATCACTCATGCCGAATGGGCGCATATTGAAAAGGGACTCACCCAGCGCATTACCGCGCTCAACCTGTTCCTGCGCGACATTTACCACGAAGGCCGCATTCTGGCCGATGGGCTGGTGCCCCGCGAAATCGTTTTCAGTTGCAAGCACTTCCGGCGGCAGATGCGCGGATTCCAAGTGCCGCGCAACGTTTATATCGCGGTGGTGGGAACGGATCTGATCCGTCTGCAAAACGGCGAGTTTGTGGTGCTGGAAGATAACTTGCGCGTGCCCAGCGGCGTTTCCTACATGCTCACCAGCCGGGTGGTGATGAAGCGGATTTTTCCGCAACTGTTTCGCCGCTGTCATGTCCGCTCCATTGAGCACTATTCGCAGTCGCTGTTGGCAACGCTGCGATCTCTCGCTCCCGAAGGACGGCCGGAACCCACCATCGTCGTACTCACGCCCGGCGTCTTCAATTCCGCGTACTTTGAACATGCATACCTGGCCCGCCAGATGGGTATTGAGCTGGTGGAAGGCCGCGATCTGGTGACTCACGACAACGTCGTCTACATGCGTACCACTAACGGGTTGCGCCGGGTCGACGTCATCTACCGGCGCATCGATGACGATTTTGTGGATCCGCTGGCATTTCGCAGCGAATCCACGCTTGGCGTTCCAGGATTGTTCAACGCCTACCGGGCCGGCAACGTGACGCTCTCCAATGCCCTGGGTAACGGCGTGGCCGATGACAAGGCGCTGTACGCCTATGTGCCGCAAATCATCAAATACTACCTGGGCGAAGATCCGGTGCTGAACAACGTCGAAACGTACCTCTTGACAGACCGCGTCCAGCGACAGCACGTTCTGGCCAACCTCGACAAATTGGTTGTCAAAGCAGTAGGCGAGTCGGGAGGATACGGCATGCTGATCGGGCCCCATAGTTCAGCGGAACAGAGAGAGGATTTTGCGAGGCAGATTGAAGCCGATCCCCGAAATTTCATTGCCCAGCCAACGCTGAATTTCTCCCGCGCTCCCTGTATGATTGACGACCATTTGGAGCCGCGCCACGTCGATCTTCGCCCTTACATCCTCTTTGGCGACAGGGTCACTATTGTACCCGGCGGCCTGACCCGCGTTGCGCTGCGGAAAGGTTCACTGGTGGTGAACTCCTCGCAGGGCGGCGGCAGCAAGGATACCTGGGTCCTGAACGAGTAGGACGAAAGACGAAGAGACCGCTATGCTTTCCCGAGTTGCAGACAGTTTGTATTGGATGACTCGATACCTGGAGCGCGCCGAGCATACGGCGCGCCTCATCGACGTGAACCTCACGCTGATGCTGGATGAGTCGCCCTTAAGCGCCGACCGCCGCTGGCAACGCGTGCTCAGCGGGTTGGGCAATCCGCCGGACTTCGAGTGGACCGGCGATGCCGATGCGCTGGCCAATCTCATCACGTTCGATGCCTCCAATCACTCTTCTATCCGGTCCTGCATCATATCGGCTCGCGAAAACGCGCGCCAGGTCCGTGAACAGATCTCCAGTGAGCAGTGGCAGCAGTTGAACCGCCTCTACCATGAAGTGACCCGTTCTTACACCGAGGACCCGGCCGGCGCTCAGCCATCGGAATTCCTGCAGGCGGTAATTACGGGGACGCACCTCTTTCAGGGTGTCACCGACTCCACTATGAATCACGGCGAGGGTTGGCGGTTCATCCAGTTGGGCCGGTATCTGGAGCGCGCTTCGGCCACCCTCATTCTTCTCAGCGTCTATACCCAGGAATTCTGGTCCCAATCCGACCTGACCATGGAGGGCAACGAGTATTTGGAATGGATCGGCCTATTGCGTTCCTGCACAGCCTTCGAGGCGTACCGCAAGGTCTACACGAACGACGTAAATCCAGAGCGAATCCTGGAGTTCCTTCTGCTCAACGAGGAGAATCCGCACGCAGTCCGCCATGCCATCGATTGCGTGCAGCAGGCGCTTGAAGCGATCCACGGCGAGGCAGGGAAGCGCCGTGCCGCTCCGTTGGGGCGCATTGCCGGCCGCCTGCAGGCGACGCTCCAATTTGCCCAGGTGCCGGAGATCATCGGACAGGGCGTGGGCGTCTACTTAAAGGAGATTTTGCGGCAATGCCAGGAAATTCACACCAACATTTATCAGATCTATATTCATTACTCGATTGAAACGGCGTTGGCCGGTTAGGCTCCGCAGCTGGAGCCAGACCGACGCACCCACGTCGACCGAGCCGCGACCGTTAAGGAGCGACCGCGGTGGGTGCTCCTGTCTTGTCAACCGGTCGCTCCCTGACGGTCGTGGCACTGAAGGATCGTTATCGAAACTCGATGTTTTATACAATCCGGCACTTAACAAAATTTCGATACAACGCGCCCATCACCGAGAGTGTGATGGAAACGCGCATGCATCCACGCAGCGACGGCAATCAGCGCTGTCTTACCTTCCACCTCTCGGTCAGCCCGCGCTGCCGCGTCTTCTCATACCGCGATCATCTGGGCAATAATATCCATCATTTCGATATTCCCGGATTGCACTCCCAATTGGTAATCGTCGCGGAATCGCTGGTGGATGTCCAGCCCTCCCCGATGACGGAGCCCTTGCTGAGCTTCGACTCCTGGGAAGAGTTGGATGCGATGGTGATGGCCGGAGACTATTGGGAATTTCTCCTGCCGAGCGAGTACGCCCAACCCACAGGGCTGCTGCTGGAGTGGCGCAAAACACTTGGCATCAGCCGCCGCGAAGATCCGCTCACGCTGCTGCATGAGATCAATGAAAAGCTCTACGCGCAATTCGAGTACGTCCCGCAAAGTACTCGCGTCGATAGTCCCATCGATGAGGCATTGAGATCGAAAAAGGGCGTCTGTCAGGATTTCGCGCATGTCATGATTGCCCTGGTGCGGAGCTTGCAAATCCCCTGCCGCTACGTCAGCGGCTACCTCTACCACCGGAACCAGGATCAAGATCGTTCGGCGGAGGGCGCCACACACGCTTGGGTGGAAGCGCTGCTGCCTCACATGGGCTGGGTTGGGTTCGACCCGACTAACAGGCTGCTGGCGGGCGAGCGTCACATTCGCACTGCCATCGGCCGCGACTATGCCGATGTGCCGCCCACCCGGGGAATCTTCCGCGGCAAGACCGCCAGCGAGCTCAGCGTGGCTGTTCGCGTTGCCCCGTCCGAGGTCCCGCCGCCACTCGATCGCGAACTGCCGATCCCCGAGGACTGGTCGATTCTTGTCGAACGGGCACAAGAGCCCACGGCGCCGCTGCTTCCCGTTAGCGCCATCGCCATCCAGCAGCAGCAATAGTTTGGCTACTCGCGCCCAAACGGAATCTCCGCAGGCGTCCCTTTGCCGAATTTACTAGGGAAATCCCTAGTAAAAGGCCGGAACTTGTCACATTGGACCCGGTTTTGGCACCTATAAGGTTGTTGACACTGGTTGCTCTGTCATCCAATCGCGAAAGTGACTCGTTTCTACCAGAAGGAGTATATGCTTAACTCGAGTGCTGTTTCCATCCAAGGCTTTCCAGCTCTTGACCCGGAGCCGCGGCTTTTGAAGCCACGCATATTTCTGGCCGATGACCATTTCCTGGTCATGGAAACTCTTTCCATTCTGTTGGCCCCGGAGTTTGATGTGGTTGGAGTAGCGACGCACGGTCAGTCGATTATCGAGGAGATGGCTAGGCTCCAGCCCGACATCATCGTGCTGGACATCACGATGCCCCACGTCAGTGGCTTAGACCTCTGCCAATCTATAGTCGAATCCGCCCAATTGACCAAAGTTGTCTTTCTCACCATGCATACGAGCCGAATTACCGTTAGGGAAGCGTTTCGGGCAGGTGCTTCCGCCTATGTCGTCAAAAGCTGCGGCTCACGAGAGCTGGTTACGGCATTGAAAACGGTGCTGAGCGGCGGCACTTATATATCGCAGGGGCTGGAAGAATCGCTGGCCAAACCCGACGCCGAGGATCTGTCGGAAAGGCAGGCGGCGGTATTGCGGCTCATCGCTCAGGGTTTCAGCGCAAAGCAAATTGCCTTCCGGCTAAACATTTCTTCACGCACGGCGGAGTTCCACAAGAACTCAATCATGGATAAATTGAAACTGCGCACCACGGCTCAACTCACTCGCTGGGCGATGGAGCATGGATTAACATCTTAATCTTAATTACTCTAGCGGTGTCGAACCATGGTCTGTAGACTGACCAACGAGTAGAAAAAATCATCCAGGTCCATGGCCTTCGTCATGAAGAGGCTGGCCCCTAGGCTTTCCGCCAGTTTCCGGTCCACCTCCGACGACGATGAAGTAAAAACCACCACGAAACATCGGTCCATGGCCACCTCATCCTGAAGCTGCTTCAGTACCTTGCTGCCATGCATGCCCGGCAGATTCCAATCGAGAAGAACCAGGACTCTGTCCCCCGCATCCTGGCACATGTGTTTGAGAGCCTCAATCGCCGTAATTCCGTTGTCATAGCAAACCAGGTGGTAGGGCTGAGTCCACAATTCCAGAGCCTCCTCAATGAGCCGTCTGTCGTCCGGATTGTTTTCGATAACGACGATGCATACCGTTTCCCCGGAAGCCCTTTCCCCGGAAGCAATGCTGCGGTTCATGTTTCAGAGTAGTCGGCGGGCAGGGTAAACCGGAAGGCCGTGCTTTCCCCTGGTTTACAGTCAACCCATATCCGGCCGCCGGTGCGCTCAACAATCTTGCGGCACGTGGCAAGGCCGATGCCGCGGCCCGGTATGCCCGGATGGACCCGCTGGAAGGGTTCAAAGATTCTGCGATAATCGCCGGGCTCAATCCCGATACCTTGGTCGGTTACGGCCAGAACCCACATCTCTCCTTCACGGCTGGCGGTAACGGCGATGCAAGGGGCTACGCCCGGCCGCTTGAATTTGAGCGCATTAGATACGAGGTTCTCAAACAGGCAGGTTAAGGCGTTGGGTTCAACCGGCACGGAAGGGAGGTCGGCAACGGAGAATTCCGCTCCGCTCGATGCGGCTTCTGAACGAAGGTTGGCCAGGGCCTGGTCGAGAGCCCGGCGGCTGCTGGCGAGTTGGGTTGCGTGTAACGTCTTTTGGCCCACGGCGCTGTGCGAAACCAGCGATTCCAGCATGCCAACCATCTCGTCCAGATTCTTCAGCGCGGCCTCGATCAGCCTGATCCCGTCATCATCGAGCGCAGGGCCCGAGCGATCGCGCAACGCTTCGAGCAGCCAACGAGTGCTGGTAAGCGGCGTGGACAGGTTGTGCGAAACTGCGCGGGATAGTCTATGGGCTTCTTCCTGGGACGCTTCGAGCTCGGCTGTGAGTAGCTCCAGGCGCCTGATGGCTAGGGGGCCACGGAGGTCATTGGGAGAAGTAGACACGGAAGAACCGACCCCATTATCGCTGTTTGAGCATCTTTCTGGGATCCGCAAATACGCGCGTATTCGGTTGCAAGAAGTTTACATAATACTTGTTATCAGCCTTAACACTAGTAAAACACAGGCCGCTTTGCCAGAAAACGACAGCTACTCTTGCCTCCGCCGCATTACCAGCCGATACTATCGGCAGTACCATGTGCCCCATCTGCGATTCTGTCAATATCAGTCCCTCCAAAAAGCGCAACCTTCGGGACCTCTTCATGCGGCCGTTCGGACAGGTTCCCTATCGCTGCCGCGATTGCAAGTCCCGCTTCTACATGTCGGGGGCGCGAATCAAGGACATTGAGCGCCATCGAGCGTGGCTCCTGTCTGTCCGCGAGCGCGAGGAACAAACGGGCGGACGCGCCGACGACACCTCCGAGGCGCTGGCCAACTCCAAGTGAGGTGCCTGCGCTACGCGACCAGGCCAGCGTTACCGCGTGACCGCTCCGGGCGCCAAACGCCGCTGAATCCCCTCACCCCGCAATTGTTCAAACAGCGATACCAGTTTCGGGACCAGTTCCGCACTCACCGCCGCCGTCACGCGCACCCTCCTCTGCTCCGGGGTCACGGTGACGGCGTCATAGAGCCTCAGCAGGTCCTGCTGATCGCTCTTCGTTGAGAGCCGGGCGAAGCCGATGACCCCGCGCAAGGCATCCTTCAGCCGCTTCACTCCTTCGTCTGATTTGCAATCGATGACGGCCTCATACCGGATACCCTCATCGAGGTGCACTGACATGGAAGCGCCGCTCACATAATCCGCAAAATTCGAAACGATTGAACCCACATCGTCTCGCTGCGTGAGCAAGTCGAAGCGCGGCAAGCCCTCGGAATCGACCAGCCACAGTTGAGCATCCACTGGTATGGCCGTGATCCGGGATGCCAGCGCTGACGGCATGGAGGCCGCATCGTTGCGACGGTCGATCATCGATTTCAGTGAAGACAACCGTCCCGCGGCCGCCATGCCGGTGTTCAGAAAGGTCACCGCATATCGCTGTTCGCCGATCAGGGCGTGGCCCTTATATGAGACGCGGTTCTTTCCCGACGGGTCCAGCTTCCGCTCCAAGTCGCCAACCGCAAAATGTCCGCGCGCGAAGGCCATGAAGTCATCCGGCGTTTGAGCGAACACCATCTCCCAGACATCGCGCCTGGGATCGAGACCGGTCTTTTCCTTGAACTGGTCTAGCATCCCCAGCGGGAGCTGGTCCTGATACTTTTTGTAGAGGGGCGCGGCGCGAATTTTGTCCAGCCGTACTCCGGCCAGCATCGTTGAACCGGGCGGGATCAGCGGCCCAAACGCCGCATCGAAATACACGCCCTTCGACCCATCCCGCCCGCAAGAGGCGACGCTCAGCAGCCACAGGAACAGAAGAGTAATACCAACACCGCGCAACAGGTTCCTCCTCCTCCATGTTCGCAGAGAGCAGCGATGGCATTGGGGCGCTGCCCACAGCGTGTCGTCGCTGGTCATCATGGTGTCCGCTCCTCCATGCTCATTTTGGAACGGTCGGATCATGGTCCGCTTGCTACGCGAACGGTTCAGAAGCGTGCGCCGCGCAAGGAGGCCCAGCTATCCTAATAGTCCTTCCGCTGAAACCGGGCAACGGCGCCCAGAAACACAGCCACTCCGAACGCCGCCGATGTCCAAAGGGGCGCGATCCAATAGGCAGGGTCTTCCCGCAGAATCAGATCGCGCATGACCTTCCCCAGTTCCCACGTCTTCGGAATAATCCAGTACAGCGCCTGCCACAACTGGCGAGACCATTCCGAATTCAGGAGGTTCACGACAATCTGACGCTGCGCCAGCAGTGAGCTGATAAACATCAGCGCCACAGCCACCATCAGCGAAAGCGCCGCACTCTCACTGAGCACGCCGATCAGTACCACCACCGTCAAGATGACGGCGAAGTTGAACGTGGCCAGAGGGATGGCGTATAGAAAGCTGTGATACCAGATGTCCGTCTTCCATCCGATGATCAGGTAGATGGAGGCGATCAGATAAGTGTTGTTGAGCGCCACCACCAGCAGCGTCCCCGCGTAGCGGCCCAGCAGCAACATCGGCCGGCTCACGGGCTTCGAAAGCAGCAGTCCGATCCGCCCCGGCTCCAGCACGCTCGGTATCAAGCCGGCCGAGGCGAAGATCGCGAGGAACGTGCCCCAGACGTACAGGAATATGGCGACGAACATGTATGCGCTGCGAACGAACTTCTCAATGCTGAAGACAGTCCGGCCGGCGCCGGCCGGCAAACCCATAAAGGAAATGGCGCCCTGAACCACGTCAATCTTTAGAATGAAAAGGAAGAACAGAATCAGCAGGGTCGAAAGTCCGAACAGCCCCCAGAAGAGCCACCGCGCCCTGGCTTCCTGAACGGTGTCCCAGATCAAGGCCAGGAAAACTTGCAGCGGCGAGGTGCTCAAGTGTATCGGCTGAGATCCGGCGGCAGTGAGCGGCGGCCGAAGAACTTGGGATTCTGTGCTCATTGATGCACCCCCGACATCGCCGCTGCCGCCACCGTCTCCTCCGCACCCGGAATCTCGCCCCGCGCTCCGGCGTTGCGCGACGAACCGGTGATTTCGATAAAAATGTCTTCGAGAGAACTGGTGGTGGGAATCACCGAATAAATAGTCGCGCCGGCTGCCCGCAATACGTCGATCGACCGGTTTGCTTCAAGCGGCGTGGGAACAGTGAACTCCACGGCGTCTTCAACGACGCGCGTGGTTGAGGCCATGCCGGCAATCAGGCGTTGGGCCTGTTCGTTCACGTCACGCACGGTAATGACCACGCCCTGCTTGGTCAGCAGGCTTGACATCTTGCCTTCCAGCGCGAGATGCCCTTGCCGCAGGATGGCGACATAATCGCAGAACGTCTCCACTTCGCTGAGCAGATGGGAATTCAGAAAGATCGTCACGCCGGCGCCGGTCAGACCGTTCAGAATGTCGCGGATATGGCGCCGCCCGGCGGGATCCACGCCGTCAGTCGGCTCATCGAGCACCAGCAACCGCGGCTTGTGCATCAACGCCTGAGCCAAACCCAGGCGTTGCAGCATCCCCTTGGAATACTTCTTGATCCGGACGTCGCCCCAGGTTTCAAGGCCCACCAGTTCGAGCAGTTCCACAATGCGCCGCTTCCGGTCCGCGGCACTCATACCCGAGAGAGCGCCATAGAAGTCAAGCATTCCGGCACCCGTGAAGTACGTGGGGAAGCGGTGGTTCTCGGGCAGGTAGCCGACTGGCCGCCGCGATTCCTCTTCTTGCGCATCGCGCCCGAACAAGGACGCGCGCCCCGCCGTCGGCCGCACCGCCGACAGCAGCATTTTGACGAAAGTGGTCTTCCCTGCTCCGTTCGCGCCTAACAGACCGAACTTTGAGCCAATTGGCACGCGCAGTGTCAGCCCGGCCACGGCCGTGAATGCTCTGCCGGTGAACCGGGTCCGATAGATTTTCTGGAGACCGTCTGTCTCAATGGCGTAATCGCTGGTCATGCTCTCAGAGTTTTCGCCTTTAAAAGCGCACCGGCTGCTCATTGGCACTTGTGCGCGAGTTCTTCGAGGAATACGAGGAGGGCCGGTGGAATGTTCCCCGTTGTCTCGCTCTCTGTCTAGCAATCGAAGCACCAGTCGCCTTTCTTGCCCTGACTTAGAGGCATAAGTGCGGCTGGTGGCCCAAGCCCCAGGCTTCAGCTTGGGATTCACAGGCTAAAGCCTATGCCACCAAGCACCTGCGCGCTATTGGTGGCGCAGACTTCATTTTCTGTGTTTGGAAATGCAGAAACTCCAGGCCTAGGATTCAGCCTGGGAATGAGAGGGACGGTGCATTCGGCGCTGGGGCGACGACCGGCGGTTAATCAACCGGAAGCTGTGGCTTGACCCCGAGGTCGCGGAGCCAAGGCAGAAACTCACTCAAGGTGAGACGCCTTGGGTTTGAACCTACTGCTTTGCGCGGAATCGGCGGCCTAACAAGCCCAAACCGAGCAATGCTCCGCCCAACAGCGTGATTGTGGCGGGCTCGGGCGTCGAGCCGACGCTTGGAAGATTTCCCGCGAAGACTGAGTTATTGTGCGTTTCTCCGAGTCCGGTCACGTTGTTTGCGATTATCTCGCCATCCACGATGGTTCCGGACCCGGTTACGGTCGCATCCGGCGCCAGTATCGAACCGTATAGCTGTCCGTTCAAGGTAACTGCCGAATCGGTACCGAAGTTGAAGAGGATGTTGGCGGCGGCGTTGCTGGTCTCGCCGAGGAAGTTTCCGTTCACGGTGTATTGAACCGAACCCAGGGTCGTGTCAGCGGCGCTGGTACCGGTAATATCGATGATCAACGTCTGGTTGCTATTGAAATTGATGGATGCCAGATTTCCAAGGTTGGTCAGGTTCACCACGCAGATTGTGCAGGAATTGCCCGTCGTGTTGATGGCGCCGGATGCTCCCGTGCCAGTGCCGTCCCCGTTCAGCGTCGTCGCCAGCGTAAGGAAGCCACTTTTCGAAGCGGCGATACCTCCGCTGATTGGGTTAGTGGTCACGTACGTGCCCGAGTTCAGGTTGACGCCGGGCGCCGGACTGGAATTGCTATACCCTTTGAGGTAGGTTTGAGATCCGCCGTCAACGTTAATGCTGGCTCCAGACCCCAGGACATTACTGTTGCTGGTTCCATCTCCAACCAGGGAAACGCCGCCCGTAAGATTGCTACCCACCGTCATGCCGCCAGTGAACTGACCACCGTAGGCCACTGATCCAGTGACGTCGATGTTCATATTGAGGTTATTGAAAACAAAAAGGTTATATCCCTGCGCAACACCAAGGGTTCCGGCGCTCAGGATATTTGCGGCAAGCGATAGGCCGAGTATTACTTGGATCGAGGTTCGAACTATTGTTTTCGTCTGCATTGCTTTTGGCCTTGGTGCTGCTCGGGCACACTTGAGACTAACAGCAAATTGCTCGTAACTAAATAGATCTAAATGACTTATGGGCCTAAGCAATACTAGTACACGAATCGGGTGCGGGCTATCCAAAGCCGGTCAGAGGGCTAGGACCAATACTAGAGGGGGTCTCTAAGTGCTTGAAAAGGAAAGCGAGGTAAGTTTGGGGTTCGGTTGCGAAGCCTCAGTACCAAGACCGTTATTCAACGTGATCCATGTCGCAAATAGTTCTTCAAAAGCCGGGAAGTAGCGGCCGCACACGCCTACTGAGCCGCGACCGTCAGGGAGCGACCGCAGTCGACTCTCTTAGAATCAGGCGCTTACGGGCACATGCTCTCGAGGGACTTCCCCGCATCTACCTAAGCGACCGCTTCCCCGACCGGGAGATTGGTGTCTACGAGCCGATTGTCCGTCAGTTTTACTTGCGAGCGCCGCGCGTGGTGCCCTTTAAGGCGGACTGGCGGCGCTTACGGCTTTGACGCTTTGGCTTCGAAATCCGGAACGTGCCGCTGCCAATATACTCCGCCGCATACAAGCCGGTGGTTTTCTGCTGAATCGATGCGGAACTGGCGTGGGCCGCCACGGTCTTTGAATCTGCCATCACAAATCTCCGGAATGAATCTCTTGAAGTACCAAGCCGCTCCTGCGAGTGTCTCCGCAACAAACGGCCGGAACTTCCAGTGTAGCGAACCGGCGGAGTCCCTGCCGTCATCGCGCCCCTTTAGCCGAAATGCCGGCCGCCGCGCCCAAGGCGCCCTTCATCTGAGCCATGGAAAGGCGGATGGTGCCCCGCAGTTGCAGCGTGAGCACTCCGCCGCCCCCATCCGCGAATCGCGCCTCGTCAAGCCTCGCCATCTCCCGCAGCGCTGGGGGCAAAGGTGCATTCTTCTCGGTAACCTTGCTAATCGCCTTCTGGACCGACGCCGCAATCCTTTCGCGAAGCTGCTGCCCGAAATCGCTCGAACGCAACAATTCGCCCAGTGAGCCGTCGGCGTCCTTCACGGTGACCTCCGCCGCCAACTTCACGGCCTCGTGATCCTCCACTTGGGGCGTCAGCTTCACCTCTATAGTCGCGTTCCCACCCACCAGCCGCTTTACGATCTGTTTGCCCAGCGCCTTGGCGCAGGCGTACCGTTCATAGTGAATACGCACAGTCAGTAATCCCGCCGGCGCGGCCGGAACAAACATCGCATCCTGTAGCGAAATGCGGTCGCCACACCTATCGTCACGGTCGATCTCGGCCTTCAAGAACGGCGCCAGGTTCCGCTGCAAGTCCCCCAGGTCCGCATTGACATTAACCTGAAACAGATCCTGCCCCTTGTCCGTTCCAATCCGCGCCACGCTGCCCGACGCCACAATGGCAATGTGCACGTCCTGTACTCCTATGGACGTCGTCACAGGCGGAATGCGAAAGTTCAGATCGTCGCTCGCCGCGGCTTGGGTGAATCCCATCGGCGCCACGCAAGCCAGAAGCGAAGTAAACAACAGATTTCGATAGGTGGATTTCATAGTTTCAAACATTCGGCGGGAACACGGGCCGCAACTGCTGACGGACGGGCCGCTGGTATCTAAGGTTCCACCGGGTTCCACCGCACCTTCAACTTTCACTAATCTTATCGATGCGCGGCGCACCCTCAGCACCTCCCAGATGCCGTGAAAATTGGCGGGAAAGGGCCCGGCGCAACCGGTCGCTCCCCGACGGTCGCGGCTCCGATGGCGTGAGTGCGACTGCGCATTGCCGTAAAAAACTCCCGTCTGGCATCATCTAGATAGCCTTTATGAACAACTCCCGACGCGCTTTTCTGGGTCAGGTAGCCTCGAGCCTCGGCACTCTCGCGGCGGTCCCTCGCAACGTCCTCGGCGCGAACGATCGCATCCGGCTCGGCATCATCGGCTACGGCGATCGCGGCGCGCAAATTGCCCAGGAAGCCGTTGGTTGCCCGAACACTGAATTCGCCGCCGTCACCGACATCTATACCGAGCAACTGGAAATCGCCAAGTCTCGCCTTCCCGGCGTAAAGACCTACTTTGACCACCACGCGATGCTCGAAGACAAATCGATCGACGCCGTCTTGATTGCAACGCCTCAGCACCTCCACTGCGAACACTTCGTCGATTCCATCAAAGCCGGCAAGCATGTCTACCAGGAAAAGACAATGGCCTTCAACGTGGACCACGCCAAGCGCATGCGCGCCGCCTACCTGCCCGTCAAGGGCAAACAAACTGTCCAGGTGGGTCATCAAAGCTGCTCGCTCGGCCAGGTCACCGACGCCTCGGAATTCCTGAAGGACGACAAGGTGGGCAAGATCACGGCCATCGATGCGATGATGTATCGCAACACGCCTCACGGCAAACCGCAATGGTCGCGTCCCGTGAATGCGTCGATGAACCCCGACAACATTCTCTGGAACAGATTCCTCGGCGAAGCCCCCAAGGTGCCCTTCGATCCCAACCGCTACCGCAACTGGCGCTTCTTCTGGGACTACTCAGGGGGCAACGTCTATGAGAATATGTGCCACCAGGTCTCCTTCTGGTACAAAGTCCTGGGCCTTCAAATTCCGAGCGCCGTTACCATGACCGGCGGCCTCTATCTGTGGAAAGACGGCCGCGAAGTGCCTGACACCATGAACGTCGCCATGGAGCAGCCTGAAGAGATTCTCTTCAGTTGGGTCTCCGGTTTCGGCAACGCGAGCCCAGGCGTCACTGAGCAGGTGCTGGGCACGGACGGCGCCATTTTCAAAGGCCAGCAGATCAAGTACTCCCCGGAACCGGTCAACCGCCCCGGCGCGCCCGCGCTCACGGGCCAAACCCAGACGCCGCCCCGCGCCCATATGCAGAATTTTCTGGACTGCATCCGCACCGGTAAAGAGACCAATTGCCCGTTCGAATTGGGTTACCGTGTTTCCATCGCCTGTCGGATGTCCGTAGATAGTTACCGCTTGAAGCGAACCTTGCGCTGGGATTCCCAGAAAGAGGAAATCGTCTAACCGGACCTCCGGCTTCACTGGCTAACCATGGACTTCGAACTGACTCAGGAGCAGGTCCAGCTCCGAAAAATGGTTCGCGACTTTGCGGAACGCGAGTTGGGACCGCACGTACTGGAGTGGGACGAGGCGCAGACCTTCCCGCTGGAAGCCGTCAAAAAGGCCGGCGAGCTCGGCCTGCTGGGCGCCATTTTCCCCGAAGAATACGGGGGATCCGATCTCGGCTACATCGATTATTCGGTGATTATCGAGGAACTGGCGCGCGTCGATCCCAGCTTCGCCCTTATCGTCGCCGCACACAATTCGCTCTGCTCGAATCACATTTATCTCGCGGGCACAGAGGACCAGAAGCAGAAGTATCTTTCCAAGCTCACTACCGGCGAATGGATCGGATGTTGGTCTCTTACTGAGCCGGAGGCTGGTTCCGACGCCGGCGGCACGCGCACCACCGCCGTTCATCGCAGCGGCGCCTGGGTGTTGAATGGCGGCAAAACCTTCACCACCAACGCCCACCATGCCCAGGTCTGTGTCGCTATGGCGCTGACTGACCGCGCTGCCTCGCACCACGGCGTCTCCGCCTTTATCCTCGAATCGGGGACTCCCGGCTTCCGTGTGGGAAAGAAGGAGAACAAGCTCGGCATGCGTTCCAGCGACACGGGCGAAGTTCTCTTCTCCGATTGCGCGTTGCCGGAATCGCAACTGCTCGGCAAGCCGGGTGAAGGCTTCGTGGATAGCCTGCGCATTCTCGACGGCGGCCGCATTTCCATCGCCGCGCTCTCAGTAGGTCTTGCCCAGGGCGCCTACGAAGCGGCGCTTCATTATTCGAAACAGCGCAAGCAGTTCGGCCGCTTCATCTCTGAGTTCCAGGCCATCCAACACAAACTCGCGGACATGGCGACGTCCATTGAAGCCTCGCGCCTATTGGTTTATCGCGCCGGCGCAATGAAAGACGCGGGTTTGCGGGTCACGAAGGAATCGTCCATGGCCAAGCTCTTCGCGTCCGAGGCAGCCGTAAAGGTGGCGGATGAGGCAGTGCAGATCCACGGCGGATACGGGTTCATCAAGGACTATCCGGTGGAAAAGTTCTATCGCGATGTAAAGCTCTGCACGATCGGCGAAGGGACCAGTGAGATTCAGCGATTGGTGATCGCGCGGCAGTTGCTGAAGGATTGACCTTCGAAAGCCGCACCAGCCTCAGGCCCGAAAGGAAAGGGGATGGCGTTCGGCTTGACGCTTCAATGTATACCCTCTTGATCTAGACTGAAGGCTGGGTTCTCTTTCGGACGCAAGCCCAGGCAGATCCCCGGTGCAGTTACTCAAACAAGGCTATGACCGTCATCCTCAAACCGAAAACCGAAATCACCGTCCCGAAGAGCATTCGCCGGCAGGCTGGCATCAAGCCCGGAGACCGGGTTGAGTTTAGCGTGTCTGGCCGCGTGATCAACATTAGCCCGAAGCTCTCACCCGATGAGCAACAGGACGAACGTGACATCCGTGACCCGAAGATCCGTGAGACAATCCGGGCGAGCCACGATGAATTTGTAGCTGGTAAGAGCCGCCCAGCGGAGGAATTTCTTTGCCGAATGTGCTGCACGCACGAAGAAGCGTAGCGGCTAGCATTCGGGAGCATGACACCCCTCTTTACGGTCCAGATTGCGGTCCAGACAACTGCTGTCACCGAAGTTCGCAGTTACTCCCGGCCTAGTCCCCATCTCTTAAGCGGGTTTAAGACTCTATTCCCCGCCTACCTCTTGAATTGCCATCCACACTGAGCCGATTAGTTCGTTGTGGAGCGCGCGTCCTTCGATCAGGCCGAGTTACCCGTGTGGCACGCGCCCGAACGGGCGAGAAACGACGACCGCACCAACCCATTGGATCTCGGCGAAAGCCGGCTCGGCATCATTGTCTCAGCTCTTTCGCATGCCCTGGATCTTTCAACGGGACAGCCGGTCGGGCATTCGGTGCGGGCGTGTCTCCTGGGGATGCGGATGGCCGAGGAGATTGGCCTTTCCGATGAGACCCGCACAGATCTCTTCTATGCATTGTTGTTGAAGGATTGCGGCTGTTCGGCAAATGCGTCGACGTTGTTTCATGCCTTGGGATCCGATGAATTGAAGGCTAAACACGACGTGAAGATCACGGACTTGACGAACTTCGGGCGGGAGACGCTGGAGTATGTGCTGACCCATGTCGGACGCGGCAAGTCGTTTCTAGAACGATGCCGTCTGCTGGTCCGGCTGGCCCTGCGGCAAAAGCGGCACTCCTGGGAAGTCACAAAGATCCGTTGTGAGCGAGGCGCCACCATGGCCCGGCTGATGGGTCTTGGTTCGGCAACGGCCGCCGGAATCCTGGCTCTGGATGAACACTGGGACGGGCGCGGCCTTCCGGATGGCTTGCGTGGCGACAAAATACCGCTCTTTTCGCGCATCATGCTGCTGGCGCAAACTATTGAGGTGTTCCGCGCGGCCGGCGGGGGTAGGTCGTGGCTGGATGTCGTGCGGAAGAGAAAGGGGACATGGTTCGAGCCGGATTTGGTGAAGGCGTGCGAATCGCTGGAGAAGCGAGGGGCGCTTTGGCGCGGGGCGGAAGGGAATGCGGCCTTTGAAACAGTGCTCACGATGGAACCGCGGCCGCGCAGGCTGGAACGGGGTCTGCGCGGGTTCGACGCCATTTGCCTGGCGTTCTCACAAATCGTGGACGCGAAGTCGCCCTTCACATTTAATCATTCGCTGGGTGTAGCAAACGCCGCTGTAGCCATCGGCCAAACGTTGGGAATGCCCGCGGAGCGAACCATTTTCCTCAGACAGGCAGCGCTGCTGCACGATCTCGGCAAGCTCTCGGTTTCGAACTCGATTCTCGAGAAGCCGGGGAAACTGGACGCCACGGAATGGGCGGCGATGCGCCGTCATCCCTTCTACACGTGGAAGATTCTCAACGCCATTCCCGGCTTCGGCGAAATGAGCAACGTGGCGGCGTCGCACCACGAAAAATTGGACGGCAGCGGGTACTTCCGAGGATTAACGGGCGAAAAGCTTCCGCGTGAAGCGCGCATTCTGGTGGTGGCCGATATCTACGATGCGCTCACCGCGAAGCGGCCCTACCGCGATAGCTTACCCAGGGAGAGAGTTTTCGACATTCTGAAAAAGGATGCCCCGCACGCCATCGATGCCGAGTGCGTGGCGGCGCTGGATGAGGCAGACGTCGATTCGAGCCAGCAGTTCGTCGATCTGGATATCCTGCTGACCAGGCTACGGAGCTTTCAGAGCAGTGCAGCGCCAATTCACCTGGATCGGGTTTCGCCGGGTTGATTGGCTTTCGCCGGAACAGGATGCGAGGCGCCGCTTCACATCCCCGGTATCGCCACGCACTCGAGTATCTGAACCGACGCTCCCGGCATATGGAAGTGCGGGTGATCCTTCATAAGCGTCCCAGCCTCTTCCATCGAACCCGCCCGCGTCAGCGAAGAGCCGGTGATCGTGGTCTTGCCCGAACTCGCCGACCCTCCCGCCACGGTTGTTGACTTCTCAAGAGGTGCGCCCAGGTCCAGACAAGAGCTTCCGCACTTCTCATGCCAGGTTCGCCAAGCCGCCATTCCTGCCGCCAACTGCTCAGGCGTCGACTTCGCCAACATTTCAGAGACGGAGATACCGCTCAAGGCCCCGTCCGATTGATAAAGAACAAGGTATTTTTTCATGCGCCCTACATCATACAAGGTCTCTCAGTCCGGCACTAACCAACGGAAAGCCCCAATGTAAAAACTTGATATCCTGCCAATCGTTATGCAAACGCTTTCACGAGCCGTGCTCCTGCTCGCGGTGTTGCCCCTAATCGCTCCGGCTGATGACACGATCCGCCCTCCGTTCCCCCAGGTCCTTTACGGCGCCGCTTACTATCACGAGTACATGCCGTATGAGCGTCTCGAAAAAGACGTCGCCTTGATGAAAGAAGCCGGTATCTCCGTGGTTCGCATGGGCGAATCCACCTGGAGCCTCTGGGAACCCGAAGACGGCCACTTCGAATACCAATGGATGGATCGCGTGGTTGACGCCATGGGCAAGGCCGGCATCAAGGTGATCATGGGCACTCCCACATACTCAATCCCCACGTGGATGTATCACTCGCATCCGGAGATCCTGGCCCGTCCGCTCGGCGGCGCGCCAACCTTCTATGGCATGCGTCAGAACATGGACACCGATAATCCCACCTTCCGCTTCTACGCGCAGCGCATCATCCGCAAGCTGGTGGAACACTACCGCGACAATCCCGCCGTCATCGGCTGGCAAGTGGATAATGAGACCGGTTCCTATGGCGCATCGAATCCCGACGTCTTTGCTGGCTTTGTGAACCATCTCCGCGAAAAGTTCGGGACCCCGCAAGCTCTGAACAAAGCCTGGCTGCTCAATTACTGGGGCGAAGACGTCAATAAGTGGGAGGATCTTCCCACGCGCGACAGCGCCACCAGCACCGCCTACAAACTTGAATGGTCCCGCTGGCAGCAGATACGCGTCACAGATTACCTAAGCTGGCAGGCCGCCCTGGTCCGCGAGTACCGGCGGCCCGATCAGTTCGTTACCCATGACTTCTCAGACGGTAAGCATCGCGACGTGAACGAATGGCGCGTGGCACGCACGCTTGACGTGGTTGCCATCAATCCTTATCACGGCACTCAGGATCAGATGGATGGCGAAGAGCAGGCCGCCATGGGCGACTTCTATCGCTCACTGAAACATGACAATTACCTGGTCACCGAAACCAATGCCCAGAGCACCGATTGGACCTCCGCCTGGCAGTTCCCGCCTTATGACGGCCAGCTCAGGCTGGACGTTTACACTCATCTTTCGAGCGGCGCCAACATGGTTGAATACTGGCACTGGCACTCCATCCACGCCGGTCAGGAGACTTATTGGAAAGGGGTACTGTCGCATGACCTCGAACCTAACCGGGCTTACGCCGAAGTCTCCAAGGTGGCGCACGAATTACTAAAGTTCGGCCCCCGCCTGGCGAATCTCAAGGTCAAGAACGACGTGGCGATACTCTATAGCGTCGATTCCGCCAACGCTATCGACTTCATGCCCTTCACGCACGCCGCCGGCGGGAAGTGGTCGTTCCCTCCCCCCATCGCCAACTACAACACGCTGGTTGAGCAGTTCCATCGCATCCTTTACATGGCCAACGCCGGCTGCGATTACGTCTTCCCGGAAGACCCCGATTTCTCGCGTTACAAAGTTCTGATTGTTCCGGCTCTTTACATTGCCGAGGACGCCCTGCTTGAGAAGATTGCGGCCTACGTCAAAGGCGGCGGCCACGTGGTGATGACCTTTAAGAGCGGCTTTGCCAACGAAAACTCCATGGTTCGGTTCGTCCGCCAGCCCGGCCCGCTCCGAGCGGCGGCTGGCTTCAGCTACCAGGAATTCTCAAACCTCGAAACGCCTCTGGCGCTGAAAGGCGATCCATTCCACGTTGGGAGTGACAATAAAGTGGAATACTGGGCCGAGTTTCTGATGCCCGAGCACGCCCAGACTCTTGCCACCTATGACCATCCATTCTTCGGCCGTTGGCCCGCCATCACGCGCAACCAGTTTGGCTCGGGGACGCTGACCTACGAAGGCACCATGGTGAGCGACGCCATCCAACGCACTCTCTTACTAGAGGTCTTGCAGAAAGCGGGCCTCACTGGCGCGGATCAGCAATTACCGGCGACAGTCCGCGTTAAGCACGGCGTCGGGAATAGCGGCCGGCGCATCCATTACTACTTGAACTATTCGAGTGTATCTCAAACATTTTCTTACTCTTATGGCGCTGGCACGGAGTTGACCGGCGGACATCCGGTTCAACCCTCGGCAAGGCTTACGGTGGGCGCCTGGGATGTCGCCATCGTTGAGGAGGATAAGCCGTTGTGACCGCGCGAGCTCACGCCGCCGGCTCGGAGGGGGCACGCTTGCCTTGCAGAAACGTTGACAGACTTCCTGCCATGTGAACAAACTCGGCCGGCATCATAATCACGGTGGTGCTGTTGTTCTCCGCGCCTACCTCCGCCACCATCTGCATGCGGCGCAATTCGAGCGCGGCTGGGTTCCCCACCATCAATTGCGCTGCCTCGGCCAGTTTCTTGGACGCCTCCAGTTCGGCTTCCGCTTTGATGATGCGGGCGCGCTTCTCCCGCATCGCCTCCGCTTCCATGGCCATGACGCGCTGCATGTCCTGAGGAATCTCCACGTCCTTCATCTCCAGCAATTCGACGGCGACTCCCCAGGGAGTGATATTCTCCGATACGTTCCGGCTCAATATGCTATTGATCTGGTCGCGCGCCTTCAAAACCTCGTCCAAGTCATGCTGGCCGATCACGTTTCGCAGGCTCGTCAGCGCTACCTGCTGAACGGCAACGCGGAAATTCTCCACATTGAGAACAGCTTTCTGCGGATCGCTGACGCGATACCAGAGAACGGCGTTCACCTTCACCGTCACGCTGTCGCGCGTAATGGTTTCCTGCTGCTCGATAGGAGCGGTGACCACCCGGAGGTCGATGCGGGTTTCGTTTTCGATACCGAGCGGAATCAGCCAGAACCGACCGGGGCCGCGCAACCCGGTGTAGCGTCCTAATCGGAACACCACCGCGCGCTGATATTCTCTGGCGATCCGCACGCCGGACAACAGGACCAATACCACTACCAGCGCTACACCGGGCAAAATCATACGAGCAAGCCTATCATGTAAATGCGATCTAGGAGCGGCCGCCTTTCAGCCACGGACTAAAGTCCGTGCCACCATATCCTCAATGGAGTCACTCCCAGATCCGCGCGCTGCCTATCGGGACCGCCATGCGTCGCGGCGCTTGGAGTTGGAATCCTTAGATCGGCGCTCTTCCCTGATCGGGTACTTACGCCTTTCCATCTTCATCCTTTGCATCGCATGGCTGGCCTTCGGACGCTCTCTCTTGAGCGGCTGGTTATTGCTTCTGCCCGCACTCCTATTCGTGGTCTTGGTCGTCTGGCACGCCCGGACTGCCCGGCGCCAGACTCTTGCCCGCCGCGCTCTCCGCTTCTATGAGCGCGGGCTCTTGCGCCTTGACGATGCCTGGGCCGGCGCGGGGTACGATGGCGCTGCCTTTCAGAATCCCGGCCACATCTATGCGGCCGACCTCGATCTCTTTGGAAAAGGTTCGCTCTTTGAATTACTCTCCATTGCCCGCACCGCCACCGGCGAGCAGACGCTTGCAGCCTGGCTGCTATCGCCCGCGCCTCATGACGAGGTTCTTCACCGCCAATCGGCCGTGCGGGAACTCAAGATCCGTCTCGATCTGCGTGAAGACGTTGCCCTGCTCGGCGATGACGTTCGCGCTGAAGTCCACCCTGAATCGCTGATCGCCTGGAGCACGGCGCCCGCCGTCTCATTCCCCGCCTCCGCACCGCCGTTGGGTCTCGTTCTGGCCATCCTCACGGTCGCCGCCGTCGCCGCCTTCTTCACCGTGAAGGCCGTGCCCATCAGCGCTATTCTTATCGCGCTCTCGCTTAACGCAATCTTCATCGCCTCACTGCGTCACGGTGTCACTGAAGTACTGGGTTCGGTCGAGACCCCTGCCCGCGATCTCCGCATTCTGCATACATTAATCGCCCGCCTGGAACAGGAGCGCTTTGAAGCTCCGAAGCTCGCCGCGCTTCAATCCTTGTTCAACCTTTCCGGAGCGCGCGCCTCTCAGCGCATCGCGCGCCTTGAACGCCTTACCGAATGGCTCGATTCTTCAGATCACGTCCTCATGCGCATCGCCTCGCCCATCCTGCTGATTCGCCAGCAACTCGCCTTTGCGCTCGAAGCCTGGCGCCGCCACAGCGGAACGCACATCGCCGCCTGGCTTTCCGCGGCCGGAGAGTTTGAGGCTCTCTCGTCCCTTGCCTGCCTCGCTTACGAACGCCCCCTGTGGACGTTCCCCGCTCTCTTCAACCACTCGCATCCGCACATTTCAGCGGAGGGTCTCACCCATCCGTTGATTCCCGCCGCCCATGCCGTGCCCAACGACGTCGCCATCGGTCAAACACCTGCCTGTTTAACCACGCCGCGCCTGTGGATCGTCAGCGGCTCCAACATGTCGGGCAAGAGCACGCTTCTCCGCGCCATCGGCCTCAACACCATTCTTGGCTCAGCCGGTGCGCCCGTTGCCGCCCGCGCCTTCCGGCTCTCTCCCCTCCAAACCGGCGCCTCCATCCGCACCGTGGACTCCCTCCAGGAAGGCCGCTCGCGTTTCTATGCTGAAATCACCCGCATTCGTCAGATTATGGATCGCAGCGAATCGCTTCCGCCGGTCCTCTTCCTGCTCGATGAACTGCTCAGCGGTACAAACTCTCACGACCGCCGCATCGGCGCGGCCGCCATCGTCAAAGGTCTGCTCGAACGGGGGGCAATTGGGTGCATAACTACCCACGATCTGGCCCTGGCCGGCCTCGCCGATGACCTCTCCACCGCCGCCGCGAATGTCCATTTCGACGACAAGATTATCGACGGCCGCGTTGAATTCGATTACCGCCTGCAACCGGGCGTGGTTACTCGCAGCAATGCGCTGGCGCTGATGCGCGCCGTGGGCCTTGACGTCTGAGAGACTTGGTGGCCCAGGCTTCAGCTTTGGAATGTCGCCGCTTGCGGGGTGTAACTAAGCTAGTGGATGTCTCTAGCTCAAAGGTGCCGCGCAGTAACCGCCGCCTGGGCCGTAAAGGAACGGTATCTGCTGGAAACGTCCATCATTCCTCTTTGCAGGGCATCCGCTTGCTGGATCTTACGGGAGAAGGTGCGAACGAACTTGTTATCGAGTCGGACTCCGGCGGAGCCGGAACCGCGGGAAGGGACTTGTTGGTGTTCGACTTGAGCAAGGGGCGCCTCGACGAGGTCTTGAATACGGAGTCGCGGATGCAGTATCTGACCGACGACTGGTATACGCAGACCCTCGATCTCAGCCGAACTCGGGAAAGCCATGGCCAACAATTCTGCTTCTCGAAAACGACTCTTTTTGAAGCAGGAAAAGCATTCCGGCCGCCACGAGTCACTCGCCCCTGCTACAAGCGAGGAGATGGCGTGGATTCCGCCGAGGTGAGGGATCGGAACAAAATGCTGACGCCGCCACGCGGACATCAGAGTGACTTCCACTGCTGCGTCCCCGAAAGTGGTTCCCTGGTAAGGGCCTGGCGGATAGGCGATGCACACCAGCGAATCATCGTGGCAGACCGGTATATACGAAACGGCTAGGCTTCTCTTTGCCGGTCTCGACGGCGTAGCCGGGAGGTACGGTCAATTCAAATGACCGATCCGCACTGATGTATTTGCCGGACGACGGAGAAGATTCGGAGACGGCCTGCGGTGCAGGAGCGGACAGAAGCAGAATTCCGGAAAATAATGCCGCCGGTTCGAGGGTCAAGATAGGCTCCAATGTCATTCTCGTGGGAAGAGACTCAATGATGCAAGCAGGTGAGCCAGCCCCGCTGACCATCGGGCGTCACTTGACGCGTCGCCGTCAGTCCCGCACAGCTTCCAGAGTGTAGAACGCTCGTTAACGCGTCAGGGCCACGATGGCCCCATTCATGCTCACTTAGCTCAAAGTAACTCTTCGTGCGTTTGTCCGAAAGTGAACGAGTCGAGAGGATGTCAAATCAATTGAAACGCTATCGCTATTTGTCCTCGTCAGTAGGCGCCTTGCTGGCTGGAGTCTGTTTCCTTGCCGCGCTACTGGTTTCGCCGGAAGGCTTGTTATCGGCCCAAGAGCCCCCGGCAATCCCTCCCCCTGGGCAGACCCTGTCACCCGATCAACTCGATAATCTTGTCGCGCCGATCGCGCTTTATCCCGATCCGCTGCTGAGTCAGATTCTTGTGGCGTCCACCTATCCGCTTGAACTTGTTCAATTGTCGCAGTGGGCCCAACGCAATCCCACGCTCGCGGGCCCTGCCCTGACTCAGGGCGCCCAACAGCAAAACTGGGACCCGAGCATCCAGGCGCTGGCGATCTTTCCTGACGTTGTCAAAAGGTTGAACCAGGACATCACCTGGACCACAAGTCTTGGAAACGCTTTCCTAAGTCAACAGGCAGAGGTAATGGACGCCGTTCAGAGGATGCGAGCCAAGGCGGAGCAGTCAGGGAGATTGTCTTCGAACGCCCAGGAGACGGTGACAAACCAGAACGACTCGGGCCAACCCATCGTTCAAATTGAACCCGCGAATCCGCAGACCATCTACATACCGCAATACGATCCATCGCTCATTTGGGGACCGTCCCTTTACTATCCCTATGCGAATTGGTATTACCCCAGCTTCGGTTCAGGGGTTTATTTCGGCTGGGGCTTCGGCATCCAAATGGGGCTGTATTTTGGCGGCGGGTGGGGTTGGCAGGCCGGCTGGGGTGGCCGTGGCGGCGGCATTTTCGTCAATAACAACTTTATTCACCGCTATAACTTCAACTCCAGAGATAGCGCCAGCTTGACCGGGCGAAGCCAATGGACGCATGACGCGTCGCATCGGGAGGGTGTCCCGTATTCAAATGCCGCGCTCTCAAACCGCTACGGCGCCGGCTCGCGCCAGAATCTGCAAGCGCGCGCCGCGCAAACGCAAATGCGAGGCGCGAGTCAGCAGCCGGGCGCCGAGCGAATGGGCAATCGTCAAATTGCCCCGAACGCCGGCGCACGCAGCAGCAGCGCGTTCAGCGGAGTGAGGGAGGGCCGCGCCGCAAGTTCACACAGTGACCACGGTTATTCGAGTCTCGGCGCCGCCCGCAGCAGCGGCGGCGGGGCCAGTAGAGGTGGTGGCGGCGGCGGCGGTGGCGGGGGTGGCCATGGCGGTGGCGGGGGTGGCCGTGGCGGTGGCGGTGGTGGACATGGCGGCGGCGGGGGACATCGCTAAGAAGAGCACCGAGGAATTACGATGAATACCAACAATTTTATCGATCGAAAAGCCGGCAGGCGGCAAATCGCGCGGTTACTCGCCGTTGGACTCTTGTTCGGTGCAATCGCGGTTCAGGCCGCTTCGAAGGATGGTCCACTTGCCTTTGCAACTCCCGAGGAACTCATTCAGGCAACCGCGACCGCGGCGGAACACAATGACACGGCGACCCTGCGCTTACTCTTTGGCCCCGCGGGCAAGGATCTGGTGGAATCCGGCGATCCGGCGGAAGACAAAGAGAGCCGCGCCGAGTTTGCGCGCGCCGCACACGAAAAGATTCAGATCGATCCGGACTCGCGGACCCCGGATAGGGTGACTTTCTTGATCGGCGATCAAACCTGGCCCTTCCCGGTGCCTGTCGTTCGCAAGAATGGAAAATGGCAGTTCGATTCGGCCACTGGCGGCGTGGAGGTTCTCGCGCGCCGGATCGGCAGAAATGAAATGAACGCCATGGAAATCTGCCGCGGCTACGCCGAAGCGCAGTTGCAGTACTCCGCTGCGCCGCATGATGGAGATCCGTTGCTCAAGTATGCGTCAAGGGTGGTGAGTAGTCCGGGTAAGGAAGACGGGCTTTACGCCGACGGAAGTTCCGGAAGTCTTGTTACGCAGGCATTCGTGCATGCCTCCGCCGAGAAATCCGGGGCCGTCAAGCCGGAACCTTACCATGGATACTTCTTCCGAGTGCTGAAGTCGCAAGGGCCGGACGCGCCCGGTGGCGCCTTCGATTATGTGGTGGGGGGGAAGATGATCGGCGGCTTCGCGCTGGTGGCGTGGCCGGCAGAGTATGGTGTCTCGGGGATTCGGACTCTCATCATCAGTAACGACGGCATCGTCTATGAAAAGGATCTAGGCCCCGGCACTCACTTGCGCGCCCTTCAGATGAGACAATTCAACCCTGACAAGTCTTGGGACCCGGTAATCCTGGAATAACGGGCGATGACTTGGCTGTTTCGTTGACCGGCCGGGTTGATGCAGTCGATGGGAACGGCGCCGCCTATGATTTGACGGCGCCTACAAGGAACTTTTGGCCCGTCGGCCCGGGGCTGCCACCGGCCGGCTCGTCAGTGACGGCGACGGCCTGAACACCTTGGATCAAAGACCCTTGTGTGAACTCGACTTCCGCCGAACGGGCTGGGGTCAACGTGAAGATGCCGCCACTGACAACTTGCGGCGCCGGTCCGCGAATCAACCAAAGCTGATAGACGCGCCCGGCGGGCAGCGGAGGCAGGTTGTTGGCATGAAACACAACGCGGTTATTCTCCGCCAGCAGTGCATATCCTGTCGCCCCTGGCGCAACGTCGGTGCCAGGCACTGGAATCAGGCGGGTATTCGGCAGAGACAGCGCCTCAAGGATCCGATTTCCCTCAGCCGCTCTGGCCTGCGCCACCTGCAATGTGTTCGTCAGGCCGGTGCGCGTCTTAAGCAGCACCTGAATCTGCTGTTCGCGCTGCGCCAGCAGAGCCTGTAAATCGGCCACCTGACGCTCACGAGCCGCGAGACTGGCGGCGGCTTCCGCGCTGGCCGAACCCTCATTGCGGAGGCGGAGGAGATCCCGGTTTGCCGTATCTATTTGAGCGTGCAGCGCGGCAATCTCCTGTTGCCCCTGTTGACGCCCTGCCCCTGAAGCGATGAACCAGCTTGCGGCCCCGGCAATCAAAACCAGGGACGCGGCGATTGCTAAGCCTCGCCACGCAGTCGACCCTCTGAGCGCGGGTGCGGGCACGTGCGGCTCGACGGTTTGGCTTGAATTTGGCAACAGCGGGACAACGCGCACCCGTCCCGTGCGCGGACGCTCGGCCGCCGGCGACACGGCAGACCCAAACATCGCCCACAATCGTAAACTTTGCTTGACCCGCGGCAGGCACGTTTGGCAGTCCTCATTGAGATGCGCCCTCACATCGAGGTCCAGGTCGGATTCGAGCGTTCCCAACGCATAGGCGTCGTAATCTTCGGTCGGAAAGCCATCGCAACGCACTTTATTTGTCCCGCAAAGCCTTTCTCTAAACTTGAACCGTTCGGCCCCAAAATTCCCGTAGCACCGGGCCTTAGATTTTTCCACCCAAAACGCCCGCCGAGTAACGCCTTGGCCGCCCAATGCGATACACTGTGCGGAGCCTTGACGCTACGCGCTCAAGCCGTAACGTTCTGATCAATATACACGCACTTGAACGTGAGGTACGCGCGAAACGGCAAATTGCCGGCTGTAGAGCAAATAATGAATCTCGAAAAAATCCTCGCTGATTTACACGACGAAAAACGACGCATCGACGAAGCGATTTCCGCTCTGGAGCGAATTTCCGCGGGGCGCCCCCGCCGCCGGGGCCGGCCGCCTCGCTGGCTCACTGAACAGCGGACCAAAGGCGATGGCTCAGTGGACGGTACCAGCTTCGCGCCCGGCGAAGAAGTAGGCCGTGGCCGGAAAGCCAAGGCCTGAGACGTTTGCTTTGTATTCCAATCCCGATGGCCCTGCGGTTTTCGCGGCAAACCCATTTAACTTGTTGTACGAAATATACTTACGCATCGGATGGGCTAAACCGCCCCATTTTCCTAAGTTTTCTCCTATTCCCGCTGCCATCGCTGCTTGCAAATCCGGCTCCGATACCATGATGGGAAATGAAAATCCGCGTCGTCGACTCGCACACGGGCGGCGAGCCGACCCGAATCATCATCGACGGCGGTCCTGATCTCGGTTCTGGTGATTTGGCTGCACAGCGCGAATGCTTTCGAACCCGCTTCGACCGGATTCGTTCCGCGGTCGTGAATGAGCCGCGCGGTTCGGATGCAATGGTGGGCGCTCTGCTTTGCCCTCCACACGATCCGGCATCGTCAGCCGGGGTTATCTTTTTCAATAATGTCGGCTATTTGAACATGTGCGGACACGGGTCCATCGGCCTCATCGCCACGCTGGCCTATCTCGGGCGGATTGAGCCCGGTACCCATCGCATCGATACTCCCGTAGGCGCTATCAGTGCTGAAATGCACCCGAATGGGACAGTGACCATCGGCAACGTGGCTAGCTACCGGCTGGCGAAGAATGTAGCCGTCACTGTGGAAGGCTACGGGCGTGTCCACGGCGATGTGGCTTGGGGAGGCAATTGGTTCTTTTTATCCGAGGGCGCGCCGGTCCCTCTGACCCTCGATCATCTGGAGCAACTCACGGAATATACATCGCGGATTAGAGAGGCCATCGTCCGCGAAGGCGTCACCGGGGCGGGCGGCGAGGAGATCGATCATATTGAAGTCTTCGGGCCACCGCAACAGGCGGGCGCGAATAGCCGCAATTTTGTTCTCTGCCCGGGCAAGGCTTATGACCGGTCCCCCTGCGGCACGGGAACCAGCGCCAAACTCGCTTGCCTCTTCGCTGACGGCAAATTGAAGGAAGGCGAAGTATGGCGTCAGGAGAGTATTGTTGGCTCTGTCTTCGAAGGTACGGTCAAGGTCAGCAACGGCGAAGTGCGGCCCTTCATTACCGGCTCGGCCTATGTGAATGCCGTGGCCGATCTCATTTTGAATGAGGCCGACCCTTTCTGCTGGGGGATTGGCCATTGAATTTTTCGGCCCGCACTTCGCTCCGTTTCGCGGCTCAGCTCGACGTCGCCATTGTCGGGGCCGGGATTGTGGGCGCCGCCTGCGCCCTGGAGTGCGTCGAGAGCGGGCTCAGTTGTTGTCTGATTGAGCCGGACGTAGTTGGCGGCGGCGCAACGGCCGCCGGCATGGGCCACATCGTGGTGATGGACGATTCCGAAGCGCAGTTCCAACTCACGCAATACTCAGCTTCGCTGTGGCACGAGTTGGCTCCGCGCCTTCCCGCCGATTGCGAATACCTGCCCTGCGGGACGCTATGGGTTGCTGCCGACGCCGAAGAGATGGAAGAGGTTCATCGCAAGCAGGCGTTCTATCGGGAGCGCGGAGTTCGGGCGTCGGTTCTCGATGAGCAGCAACTCGCTGGCGCCGAACCCAACCTGCGGCGGGGTCTGGCCGGTGGATTGTTGGTCCCCGATGACTTCGCGGTTTATGCGCCGTGCGTCGCGCGCTACCTTGTGGAGGCGGCGGGGGCGACGGGGCGGTTGCAGTTCGTCGCAAAGCGAACGCGCTCATTGGCGGACGGAGCGGTGACGTTCGAAGATGGCGAGGCGCTCACCGCGGGTGTTGTTGTAAATGCCACGGGCGCAGCTGCACGGCATTTTGTTCCGGGCCTGGACATCCAGCCGCGCAAGGGCCATCTGCTGATCACAGACCGCTATCCCGGCTTTGTGCAGCATCAGATCATTGAGCTTGGGTACCTGAAGAGTGCGCACAGCATCAGCTCCGATTCGGTTGCGTTCAATGTTCAACCTCGGCGCACGGGTCAGATTCTTATCGGCTCGTCGCGCCAGTATGGCGTCGAGGACCCGATGATCGATGGGGCAATGCTCGCGCGCATGTTGCGCCGGGCCATCGAGTATATGCCCGAACTCTCAACTTGCAGTGGCATCCGGGCTTGGACCGGTTTCCGGGCCGCAACGCCGGACAAATTGCCCATGATCGGTATGGCCCCCGGCTACTCGCGCGTTTACATCGCCTCTGGCCACGAAGGTCTAGGCATCACCACTGCGCTAGGCACTGCGAAGCTGCTGGTAGATCGAATTCTGAAACGCCATTCGGCAATTCCCGCCGAGCCATACCGGGTGGACAGAAGCATGGTGGCTCATGGGTAAGAGTGTTGTCCGGTTGACGATCGATGGCCGCGAGACGGCCGCGGCGCAGGGTTCCACCGTGGCCGCGGCGCTCTTGAACGCCGGCCTCACTGAGCTCCGGCAATCGGTGAACGGCGAGCCTCGCGGGCCCCTATGCGGCATGGGTATCTGTTTTGAATGCCGTGTTTCGATCGATGGCCGCGCTCATCAGAAGAGCTGTCAGGTTCTTTGCGCCGACGGCATGGTGGTTACTACTGAATGAATCATGTGTCGAGTGACGTGGTGGTTGTGGGCGCAGGCCCGGCCGGTATTGCGGCAGCCTGCACGGCGGCGCGCACAAGACAAGTCACCATCATCGACGACAATCCCGCTCCGGGCGGGCAGATTTGGCGTGGGTACGGCCAGGCCAGCGGCGCTTCCGGCGGTGGGGATTGGTTCTCCCGGTTGCGGGGAATTGCAGCCCAACGGCTTTATTCCTCTCGCGTTGTCGGCCTGGGCGATTCGCCGCGGACCTTGCTCGTCGAACGGCCTGACGGCATGATGCAGGTCTGCTATCGCGACCTGATCCTGGCTACGGGCGCACGCGAATTGTTTCTCCCCTTTGCCGGCTGGACCTTGCCGAATGTGATGGGGCCGGGCGGTCTGCAGGCGCTGGTGAAGTGCGGTCTACGGGTTGAAGCGAAGCGTATTGTTGTGGCAGGCTCCGGGCCGCTGCTGTTAGCCGTGGCCGCCTATCTGCGGAAACACGGCGCAAGCATCGTCTGTGTTGTCGAGCAGGCGCCATTCTCCGCACTGAGCCGGTTTGGCAAGCGATTAGTTCAATATCCCGGCAAGATCGTCGAAGCCGCTCGCCTTCAGTCGAAAGTGCTGGGTGTGCGGTATCTCACGGGAACCTGGGTTGAGGCGGCCTCGGGTGGCGGGCGCGTTGAATCGGTGACGCTGGTGTCCCATCAGGGGCGACGGCGGGAGGACTGCGATTATCTGGCTATTGCCTATGGCTTGACGCCCAACGTTGAACTGCCCAGTTTGCTGGGATGCGAGATTCACGGGGGCAAGGTCTCGGTGAATGACCGCCAGCAGACCAGCCAACCTCATATCTATTGCGCCGGAGAACCCACCGGCGTGGGTGGAGTGGATCTGGCGTTGGTGGAAGGCCAAATCGCCGGCGCAGCCGTTGCCGGAGATCGACGCACGGTCGAAAGCCTTTCCCCGCAGCGTGAACGTTGGCAGCGCTTCGCCGCATTCTTAGACGAGGGTTTTGCGTTGCGCGCTGAGCTGCGCGCCCTCGCCAAACCAGATACGATTGTTTGCCGCTGCGAGGATGTTTCGCTTGAGAGGCTCCAACGCTTTGACAGTTGGCGCGCAGCGAAATTGCACACGCGTTGCGGCATGGGCCCGTGCCAGGGGCGTGTTTGCGGAGCTGCCGTTCATCATCTGTTGGGCTGGGACCCGGAGTCGGTCCGGCCTCCTATTTTCCCCATCACCGTTGCCGCGCTGGCCGCGTTCGGGAATCATTCCTCCGACTGAGGACTGGCGTGAGATTCTTCGACAATTAAATTAGCTGAACGAGTATCCCGTCCCCAGGTTTCCCGCGCCTTCCGAGCCGCGACCGTCAGGGAGCGACCGGTTGCCCCAGCAAGACTTGCTTCCACTGTCGGGCGATGTGGGGAACGTCAGGACTAGCCAACCGGTCGCTCCCTGCCAGTCGCGGCTCGGAAGAGTTGCGGGAGCTTAAATGAAGCGCAGATTCTTGACGGCTTTAAGATATTAAGTTACTGGAGACTCTCAATGAGCCACATCTGGGCTGGCGTCATGCCTGCCATCACCACCCCCTTCACCGAAAGCGGCGAGATCGATCACCACTTCCTGGCCGAGCATGCCGCATGGCTTGTCGATAACGGCTGCACGGGCATTGTGGCCTGCGGATCGCTGGGCGAGGGCGGATCGTTGTCGCTCACTGAGAAGGCGGCGCTGCTGAAGACATTGGTCGCCGCAGTGGGCAGCCGCGTGCCGGTGATCTCTGCCGTCTCCGCGCTCACTACGAAAGAGGCGGTCGAGATTGCCCGCACCGCCGAAGCGGAGGGTTGCCGCGGCTTGATGGTGCTGCCGCCGTATGTCTATGTCGGCGACTGGCGTGAGATGAAGGCGCACGTCGCGGCGGTGATTGAAGCCACGCTGCTGCCCTCAATGCTCTACAACAACCCCATTGCATACCAGGTGGACTTCCTGCCGGAGCAAGTGGCCGAATTGCACCGTGAACTGCCGCAAATGCAAGCCATTAAGGAATCGAGCGCGGACGTCCGCCGTATCGCCGCGCTGAGGGCGCTGATCGGCGATTCGCTGCACATTCTGGTGGGCGTGGATGACCTGATTGTGGAGGCCGCTCTGGTGGGCGCTGAGGGTTGGGTGGCCGGCCTGGTCAATGCGTTTCCAAAGGAGTCGGTGGAGCTGTTTGAGAAAGCGCGCGCAGGCGATGTTGCAGGCGCGATGCAGATCTACCGCTGGTTCCTGCCGCTGCTGCGCATGGATACCGTCCCTAAGTTCGTTCATTTGATCAAGGCTGTGCAGGAGGAAGTCGGGAAGGGCTTCGCCCGCCTCCGGCCACCACGCCTGGAGTTGTCGGCGGCGGAGCGGGCCGAAGTGAAAGCCGCCGTGGCGACAGCCCTCGAAAGCCGGTAAGCGGGGCGCCACTTCGCTCGCTTCAAACTTTCCCACCGCCCCACTCGGCGTTTTCGCCCTGCCGCACGTATTCACTACAGAGACAGAAGGCAGCACTGATGGCCGGTGAAGGCGCGACACTCATGTTTGACGATGGCCTGCTGGGTCGGTGGGTGAGAGGCGCCAAGGCAGGCGATCGCGCATCGTTTGACGCACTCATCCAGGCTCACCAGAGCTTGGTCTTGCGCCTCGCCCAGCGGCTGTTGCTCAACCAGGCCGAGGCTCAGGACGCCGCGCAGGAGGTCTTCTTGCGGTTGCACCGGTCCCTGACGCGGATTGAGGAGCAGCGCGCGTTGGAGCCGTGGCTCTACCGGACCACGGTGAACATCTGCCATGACCTACGCCGGAAACGGCGGAAACTGGTAGCGCTTGATCTGGCCGGACACGTCGCCACGCGGCAAGCCGGCCCGGCCGAGACCTTGGAAGCAGCGGAGCGACAGGCGATGTTTGAAAGCGCCCTGCTGTGTCTGGGCGATCGGGAGCGGACCGCGATTGTCCTGCGCGATCTGGAAGGCCTTTCCACCGCCGAGACCGCTGGGATTCTGGGGACTACCGAATCCACCGTGCGCACGCAGATTGCCTCCGGGCGGTTGAAGTTGAAGCAATGGATTGACGTCAATTACAGGAGGACGCGATGAATCATCCGAGTTCAGAATTGCTGGCGCTTCACGCGGGCCACGATCTTCCTGAGAGGGAAGCGCAATCGGTGGATGAGCATCTCGCCGTTTGCGAGTTGTGCCGGGGGGAAGTCAGTGAGATTGCGTCAAGCATGGCGGCGTTTCGGGGGATGGCGGCGGCGCCGGCAACGAGCGGTTCTCAGGGTTTAGGAGAAGCTGTCTTGCGGCGAACGTCTCGGCCGCGGATCGGTCTGTACCGGATGGCTGCGGCCGCCGCGGTGCTGGTTAGCGCTTCTGCTGGAGTTTTGTGGCTAGGTCATAGAGAGGCGCCCGTTCAAGCACCCGCGCAAACACAGATGTCGGCCGATAGCGGCCACGTGGCGGCGCCTGAGGTCCCAAGGGCAGTCGAGACGAAACGCGTTACCAGCTTGCGCTCGGCTCACACCGTTGCAGTACTGCCGAAGACCTTGCCTGCCGGGATCAGAACAGTAGCTTTGGAACCGCAGGAGGACGGCAGGGCGGTGCTTCGCATCGCGACGGCCGATCCGAACGTGGTCATCCTGTGGCAGCTCAGCGATGACTCAGAAAACAAGGAAGGGAGTAGCGAGGAATGAAGAAGACTTTGGCGATTTGTCTCCTGCTGGCGGGGGGTTGTGTCTATGCCCAGGAAGCCGGCCCTGCAAAGGCCCCGGAAAGCGCAGGGGGGGTGCGGTTGGTGCGGTTGAAATACGTAAACGCCGGCCGCGTTCGTGAGCTGTTTGCGGAATCGGGAATTTCAGTTCGGAGTGAGTCGACCCTGGAGGCGGTGGTCTTGCACGGAGATGAGGCTCGCATGGACGCTGTTGAGAAGATGATTCGCGAGATCGATGTGCCTGCGGCCGCAGCCAATAGCCAAACGGTTCCCAATATTGACGTTGTGGTTTACGTGGTTTCCGCCGGAGATCGAACGGCATCGGATTCCACCCTGCCTAAAGCGCTT
>CAJCIT010000258.1 GCA_903970405.1 Acidobacteriaceae bacterium | reverse complement strand
TTCACCGATGTCGAGATCACCTCCGGCGATGCAAATCCTCCGGCCTCTGCCTTTTATCTGGCAGGGTGGCTGCAGAAGGGGATGCCTCTGAAAGCGCGGTTTCTTGAGGGCGGCGCATTCGGCGGCGGTTTGCAAAAGCTTCGGGTAACCGGCAAAGACATGCAGATAGAGCTGGAGCGGGTGGGACCCGAATGCCTGGCTTTGCGGGCGGGTGGTCTCACGCAGAACCTGAGTTTGAAAACCTCATCGCTCTACGGGCTGATGCACGAAGAGCTTACCATCCTGGGGCCGGATGAGGAGTTTCGCGACGCTTTCGCCCGTGCCCGCGTTCTATTGAGCGGCACGTAGAAGAACGTTATTCGATCCCGTCTGCTCAACTAGAGGCCATGGGCAGGCTTGCGCGGTTCTCGGCGGTTCTGGGTCTTGCACTTGCCGTATCCTGTTCTCGTCCGACGGCGCCGAAACGGACGCAGGAGCAGACCCGGCTCCCCGAACCACCGAAGAATCGCCTTCTTTTCGCCGGGGACGTCATGTTGTGCCGCGAGGTTGGCCGGCAAATCCGCGCCGCAAAGAATCCGGCGCTCCCGTTTGTGAAACTGGCCCCGCTGCTCTCTTCCGCGGACATAACCTTTATCAACTTGGAGTCACCGTTTGCCGACAAGGGCCCGCGGGGCGAAACGGGCCTGATCTTCAGGGCGCATCCAGAAACCGTGGCCGGCCTGGTCCTGGCCGGAGTCGACGTGACCTCAACTGCGAACAACCACGCCCGCGATTGTGGCGACTATGGCGTTTCCTTCACCATCGGCCTTTTGCGCCGCAATGGGATTGAGCCGGTGGGCAGCGCTGAGTCGGAAGAGAAAGCGCATCGAGGCGTGGTCCTGACGCGCCGCGGCGTCCGCTTCGGGTTCCTCGGGTATACCTACGATCAATCCAACGGCAATTGGCGGGATGTGGACAAACGGATCGCGCTGGCCGACCCCGCGGCGATGGAACACGATGTTCAAGACATGAAGAAGCGAGCCGACGTCATCATCGTCTCCATGCACAACGGGATTGAATATATGAAGCTGGCCACCCCCAAGCAGGTTGAGTTCGCCCACCGGGCCATTGACGCCGGCGCTGCCCTGGTGGTGGGGCACCATCCGCACGTCACCGAACAGGTGGAGCATTACCGCAACGGAGTGATTTTCTATTCGCTCGGGAATTTCGTCTTCGATCAGTTTCAGCGCACTGAAACGCAGCATGGCATGGTCGCCGACGTGTACTTTAGCGGGTCTGCAATAGCAAAGGTTGAGACCTTTTCCGTGCACATCACGCGGGACGGCCCTGAGTTGGAAGCGCCGGCGCCGCCCGCGAAACAGAAAAAGCCAAGTCCGCCGCAAACTCCGCGGCGCGCCTTGGCCCCTTCTGAACCGCGCCCGTCAGCAAGCGGGTGACAGCGAATGTAAGTCAGTCCGGTCCAATGTGGGTATCGCGGCGGAGCCTCGACAAGCGGGTTTGAACGGCGCGAGAGAGTATCGCGATGCCGGTTGCCACCAGCCCCGCCGTGCCATGCTCATCCACGTCTTGGGCGAAGTCGGCCGGATTTGCGTTACCGAAAGAGATGTCTCGCAGCACCACCTGCCCGCTATAGCTGATAATGTCGGCCCACACCAGCGGCGTTGACGAGGCAACCCCGAAATAAGTGACCGATCCGGGGATTGTCAGAACGGCCCCATTCGAAAGAGTCAGACTCAGCGTCTGGGTGACGTCAGGATTGTTCTGGACCTGAAAGAGGAGCCCGGTCTCTCCTTGATTAAGGCTGATGTCCATCTGGGAACCCGATGCGGACCCGTCTGAAAGGGCGTTCCCCGAAAGACTGAGATAGTAGCCGCCGGTCTGTTGCGGATCCACCCCGACCACCGTGAAACTGACCGCGCCCGAGCCCATGGAGAAACCCGAGCCGGTGTTGTAACTGTCGGACCCCGCCGGTACCGAAACGTCCCTCGGGGTCCCCGTCAAGAGAGCTTCCCAGGTTGTGTATGCCGCGATTCCGGTACTGCCTGAAGTGGTCAACGTGGTGGAGTTTCCCAGCCCCGCGCACGTGAGGCACCCGGCCAGACAGCAGAGAATAGTTTGCAGTTCTCGCGGCACAATCGCCTCCCTGGTAGCTCAAGCTAGAAACTGAATTGTTGACGTTTTAGCCAGAGGCTCATAAGAAGCAGACCGCCGCCCATCAGCAGGAATGAGGCAGCTTCGGGCGTAGCGCTCGAACCAGAACCGCCCGACCCAGGCTGCGTGGGGAGATCCGCGGGATTGGCAGTTCCCCAGGAAAGGTCATAGAGTGCGCCAGTCGTCCCGGAGGAGATCGTGGCCGTTGTGATTTGCAAAGGCGAGTCGAAAGTCACGAAGGTCGGGCTGGCGTAGTTAGTGGATCCGGTCGTCACGGTGCTGCCGTCCGACAAGGTCAGTGTGACGGACATGATGCCGCTGAGCTCGAGTTCCAAGCCCGTCAGCGAAGGCGTATTCAACATGCTGATGGCTAGCGGGTACGCGGTGCTCGTCGTGATGGACGACCCAATAACTCCCGCACTGCCGGTGACTGAGAACATTCCGTCGTTCAGAATGGACGCAAGACAACCGGTACTCCCGTTGCCGCACGAGGAACTGCCTGAGAATGAGATGTTGTCATTCACCACGCCGGTCAAAGTGCTTTCCCAAGAAATGTAGACCGAGCCCGCCGTGCCGGATGTGGACGCCACCACATCGGCCGCATTGCTGCTCGTCAGATTCGATGCAAGGGAAGAGCCCGCCAGCCCGAATAACCCGAGCGCAAGCGTAACGAAAGAGAGTCTAAGTTGAGACATCCACATACCTCCTAATTGGTTGTGATTCGACTACTAAGTGGGTGTCGAGACGATGAAGCTCTTCAGAGGGAATACCTGTATAACCATCAAGGACGGAAAGGCAGAAGAGAGCCCCTCAGACTTATCCGGTTTACTCTTGCCGGCGGGGGTTAAGATCAAGCCGAGGGCTGCGCGCCGAGAGCGCTGACCCAGCCGCGTGGTGAGTAGCCGTTAAAATGAGCGCCTGACTTAATCACCGCGCCCGTAAAGTAAGCAAGCGGGTGACGCGGCTCTCCTACTTCGCCATCACCGCTTCCTTCACCGTCTGCTCCGCCGGCGTCGATGGACGGATGTACTGCCGGTAGACAAATCGCACCACGTAGAGCGCACAGCCCAGGGCCACCGCGGCGACGGCATTCACCAGAAGCACCGCGACGGACGTGACTAAGAAGGCCGCCGAATCTATGCGGCGCATCCGCCGCAAACGCCGCCACGTGCTCCACTCCAGCAGACAGATGCCGATGTATGCCGTCACGCCGGCAAGCGCGGGAATGGGAACGTGCGAAATGACGCTACCGCCAATGCCGAGAAACGCCACGATGAAGACTGCGTGCATGATGTTCGAGAGCCGAGTGGACCCGCCGCAGCGAACACTGGCCAGACTGCGGGCGGGAATCCCCACACTCATTGGGGCGGCGAACATACCGGCCACCACGTTCGCAATGCCGTAGGCGCCCAATTCGGCGTCGGCGTCGGTTCGCTTCAAATGCCGGTGCCGGCCGCGGAAATGTTCCACCACTCGCGACGTGATGAGAATATTCACCGACGAAACAAAGGCCAGGCCCAGCGCCGCGGGCAGCACGCTCCAGACGTCGTTCGGCGCCCATGAAAATCCGGCGAACGGCGGAATTTCAAAGGGCAAACGCCCAACTTCCTTCTCATGAATGCCGG
>CAJCIT010000257.1 GCA_903970405.1 Acidobacteriaceae bacterium | reverse complement strand
GGACTTTTCAGCCGCTGCCCGGGCGAGTGTGCTTCCGGAACCGGCATGGGTCTGGCTTTCTGCAAGAGAATTGTCGAGGGGCTGGGCGGGGTCATTTGGGTGGAGTCGGAGCCGGGGGTCGGATCCACCTTCTGCTTCACGCTGGCAGTTTGGCCGCAGGACGGCCGGCGGTCGAAAGGTGACGCCCCGAGGCTCCTCTAGCCGCCAAGCACAGTAAGCAACGGTTTCCAAACCGCCGGCCGAGCCACGACCGTCAGGGGAGCGGCCGGTTGGAGTGAAGGCGATGCTCGTCACCCGCTTGCTGACGCGCGCGGTTCAGAAGGGGGCGAGTCAGATGGTCGCTGCATCCTGGGCCAACCGGTCGCTCCCTGAAGGGCGTGTGAAAAATCTGCGCTGAGTGAGTAGTTGCTGTCACCCGCTTGCTTACGCGCGCGGTTCAGAAGGGGGCGTCGGGCGATCCGTCGGGACCGACAACCGGTCGCTCCCTGACGGTCGCGGCTCTAAAGGCGAGAGAGAGGGAGATAAAAGAACCGTGAGCGAGTCGATTCCGCCGTCGTTGGTCGAGCAGCTCGAAAAGTCAGCCGACGTGTCCTTGACATCCATCGCACAGCAACTCCAATCGGCTCTGGAGCGGCTGAGGAAGCAAGCTGCGGAATCGAGCGCCGCCAAGCCGCGCGTACTGGTGACCGGCGCCGCCAAGCGCATCGGACGGACGATTGCCATTGAGCTTTTTCGACGCGGCTTTTCGGTGGCGATTCACTACGGCAAATCAGAACGCGCAGCGCGCGAAGTGTCGGACGCGTGCGGCGGCGCGCCCATCTTCCAGGCCGATTTGGAGCATGTGGCCGACATCCGGCGTCTGTTCGCGGAAGTGCGGGAGCGCTTCGGCTTGCTGAACGCCTTGGTTAACAATGCGGCGCGCTTCACGAAGGTGAACCCGCTGGATGTTACCGAGGACGATTGGGATTTCATTCACTCGGTGAATCTCAAGGCCACGTTTTTCTGCTGCCAGGAGGGCGCGCGCCAGATGCTGGAACTGGGTGGCGGCCGCATTGTGAATATCAGCTCGCTGGGAGGCATTCGCCCGTGGGCGGACCACGCGCATTATTGCGCTTCGAAAGCGGGCGTCATCATGCTGACGAAAGCGCTGGCGAAGGCCTTTGCCCCGAAGATCACGGTGAACTCAGTGGCGCCCGGAGTGATCGCGTTCGACGAGGGAACTGCCGAGGCGCGGAGGATGATCGAGGCAACGCCGATGCGAAGGTCGGGAACGCCGGAAGAGATCGCCGATGCGGTCTATTTCTTCCTGACGGGGCCGGAGTTTGTAACAGGTCAGGTACTGGCGGTGGATGGCGGGCTGAACGACCGGTAGGGGCGGCGCGGCGCATCGAGGTGACGCTCAATACTGAAAAATCTCAGTCACGGTTCGCAAGGCGGCTTCGGGGTTGTCTTCGGCAATATAGCCGCCGATGCTATTACAAAATGTTGACCTTTGCGTCGTACCGCAGAACCTTGTCGAGTTCTGGGCGGTTGCGACACGTAACGGCGATGATTTCAAGCGTTACCCCGGCATTATGGTGTTGAACCCGGCGTCGGTCTAGAATGCCCTTTTTCTGCCAAGCTCGCCAGTGGCCTATGTTACCTCTGGCCGCTACTTCCCCCTTAGCGGGGGTTCTCGCCTCTTCCTGTCCCTGCCTTGCGGCTTTCATATCAGCCTTAGCTAGCGGGCAGACGCGCAGTTCCTCGTTGCCACAATCGCTTCCTGAGACTGAGATCTATCGCGTTCTTCCCAGGAAAAACGCGTCCACGGTGTGCGCCACCTTGGGCGTTTCGCCAAAGACGATACCCACCACGTCAAACCGCACGCGGTCCCACTCGATGCCGGCGCGGTAGCAGTAGTATTCCGCAGCCCGGGTGATGCGCTCTTGCTTGTCGAAGCCGATGGCCCGATCGGGCGCGCCATACCGATCGGTGACGCGCGATTTCACTTCCACGAATACCGTGATGTCGCCGTCGCGAGCCACAATGTCGATCTCCCCGCTGCGGTTCGGCAGCGTGAAGTTCCGCCCAATGATTGTGAGTCCACGAGCGCGCAAGTACCGGTGCGCCAGATCCTCGCCCCGGCGGCCGAGCGCGGCATCGGGCGTTAGATAACGCCGCTGGCGAACCTGCCGCGCCTGGTCGATCAAGAGCCAGAACCACTGGCGCGGCCATCCCCATGTTCGCGCCTTCGCATTCGACAGCTCTACGGGAGCGGCGGTTTCCGGGCCTCGAGCGTCCATTCGATCACCTTCCCCCGAATGACGTAGCACAGATAAAACTCCCAGAAGCGCCGGAAGCGGGGAAAGGTGTTGACCAAGAACTCAAAGCCGAGATACCTCCACAACGCTAGTAACTTCACGCGGGTGGAAATCTCACGGAAGCGCGCGGCTGAGTAGTAGCCATAGCCGGCATTGTCTTCACCGAAATACCGCAGCGAATAGCTATTTAGATGCCAGCGGTGGGTCGGATCGCAGAAGGAGCTGAAATCGGTATAGTGCGGGGTCACGATGAACGCCCGGCCGCCAGGGGCGAGCAGCCGCCAGAACTCCTCCATGGTGCGAATAACGTCAGCCACGTGTTCGATGACGTGAATCGCCCGCACCTCGCGAAAGGAGCTGTCCTCAAAAGGGAAGGGAAAGCGGTCCAGATCGGCAATGACGTCGGCGGCGGTGTTGGGATTGCGGTCGAGTCCGATCGCGCCCGGGTATTTGTTAATCCCGCAGCCGACGTCCAACACGGGAAGCGCAGCCGAGGGCAGAGAAGCGAGCGGTGTGAAAGCCCTGGAGGTCAAAGCTGATTATGACAAGTCAATCGGCTGTTCCACGGCTGCCATTACCGTCCCTGAACGGCCCAGTCCATTCCGTCCGGTTGTTTGCCGGCGTTAATGTGGCCGGTTACTTCCAACGACTTCAAATCGACTACCGCCACATAATCATCGGGAGTGCAGGCGACAAAAGCGCGCGAACCGTCCGGCGTCATCTGGATGCCTGCCGCGCCACGGCCGATCTTCACCCGCTTCGCCTCCGCTCGCGTGGCGGCATCGTAGATGACGAGGTCCGGCCCGCCCAGCGTCGAGATGAATACCAGCTTGCCGTCGGGCGTGAATTTGAGCCGGTTTGCGCCGCGCACATTGGCGGCCAGCGTATCGACAACTTTCTTGCCGGCAATATCGATGATGGAGACCGTTCCATCCTGGGCGTTGGCCGCCCACAGTTCCTTCGCGTCTGGCGACACATCGAAGCCTTCCGCCCCGCGGCCTACCGGCACCACAGTCTCATCCCAATTGTCTGGCTGAGTGCCCATAGGTCCGCCCTGTGGGCCGCCCGGGCCAGGACCGCCCTGCATTCCTGGCGGCGGTCCGCCAGGTCCCCCGCCAGGCGGTGGCCCTCCTGGAGGTGGCCCGCCCGGTCCGAAGCCGGGACCGCCAGCTTTACTTTTCTCAAGGAAGGTCATAGTGGCCGAACTGACATTCGACGTGACAATCTTCTTGAGGTCGTCGAAGACGTAAATCATGTGCGTGCGATTTTGGCCGGTGCCCATCACCCAATCGATCTTCTGCGTGGCGGGATCGTAGCTGCCGATTACTTTGGCGGCCTCGGCCGTGAACCAAACTTTGCCGCCTACATACATCAGGCCGTGAGGCCCGCGTAAGGGACCCAGATCGATAGCGCGCACAGTCTTTTGCCGGATGAGATCCACCACGGTGATGGTGTTATATCGGCCGCCGCCGTAGTTCGAGATATAGGCAGACTTGCCGTCAGACGAGGCAGCCACTTCGTGCGGATCGGGACCGGAGGGCATCCGCGCGACTACTTTGAAGCTGACCGGATCGACGATCGAGAGGGTTTGGTCAGTCTTCGAGAGAACGAGTAGCGATTTCGAGGGCGTGCTCTCCGCGCTGAGTACGGATATTGCGAGACCCGCGAGAAGTAGATGTGCGGCTTTGGGCAGCATGAAAATTTAGTATATCCGGGATAGCGCCGACGTATCATGCGGCCGGTAAGAACGAAGGACACAGGTCCGGAGTTTAACGGTACGGCCCTTCCTGCACAAGCAGGGCTATCGCTACCGGCTTCATGTAAAGCGCCTTCCCGGCAGGCCAGATCCGGTCTTTCCGGGCAGAAAAAGGTGATTTTCATACACGGACGCGTTTCGCACAATCACGGCTGGTCCCCAGTGGGGTGCGGATCGATCCAGGTAGTGTGATCGATCAGACACATCGATTTCCGCTTCGGACTCCTGGTCGACTGCGTCGGAGGGAGCGGCACGGAAATCTCACGGCCATCGGCGAGCCGCACCAGTAAACTCGCTTCGTCGATCCCCAGGACCGCAGGCAAGTTCCCTAGTCCGGTTTCCGAACAACCTCTGATGAAAGGATTCCGCGGTTGCGGAGTCTAAGCTAAAAAGAGTCACGAATTCTTAACGAAAATTCGGCAAGTATCACGGTTGAAATAGGGACGACGCCTACCAAAGGATGCTGACAAACGTAAGAAAGGCGAAACGCGCACGGGAGAGCGAACAGGAACTCGCACCGGGGCGCGTCTTCTGGATAACGGGGTTATCCGGCGCCGGCAAGACAACCTTGGGCCGAGAATTGTGCGGGCGGCTGCGTGCCGAGGGACGCCCGGTCACCTTCCTGGATGGCGACGCGCTCCGTTCCGCGATCGCCGAGGATCTGAGCCATAGCACGGACGATCGGCGGCGGTCCGCGATGCGCAACGCGCGGCTGTGCCGATTGCTGGCTGAGCAAGGCAACGATGTCGTCTGCGCCACAATCTCGCTTTTTCACGACGTGCAGCGTTGGAACCGCGAGAACATTCCTTGGTATCGCGAAATCTACCTGCGGGTCCCGATGGATGAGCTGCGCCGCCGGGATACCAAGGGCATCTACGCGAAGGCTCAGCGAGGCGAGGTGCGCGACGTGGTTGGGCTTGATGTGCCGGCGGAGACTCCCGAAGCCCCGGATCTGATTCTCGACAATTATGGAGCGCTCGATGTGGCCACGGCGGTGGACCGGATCATGTCGGCAGGAGAAGGGGTGGCAGGTGACCACGCGGCGGGCGACAGGCGGAATGGCCATGCGGCCGGCCCGGCGCGTCTCACCAAGTTCAGAACGAAGGCTGAATCTCTGGAAGCAGTGGCGCCGCTGCTGCGCCATGGACGCGTGCTGCCCCAGGTTCGATTCTCCGTCGGTGATTGGCGCGCGGGCGCCGATCGGGCGCTGGCCGCGATCGCCGCAGCGCCATGGGGTTCGGATCGAGTGATTGTGCGCAGCAGTGCGCTGGCCGAAGACAGCGGCGCCGGTGGTTCCCAAGCCGGCAGGTACGATTCCGTGCTCGGCGTCCAGGGCGCCCGAGCGGTGAAGCAGGCCATCGAGCGGGTGATTGAGTCATTCAACGCCGCCGCAAGCGATGAAGCAAGCGACGACGACCAGATTTTCGTGCAGCCCATGCTGGACCGCGTGGCGATGGCCGGGGTGGCCTTCTCACGCAGTCCTGACGGCGGCCCTTACTTCATCGTCAATTACGATGACCGTTCCGGCCGGACCGAGCGGGTGACCGCCGGCGTCGGCGACAATCTCAAGACTTTCTTTTGTCTAAAATCTCGGCCTGACGCCTGCCCACCCGCCCTGGCGCCGGTCATCGCTCTAATCCGGGAGTTGGAAACGCTTCTGGTATGCGATGCAATCGATGTGGAATTCGCCATCGGCGGCGACGGGCAACTCTATCTGTTGCAAGTGCGCCCGCTCGCCGTGGACCGCCAGAGCCGGTCAATGGACGCGAAGGTGGATACCGCCCTTGCCGAAGTAGCTCGCAAGGTCGAGCTGCTCAGCCGTCCGCATCCCTATCTGCATGGCAGCCGCGCGATATTCGGCGTTATGCCGGATTGGAACCCCGCGGAAATCATCGGTCTCAGGCCCAAGCCACTTTCGTTGTCGCTTTATCGCGAGCTCGTCACCGACGCCATCTGGGCGTACCAGCGCGACAACTACGGCTACCAGAATCTTCGCAGTTTTCCATTGTTGGTTAGTTTTCACGGACTGCCCTACATCGACGTGCGGGTCAGCTTCAATTCATTCATACCGCGCGACGTACCCGGCGATCTCGCCAGCCGGCTGGTGAATTACTACATCGATCGACTTCTCTCAGAGCCTCACCTTCATGACAAGGTGGAGTTTGAGATCATCTTCTCCTGCTACACCCTGGATCTGCCAAAGCGAATGGGGAGGCTGACCGAGCGAGGCTTTTCCGCGGAAGACCTGGCCGAACTTTCGGGCGCTTTACGGCGCCTCACCAATCGCATCACGCATGGCGAGACCGCGCTGTGGCGGCGCGACCGCGCCAAGATCGACACGTTGGCGCAGCGGTTTCAGGCCATCCGCAACGCGGATGTGGACAAAATCAGCCGCATCTACTGGCTGATCGAAGACTGCAAACGGTATGGCACGCTGCCGTTCGCCGGTCTGGCGCGAGCGGGCTTCATTGCGGTTCAGTTGCTTCAGTCCTTCGTCGAAGTGGGCGTTCTCAATGCCGAAGAGGCCTCCACGTTCATGGCGGGCGTGGACACGGTGGGGTCGCGCATCGGGGAGGACTTCGCGCGGCTTCCCAGGGCGGACTTCCTGGCGCGCTACGGCCACCTCCGGCCTGGCACCTACGACATCCTGTCGCCGCGCTACGACGAGGCCCCCGATCTGTATTTCGACTGGTCCAGCGCGCGGCCTGCGGCGTCCGCGCGTCCGCGCTTTGCGCTCTCGATTGAACAGTTGCGCCGCATCGAGCAACTACTCAAGGAACATGAGCTGGACATCGATGTCTTGAGCTTGATCGAGTTCATTAAGAGCGGCATTGAGGGCCGCGAATTCTCGAAGTTCGTATTCACACGCAGCCTGAGCGACGCTCTCTCCTTGATCAGGCAACTGGGCGAGGCCCATGGTCTTTCGGCGGAGGACTGCGCTTTCTTGGACTACGATGCCATCCGCATCTTATATAGCGAGAGCGGTTCTGTGCGCGAAGCCCTGATAGAGAGCGCCGCGCGGGGCAGAACGCGTCACGCGCTCACTGGCAACCTGGTGCTGCCGCCGATCATCGCATCGCCTGACGAAGTGTTTGCCTTTCACCTTCCCCCGAGCCAGCCCAATTTCATTACGCGAAAGAGCGTCACCGCCCGGGTGGCCTCAGTCACGGGGCCGCCGGAGAGCTTCGCCGGACGGATTCTTTTCGTACCGAGCGCCGACCCCGGTTTCGACTGGATCTTCACTCGCAATATCAGCGGATTCGTCACCCAGTTCGGCGGCGCCAATTCGCACATGGCGATCCGGGCCAGTGAGCTGGGTATACCCGCTGTCATCGGGGCCGGCGAAACCTTGTTCCGGCACTGGCAAACAGCGCGGAAGCTGTGCCTGGATTGCACGAACCAGAAGGTCTTGCTCATCGCATGAAGGCGGTGGCCGTCACCCAGCGGGTATCGGTGGTTCCAGCCTATGGCGAGCGCCGCGATTGCCTGGATCAGGCATGGACTAAATTCCTCACTGCCTGCGGGCTTCTACCGGTTTTGCTTCCGAACGTCACCGAGGCAGCGCTTGCTTTGTGCGCGGGGGCGGGCATCGCCGGTTTGGTGTTGACCGGCGGTAACGATCTGGCGGCCTTGGGTGGCGATGCCCCGGAACGCGACGCGGTTGAAATGGCCCTCCTTGACTGGGCAGAGCCGCGCGGGCTCCCGGTGCTGGGAGTTTGCCGCGGGATGCAATTGATTCAGCAACGTTTCGCTATTCCATTACGGCGCGTCGAAGACCACGTGACCCAACGCCAGGTTATCCAAATCGATGGCAAGCCGACAGAGGTCAACAGCTATCATCGCTTTGCCGCCGTCGACTCGCGCCCGCCGCTCGAGGTCTGGGCCGTGGCCGGCGACGGCGTTGTGAAGGCGATTCGCCACTCGTCGCGGCCGATCACGGGGATTATGTGGCACCCTGAGCGGTGCGCCCCATATTCGCCCGCCGACGTGGCATTGTTCCGCCGCATTTTCGAGGTGGATTGAGTGCGCGGGCTCATTCTTGCAGCCGGACGCGGCAGCCGCATGGGGCCTTTGGGTGACCGTCCGAAATGCCTGGTGGAGCTTGAAGGCCAGCCGTTGATCGCGCGCCAGATCGCGGCGCTACGGCGCGGAGGCGTGGACGAGATCGGCGTGGTGCGCGGCTATCGCCCTGAGACTATCGATTCTCCCGGAGTCTGCTACTTCGCCAACGAACGATGGGCCGAAACCAATATGGTGGCGTCGATTGCCACGGCCGCCAGTTGGCTGCGTTCGGGGCCGGTCATCGTCAGCTATGGCGACATCTTCTATCGCAGCGAACTGGTGCGGAATCTGGCCGCTGCGCCGGGACAATTGGTCATCGCTTACGACCGGGCGTGGCGCCGCCTGTGGACCCGGCGTTTCCCCGATCCTTTGGCCGATGCCGAAACCTTTCGGATCGATGACGCGGGCCGCTTGATCGAAATCGGCGGCAAGACGACGCGGATTGAGGATATCGAGGGTCAGTATATGGGCCTCTTGAAATTCACGCCGCCGGGGTGGAGTGCCATCGAGGCGCTGCTCAGTACGCTCGATTCCACAGTGCGTGATCGCCTCGATGTAACTGGATTGCTGCGCCGGCTGCTCATCGAAAAGGAAGTAGACATCGGCACTCTTGGGACCGATGGCCAATGGGGAGAAATCGACAATCCGGAAGACCTGACCTTGTACCGGAACATGGTCAGTGAGGGGGAACTTGAACTCGAGGAGCCCCTTCAAGCTTCCAGAGTGTAGCCGAGTTTTTCAATCCGGCTTTTCGTCAGCGCATCCAGCCCGGCGATAAGGTCTCTGAATCGGGGGACCTTCTCTCTCGCAGTCAAATAGCCGGAGGGTTTGGTTTTGGGAGGCGCCAACGATAACCGGTCCAAGTCAAGATCCACCGACATCACGGCGGCGATCTTGGAAAACTCCTTCCGTGGATCGGCCATGAAATCCTCCAGCCGCAACGTCAGTGTGGCAGCTTGTACATGTAGCTCACTCTCCTCGACAAATTCCGAAAACGATAGAAATGGCGGCCCAGGAACGCCCGCGAAAAAGTCAGGGTCACCTTCGGCAAAAGCCTTGAAGTCAAGAAAATTCGCATCGAGGTCGGCGCACAGGCCATCCGTGCCGCCATAGAGCTGCGAGATACCGCCGATTATCCGGTTCTCGCGAATGCGAGTCCGCCACCAGATCCAGTTTGTTAGCAAAGAATCGAGTGGATGCCGATAGACGAAAATCGAGTCGGCGAATCCCGACCTCACGGATTCCACGATACGGCTTGTTACTTCCGGAGGATACTGAAGGCGAGAAACGTACTTCATTGTGGAGTGGCCGCTGTAAATCATCGGTGTAGGGCCTGGATGAAGGCGGATGGTATCTCTAAAGTACTTAGCCCTTTCTCCGATATTCGCCAGCATCAGTTCATTGATATACCAGCGGCCAGTGCCGAACAGCCCGAGCACATAAGCGGTTCTATCGCCGCCGGACTCGTGACGGATCACCCGTGCGCCCGGTTGCTCATGCGTTGACCGGTTCAGGGTGGTGCTCTTCCTTTCTAATTGCGCTAATCGTCCTTCAAGGGCCACCACATCCATCGAAAGGCGGTTGAGTCCTTCGATGCTTCGGGAGAGGTGGTCTAGTAACTGCGGAGCAGAGTCATCCGGGTTATCGCGGCGGTCAAGGGTAGCCACATTCATGGAGAGCCGGTCAAGGGCCACGGCGTTCCTGGAGATGCGGTCAAGAACGGACACCATTTCTTCGAGCGATCGGCTGACAGTAGCATTGAATTCGTTCAAGGGCCGCACATACCAATTCAGTGAGCGCGCAAGCAACCTCTTGGCGCGCTGGATGAGGTTATTGTGCAACCCAGGGTTCCGCGGATTCAGGATTCCCACTTCTTTCCTCACCCGCTCCAGAGTGGCCGCCGCACGCCGTAGCTCATCGAAGTCATAGAGCTTCCAGCCGTCCTCGGTCTGACGGACAAACTGCGCGTCTTCCAAACGATCAAGGATCGCCGCCGCGGCGCGCGTGGGCGGTGCTTCAGTCACGCGTTGGACAAGCAATGCGGCGATGTTCTTCGTGGTGCGAGGAAGGTCCGTTCCGGCAAGCTCCATCAGGCAGATTGCCTTCGCCACCCGCGATGCTATTCCAGGGTAGTCAACGTCGTTGTCGAAGCGATGGCGAATGTCGAGTATGTCCTTCTGCTTTTCCCACGGAATATTCCCCTCAACCAGATCATAGATCTTGTCGATGCTCACCAGCGCGCCTAGGGGCTGATCGGCAAGCCGGATCCGGTCCGAGACCAGCATTTCAAAACACTGCTTGACGAAGGTGCGATTGCTGCTGCCGAGATACCTTGAGGCGTTGGGTTGTCGCCGGATGCCGGTCAAGATGTCAAGCGACAAGTCGAGTAAGTGCGGAAGGTAAGGATAACACCTGACGAATTGATCTTCGTCAAACTCAGTGAGGCGGGAACTCCGCTCCAGCTTGACGCTCTGCATCAGCGACGCACCGCGTTCCCGGAACAGCCTCCGGAGGATAGACTCCTGGCTCTCTATCTTGCGCAGAACCCGGCGGATGGCAACCTCGCGGATGTCAGCGGCGGGCAGGTGGACCCGGTGTCCAAAAGGGCCTCGTGGCTCAGGCAGGCCAGTGCGGCCCAGTGCGAGGCGATTGTAAATCTCCGGCAGCGTCTCCTGTGCCGTAACGATGATCCAAACCGGGCCTGGGATCTTCCCGGCCTTCAGCCGCTCAACGCTTTCCTTGCCGAACTGCTCAACAACGGCCCGCAGGCTTTCGAGGCGTTCTTCATCGAACGCGAGGTATCGGTCCATTTCGTCCACTATGAAAGCGAAGGCTTTCCCGGGACGCCGGACGCCGCACAAATCGAACGATTTCGAAACGAACTCCTTGACGCTCAGCCTGCCTGAAGAACGGCCCTGATCGACTGAGAGATCGCGGTCTTCCGCATAGTCCAAATCGCGAAGCAGAACCCGGTACATGGCCTCGGCGATCTGCTCCGCGCCGCTTTGCGCGGACGGGAGCAAAGGGACGTTGAGCACGAAGATTTCGTATGGGACCGCTCGATTGAGGAATTCAACGGATTCGGCGGACTGCTGGGATCGGATCTGTTTCAAGAACAGCGAACTTGCGGGTGCGCCCAGCACGTCGCGGTTCGCCAGAACATATCCCAGGTTTTTTGCGAAGGAGGACTTACCGGAACCGGAGATGCCCGAAATCCATACGCCATTGGACTCGCTCGGCAAGTTCGCAGCCGCCGCCATCGCGGCGAACAGGCTTTCGTAGGCTGCCTCGATTCGGTCCGTCGCAATATATTCGGTCAGTTCGGTGAAAACGGTAACTGGATCGCCGTTGTCGATCTGGACGAACTCTTCCATGGGCCTGGAAAAATCGCGGTCCAACAGATCGGCAATTTTGATCATGACTCTCTCCGATGTGGGGCGGGCTGGCAGCCTGCGGCCGATTAGCAATCGGCCCCCCATGGGCATTGCTTGACGTAATCGCTGGCGCTACGGAGCCGCGACCGTCAGGGAGCGACCGCGGTGTTGTTCCAGTGCTGCCAACCGGTCGCTCCGTGACGGTCGCGGCTCAGCAGGCGCGCCCGCGTCTGTTTGTCTCCAGGAGTTTCACACGTATCTGATGGCTGCGGCCCGGTCAGTAGACATCGTATCCAAAGCTCTTAATTCGACTCTTTGTCAACGCATCCAGTCCATCGATAAACTTTCTAAACCGGGGGACATTTTCTCTAACAGCCAGAAAGCCATAAAGCTTCGCTTTGGTCATAGCTTCACGTAAGCGGCTCAAATCGACATCGGCCGACATCACCCGGACGACCTTGGAAAACTCCTTTCCCGGATCGGTCATGAAATCCTCAAACCTAAGTGTAAGTGTTGCGGATTGGAGGAAAAGCTCAGTTTCCTCGACGAACTCTTGAAAAGACAGGAATCGCGGACCTGGTAAGTGCCCAAAAACATCAGGGTCGCCTTTGCAAAAGCCTCGAACTCAGAATAATGTCGCTCCAAATCGGCACATAGATCGTCCGTATTCGAATAAACCTCCGAAATGCCAAGGACCATTTTGTTCTCGCGAACGTACATCCGCCACCAGACCCAATTTGTCAGCAACGAATCGAGCGGGTGTCGATAGATGAAAATCAAATCGGCGAATCCCGCTCTGACGGCCTCCAGGATCCGGTTCGTCATCTCCGGCGGGTACTGGAGCCGGGAAGTGTGCCTTATCGTGGCGTGGCCGCTATAAATCATGGATGTCGGACCGGGATGGAGGCTGATCGTATCCCTGAAATAATTTGCCCTTTCTCCGATGTTATATAAAAGGAGTCTATTAATATACCAGCGGCCGGAGCCGAACAGTCCGATAACATAAACCGTCCTGTCGCTTCCCACACGGGGGGTTCTCCAACCGCGGTTCAGCAAGGCGGTATTGGTTTTCAAACGAAGAGGGCGGATGACATGGTAGCGAAGCGTGGCCTGGGCCGATCGCAATTGATCGCGCGGGGATTTACGTCCGAATCCGATGAGTTTGCGAAGCACCTGCATCTCGCCTCTGGTGATTCAATAACGACGTATTTTAGTGTTGTATAGGTTACAGTGACAGGACGCGCCAAAGTCAACTTTCCGAATCCGCGGGGAGAGCCGCTGACGAACCGTCGCCGCGTCGCCGGTGGCCGCTCAGCGGTCGTCCGGGTCGGCAGCTCTCGGTTTCAGATCCTTAGGAAAGAGGACCCGGCTCTCTCCCGGATAAGGAATCGAGAAGCCTTTCGTGGCGTACCAGATGGCGTGATTTAGCAAGTTCGGATCGGCGATGTCCGGCTGTTGATTCGGCCCGCGAGGGAAGAACTTCGCGAGTTCGTTCCGCCAGGCCTTTTCGAGCTTGCTTGTCGCCGCGGGATTCAGCGTGTTTAACGGAATCCGATTGGGAATTGCGCTGAAGGGAGTCAAGTTCGCGGAGTCCTGAAAGGCGTTCATCATCGCCGGCGCCAAAAGGTCGTGCTGGTTCATCGGCGGAAGGCCCAGCAATTCCTCGATCGTCCGGACCATATTGATCTGCGTGTAATAGGTATGATTTACCTGACCTCGCTGGACGTACGGGCTCGCAATGAACGCCGTTGAGCGATGTCCATCCACGTGATCGACGCCGGCTTGGGCGTCGTCCTCGACCACAAAGATGGCGGAGCTGGACCAGTACGGACTGTGGCTGACGGCGTCCACCAGGCGGCCAACCGCCAAGTCGTTGTCGGCCACCTGCGCGGCGGGCGTCGGATATCCGGCGCTGCTGCCGCTGGTGTGGTCCGTGCAAAGCGTCATCACAATCAGATTCGGCAGATTGTTGTTCTTGACGTACGCTTGAAAGTCCGTGAGGAAAACATCCAGCCGGTATTGATCCGGAATCCCGGTGTTGAAGTTGGGAAAGGCTGGATTGATGTGCTGCTCAACCGACGGCACGTCGGCCACGGACTGGAACTGACCCACGGGCACGTGCAGCGTCCCCGTTTTTTTCCCTTCCAGAATCAGAGAATCGTTGTACCAGGAAGTCCAATTCCCGAACAACTGGCTGGGCCCATTGAACTGCGAAGCAAATTCGCCATAGATGCGGACGCTTAAGCCTTGCGCTAATGCATCCATCCAGATGAAGCCGGTGGGCGAATAGGCAAGGCTGTCGCCGCCGTTGAACGGGTAGCTACGGTTAAAGTCTGTAAACTGCTTCTCGATGTAATCCGGAGCGATGGCTTGATCGGTCCATTGGTGACCATCGGCGGAGAGAACGCCCGAATCGTAGAAATTATCGAACAATACGAAATCGTCGGCGAGCGCGTGCTGATTGGGAGTCACCGTTGCGCCGAACTGCACCAGGGCCGCGTCGCCATCGCCTCTCACATCGTCGCCCAGGATCTGATCGTACGTGCGATTCTCTTTGATCACGTAGAAAACATGCTGGATGATTTGATGGTTACGGAACGGCAGGGGCGGTTCCGGCTGGCTCACGCCCGCCCAGCCATTGTTGGCGGCCACTTGGGCGCTGTACTGGGTGAACTGCGCCGGCGCGGGAACGGGAATGATGGAGATGCTGCCCACCAATGTACGCGTATTCCTGCCGCTGGGCGAGCCTTCCACAGGCACAGCCGAACCCACTGCCGTACCTTTCGTATTCGCCACGATGATTCTCTCGGGGACGCTGGCCGAGCCGCTTTGCTGCGGGGTTTCGGCCGGGGCGATGGCCACGGAAGAGGGGTACCAGGCTACCGGCACAAAGCCGGCGAACGTTAGATTCGCATTGGCCCAATGGTAGAAAGCCGCCGCATTGTTAGCTCCCAGGGTTACCACCAGTTGGTTCTCAGCGGTCATCGCGAGCCCATTCGGAGAACTGCCGAACGGCGCATTCGGAAAGGCCCGGATTTGAAGGGTCTGAATCACTGCGTTCGTCCTGCTGTCGATCACGGAAACAGAATCGCTGTTGCTGTTCGCGACGAAAACATAACCGTTCGAGGCGAGAATCGCCGTCGGGTGCAAACCAACCGCGATGTTCTGAACGACGGTCTGAGTGGACAAATTGACCACGCTCACCGTGCCCGTGATGGAAGCGGCGGATTGCCGGTCGGCCACGATGGGAGTACCGGCGGAGGGGCGAGTAAATTCTCCAGCCATCGCGGCGCGGCCGCCCTCATTCGTGACGTAGGCAAAATCGCCCACCACGACGACGCTCTTGGGCGCATTCCCCACCGCGATTCTGTTGATGAGGGTATTACTGGACAGGTCAATGACACCCAGTGAGTTGGTCATGTTGAACACGACGTAAAGCGTTTTCTGATCGGCCGAAAGAGCTAAACCTCCGTTATTGACGGCGCCGGAAGCGTTGGGAAGCTTGATTTGAGTGTTCAGAGTCAGCGTGCCGTCCACGGCGACGTTGGCGATCGACACCACCCCATTGTCCTGCGAGAAATAGAGGCGGGTTCCGTCCTGCGAGTAGATTAGGCCATCGTAAGAGGCGTTGGCGCTGCCGGGATTGAACTGCTGTTTTACGGTACCCGCGATCAGATCCACAATGATGATAGGCGAGGTGGCGAGGTTCGATTCTCCGGAACCGGTATTCAGAACGGCGGCAGTGTTGTGTTTCGGGTTGACAGCGACAGCCAGTGGTCTACCCGTGAAGTTGATCTGCGTTCCCGCCGGCGTGACGATCTGGTTGGTTGGGACAAGGAAGCCTCCGTTCGTTTGCGGCCCCACCTGATTGTCACTGAGTGTCTGGGAGTAAACGCACTCGGCA
>CAJCIT010000256.1 GCA_903970405.1 Acidobacteriaceae bacterium | reverse complement strand
GAGTAGCTCCGCCGGCGCGTCCTTCATGGCCAATTCCGTCGGCAGGGTATTGCCTGGCTCGCTCCCTGTTTTGCCTGACTTCAAACGATCCACCGCCTGGCGCCCCGCGGCCGTCAGCTTCTCCACACGGTCAGCCACCGGGCCGCAATCGGCCACCAGGGGGCCGGTCGCGATCATCGCCCGCACCGAGGGCAGTATGGCTGCCCAGCGGCTCAATCGATTGTCAATGGCAGCCAGGTCTGTCGCCGCGGCGCTGCCCGATCGGTTCGCCAGATAGCGATCCACCAGGGCGTTAAACTCCCGCGCCGGCTCGCTCTCCGGCGGAATCGAATCCACCAGCCGGTTGAGGGGCGTAAATTGCGTGTACAAGTCGCCGTCTGTATTGCGGTTGTATTCCTTTACGGGCTCCAACATTTCCGCGAACGTGTCCAGCGGTTCCACCGGCGAGCCGTTGGCAATCCGCTGCCGCATCGCTCGCAGCGCCGCCTGCTGTCGAAGTCCCACACTCTCTTCAAGCCACACCGACACGCGGTTCAGCCTGGAGTAAAGCGAATCCGCCGCAGCGGGCATCGCCGGCGACCAGAAACGCTCCGCGATGGCCGCCAGGCGGGGCCATAGTTTCGCATCCAAATTCTCGGGAACCGCCAACTCTTCCCACATTGCCGCCTCGCCGCCCAAAACTCGTTTCTGCTGCTCCGGAGTCAGCGATGCCGTTTCGCCAGTCAGCGGATCCACGGCGTAGTGGGTGGCGGCCGGAAACATCAGGTCGAGGTAATAACCCGCCGATAACAGGCCCTCATACCCCTTCCGAGCCGCCTCGGCCAGCGCTTTCTGCCCGCGCCACGATTGAATCAGCACATCCTTCGGTATGCCGGGCTGCAGCACCTCATCCCATCCCTCCATGTGCTTACCGTGCTTCGCCACCAGCTTCTGCAGACGCTGGTTGAAATACGCCTGCAGGTCCTCCTCCCTAGGCAGGCTGTGCTGCTTCATGAAAGCCTGAATCTTGGGGCTCGCTTTCCACTGATCGGGCATCACCTCGTCGCCGCCCACGTGAAAGTATTCATCCGGAAACAGCGCCGTCATCTCGGCTAGAAATCCGTCGAGGAACACGTAGGTGGATTCACGCGTAGGGTCCATGGCGGCCGGGAAGATGCCGAATTTTCGCGTGATCGTATACGGACCGGGCGCGCTGCCCAATTCCGGGTATCCCACCATCCAACTGGTGGCGTGGCCCGGCATATCGAACTCCGGAACCACGCGAATACCTAACAGCCGAGCATACTCTATCGCTTCACGCACCTGGGCCTGCGTGTAATAGTGTCCATCCGATCCCAAACCCTGCAGCTTCGGAAATCGTTTCGATTCCACACGGAAGCCCTGATCGTCTGAGAGATGCCAGTGAAACACGTTCAACTTCATCGCAGCCATGCCATCCAGCGTTCGTTTCACATCGGCCAGCGGAATGAAGTGCCGCGAAACGTCCAGTGAAAGACCGCGCCAGGGATACCGGGGCGCATCGTCGATGGTCACTGCGGACGCCGCGAAGCCGGTTTTCACCTGCCCAATCAGTTGTAAGAACGTTTCAAGCCCACGCAACGCTCCCAGCGGCGCGTCCGCTGTCAACTTCGCGCCCGAAGCCGTTACCGTCAGCGTGTAGTGTTCGTTGTCGCCGAGTTTCTGTGGAGCGGGATGATCCAGCGACTGCACTGTCACCGTCAAAGTGGTGAAACTCTTGGCATCGGCATTCCGCAGCAAGCCTGTCTGTCTCCAAACACGCTGCTCGGCCCGCTCGACGGCCGCCTTGACGCGCGGGTCAATCGCGCCCGGCCCGGCGGCCACAATCCGAAAGCTGCCGTCAATCGCGAGCGGCGGCCCTTCCGCCAGCGCCAAATGCGCCGGCAGCGGCATTAGCCAAGGCGATGCGGCGGTTTGCGCGGTCAGCGTCCCGCAAGAAATCAGGACGGCAATCGCAGCCTGTCGAAAAGAGCGTCTCGTCACGAAAACGATGGTAGTACGGAGGGGGAACGACCGGATCAGTACTCCAGGCGCAGACACCGCCATGCTCATCATGAGGCTAAATTTGCAGCCGATACGCCTCGATCGCGGTCCCCGCCAGAATCCGGCCCCGCTCGCTCTCCGAGAGCGGCGAAATCCAGGATTTCACCGTGTTCACCCACCGCTGATACGTCGTCGCCAGCGTCGCCACAGGCCAGTCGGAGCCGAACATCAAACGGCGTGGGCCGAACGCCCCCAGCACGGTCTCGAAATACGGCTTCAATTTCTCCGGCGTCCAGGTGGTCCAATCCGCCTCGGTGACCATCCCCGACACCTTGCAGTAGACGTGAGGCCTCTTCGCCAGTTCCCTCATGCGCTCCTGCCACGGTGTAAGGATGTTCTCCTTGATGCGAGGCTTGGCCACGTGATCCACCACAAAGACCTGACCCGGGTGCCGGTCCACAAACTCAATGGCATGCTGAAGGTGCCGCTCAAAGATCAAAATGTCGTAGGTGAGCTTATGCTGCTTCAGTATGGCGATGCCGCGGTTGAAATCGGCGCGAAGCATGTACGCATCGTCCGGTTCATCGTGCAAGACATGCCGGACGCCCTTCAGCTTCGGATTCGCCCCGTATCGCGTGAGGTCCTTCGCGACCCCGGCATCGACCAGAGGAACCCAACCGACCACACCTTTCAAAATTGAGTGATGGGCGGCAAGATCGAGCAGCCATTCGGTTTCAGCCACGGTCTGGCGAGCCTGCACCACCACGGTGCCGGTGACGCCGGCGGCCTGTGTCACTGCCGTGAGTTCGGGAATCAGGAAGTCATGGCGGAGACCCGGCATATGGTCCCCGATCCAAGCGTAGTCCTTCCGGGTGTATCGCCAGAGGTGATGATGCGCGTCGATGAATGCCATTGGTAGACGATTCTACTGCGGAGCCGCACGCGGCCGAGCGGGCTACTGTTCGAACTCGCGGCGGAGCTCCGGGGGCGAGCGCTCCCGGTCTGGCGGCACGAAACGGAACCTCCACTCCAGGGGCACCGTTTGTGGCGGGTAACATTGCCGCTCATCGCAGGCTTGGAATGTGACAGCGCCGGAGGCCTTGACATCTGAGTTCGAGTCCAGGCAGACGCTTTGGAACAGCCGGTAGAGCGAGGGTTCGGCCGCGCTGAGCACCGGCTTTAACACTAGTTCGCGTGTGATGCGGACATCGCCGGCATAGACCGGCAACAACGCCTCCTCGAAGGCGAAATGTTGCAATTGCGGCCTGGGGTACTCAGGATCGCCCTGGTACCAGCACGACGAAGGCGCCATCGTCCACTCGATGCCGCGATAGCCTCGCCCTACCTCCCGCCCGTAGACGTGGAAGCCAGGGGGCATCTTCAATTCGAGACCGATCGACAGCCGGTTCCCCAGGGCAGCGTCAGTATTGCTGGCGGTAACGGACACCTGAACGCGGCCGCCTGGCATGGCTCGGCGGCTCTCGCCGGCGATCGCGCCGATGGATCGTTCAAGAATCGCCGTTCCGGTGAGCCTCAACTCGTCGGTCTCCGAAACAAACCGCCACAGGAGTTTGCCGTTGGGATCGATGACGAACACCGATGGATACGCCGCTCCGTACACCGGGATGTCTCCGGGTGAGTCGGTGATCTGCTCTGAGTCGATATCGAGAAGAGTTCCCTTTGCATATCGGCGGTTGGCGACGGCGAATGCGCGGATGACAGTCGATTCGTGGTCCGCCAGCAGCGGGAACGCGATCCCTTTTCGCGAGGCAAAATCGCGCAGTACCGCCGCACTGTCGTAACTGATCGCCGCGAGCCCAAAGCCCGCACGTCGGAACAAAGGCAGATCGTGCTGCAACTGGACCAGTTGCCCCCGGCAATACATTCACCAGTCGGCGGAGCGGAAAAACACCAGCACCAAGCCCCTGGGCCCGGTCAGCGATCCCAGGTCGCGCTCGCGGCCGTCCTGATCTTTGAGCTTGAACGCAGGTGCGGCCGCTCCGATTGGCAGACCGACACCCGAAGCGTCGGCCAGCAGCTTTCGGATGGCTGCGGCATCCTGCTCGGGATCGGCCTGACCCGCCGCGAACGGCGGGGCCGGAGCGAACAGCAGCGCCACCAAGAACAATGTCCGGGTTTGGCTGCGGGGATGCCTCACTCGATCATCCTATCGAAGCCGCATTCCCCGCCTACTCCATCTGCAATACTTCAATTGCATTCACCTCGGCGTAGTTGTGCACGGGGACGAATTCCAGGACGATCATGCCTTGAGCGTTCGGTTCGAGGTTTTCAAATTCTTTCACCAGCGGCTTGTCGAATCCACCCGCCTCCGTGGTGAGATCGAAGTTCCGCAACAGGGCGACGCCATTGGCGAAAACGTTAAAAATCCTTGGCCCGGCCGCGTTGTTCCGCGCGTAGGGGAGTTTGGTGCCAAAGTAGGTTTCAGCGAAATACAGCCGCACCCGGTATTTCCCGGTGGCGACAGGTATGTGATACGCGAAATTGCCGAAGCGCTCTCCCCGGAAGAGCATGCGTTGCGACTCGTTGCCGAAAGTAGTTCGGTCTACCTGGGTACCGCCGATGGCGTACTGGTCCGCCTGCCATAGGGCGCCTTCGCTGTCGGCCACATTATTTCTTTGCGCCACAATTCGGATGGGCCGCGCGTGCCCGGGGCGGGTTGGCAAAAGCTCCAAAGCGGTCAGGAAGGCCGGGGCCCCGGCTGCCTGTTGAAAGACTAAATGAAGTTTCCCGTCGTTGGCCGGCGATACGTCTCGAAAAACCCGAACGTGAATGCGGTTAGGGGCGCCCGCCTCTGAGAGTGCGTCGAACAGCTCCAGGATCGGCTTACCGTTCAAACCGACGGTGAACAGCCGCCCGTTTACCGGGCCGCCGCGTGGGTTCCCTTCTCCGTACTCGGTCTCAATGAAATAAAGGCGTAGTTCATAGGCCCCGGGAACCGCGGGAATGTCGTAGCGGAACGCGCCTTCCCGGTAAGAATGCACAAAGGCCGGGTCGGGT
>CAJCIT010000255.1 GCA_903970405.1 Acidobacteriaceae bacterium | reverse complement strand
GGCGAAGGACATAGGCGCGGTGATATACCTAAGCTGGTCTGGCGGGACGGGCACGGCCGAAGCGCAGGTTCCCTGCTCTACGCTTCCGAACAACGCCTGCTCAAACCAAGGTCAGACCGTAGAGTGGCTGCCGGGAAATGGCGCCACCAAGTGGACGGTGGTTTTCACCGGCCGCACCTCGCCATGTTCGCAGGGCAATAATTTTTCCTCCGACGGCTCTTCGGGACCGCCAACCTGCTCTGTAGGCCCGAATACGACTCAGGGCAACTATCCGTACAACTTCACCGTTGACGGAAACCCAACCCGTGGGTCACCGCCTTCGGCCACGCTGACGATTGCCGCCCCAGCGACTGCGAAGACGCCATAGCATTACGTCCAGTTGGAACGGCCAGCAGTGCCTCCGCCTCCCGCTGGCCGCCGCGTTTTACATGAGCCGCGCCCGGGGCCCGGGTAATCGGTGATTCCCGGTCCGCGTAACTTGCTTTGGCGCCTTGAATGCGACCCAGACGATCAGGCCTTCCGAGTGCTGCGATATTCTCATCGGGGGGTTGTATCGAATGAGGAACCTTGCCGGTTTGGCAATCTTTTGCGGGCTCACTGGCGCGCTTCTATGCGCTCAAGAGCATCAACACCCGGCATTCCCCCCTCCCCCTGTCCCCCTGCAGCCCATGGCCCAACAGGCCCGCCAGTTGGCCGAGACCCTCAACTACCTCGGCCAGCCTCTCACCGCTTCCGAACTTAAACGCATCAACGACGCCGTCGCAATGCCGGACGAAGCCGCGGCCGTCGCAGCCATTGAGAAGATCCTGGACGCTCATGTTCTGGTGACCGTCGATATCAATCCCGAAAGCCGCGTGAAAGTGGAACAGGGCGAGGCGAAGCCGGATCTGGTCGAGGCCGGCGCCCGTTTGTTTCTGGTCAAAGTCTCCAATCAGGCTCATGTCACCGCTCAATTCAATGTCGTCAGCCCGAACAGTGGGAACGTCTATATTCAGTCGAACGGCAGGGCCGACCCGCCTATCACCCTGACGCCCCAGGAATCAAGCGATCGGTGGGCCGATATCTCGCTCTTCCAGCGTCCGCCCCTCCGCAAGCGGCTCTCCGGGCTCGCGGTGGAGTATCAGATTCTCGAAATCTATAGCCGCGATGCCGGGCAGCGCTCGGCTAAGATCTCATTCAATGTGGGTCAGGGAAGCCAGGATATCGGCTTCCGCAATGACGTCACCATCGTCTTCGATATAGCGCCGGCGCGGGAGATTACGTTCCACGTTAAGGATGAGAAGGGCCAACCGGCCATGGCGAGCTTCACCATTCGCGACCGGCAGAACCGCCTCTACCCGCTGCCATCGAAGAGACTGGCGCCTGATTTCTTCTTTCAACCGCAGATTTACCGGGCCGATGGCGAAACCGTGCGCCTGCCCGCCGGCTACTACACGGTTGAATACAACGGCGGTCCGGAATCCCTGCCGCACACCCGCGAGTTTGAGGTGAATGCCGCAGGCCCGGCGGAGCTTTCGTTTCAACTTGACCGGTGGATCGATCCCGGGAAGTTCGGTTGGTATTCCGGCGATCATCACATTCACGCCGCCGGTTGCTCGCACTATATGAATCCGACCGAAGGCGTGGAACCGCGCGACATGATCCGGCAGATTCTGGGTGAGCGGCTGAATCTCGCTGCCGTGCTGACCTGGGGGCCCGATTACTACTACCAGAAGCAGTTCTTCTCAGGCCGTGACGACGCGTTGTCCAAGCCGGACCGCCTCATGCATTACGACCTGGAAGTCTCCGGATTCCCATCCAGCCACGCCGGGCACATTGTTTTGCTGAAGCTTAAAGAACAGGATTATCCGAAGACGAAGCGCATTGAAGACTGGCCGACGTGGGATCTGCCGATCTTCCAATGGGCGAAGGCGCAAGGGGCTATCACCGGATTCGCGCATTCCGGGTGGGGCCTGGAAGTGAAAACGAAAGACCTGCCTACCTACGACATGCCCAGCTTCGACAGCATCGGCGCGAACGAATACATCGTGGACGTGACGCATCCAGGAACAGTGGATTTTATTTCCGCCGTGGACACGCCCTACGTCTGGGAATTGAACATCTGGTATCACACCCTCAACGTCGGCTTCCGCACCAGAATCGCTGGAGAGACTGACTTTCCCTGCATTTACGATGGCCGCGTCGGCATTGGCCGGACCTACGCGAAGCTTGACGGCGAGTTGAGTTACTCAGCATGGCTCGATAGTCTGCAGGCTGGCCGGAGTTACGTCTCCGATGGCAAGACCCACCTGATGGATTTCCGCGTCAATGGCGCGGAAGCCGGCTCGGCAAGCGACGTCCAGTTAAAGGCGCCGGGCACCGTGAAGGTGACGCTGAAGGCGGCGGCCTATCTTCCGGCGATTCCAAATGAAGAGATTCGGAAGCTACCGTATGACGAGAAACCCTACTGGGACGTGGAGCGCGCCCGCGTGGGAGATACGCGTGAGGTCCCCGTGGAAATTGTGGTGAACGGCAAGGCGACGGCAAGGAAGATGATTGTCGCCGACGGCAAGGTGAACGATCTGGTGTTCGACGTGCCGGTGAGCGAGAGCAGTTGGATTGCGGCGCGCGTCCTTCCCGCCGCACACACGAACCCGGTCTTTGCGCTGGTGGATGGCAAGCCTGTACGGGCATCGAGACGGAGCGCGCAGTGGTGCTTCGATGCGGTGAATCAGTGCTGGAGCCAGAAGGCGCCCCGCACGGCGGTGGGAGAGTTGGGAGAGGCCAAACAGGCCTATGACCACGCGCGCGAGGTGTACAGGAAGTTGATCGCGGAGTCGCCTAAAGATTGACGGGGACGACGCTACCCCTCGTAGAGGAGACTTCGTTTCCGGCTGTACAGGAAGTAAACCACCAGGCCCACCACCAACCAGAATACAAAGCAGACCCAAGCGAGAAGCGGCAGGCTGAGCATGAGCAAAGCGCAGCAGGCCACGGAGAGTAGCGGCGTCACCGGCGAAAACGGCACTCGGAACGAACGGTGCCGGTTGGGCTGACTCTTCCGAAGGGTCAACACGGCGATGGAAACCAGAACGAAAGCGAAAAGCGTTCCAATGTTGGCCAGGTCGGCAAAGGTCGCGATGTCGAAGACACCCGCCGGAATCCCGACCGCCAGACCGGCAATCCAGGTGCTGACGTGCGGCGTCCGGAACTTCGGGTGGATCCTCGAAAACAAGGCAGGCAGCAATCTGTCGCGCGACATCGCAAACCAGATGCGCGCCTGGCCATACTGATAGACCAGCAACGAGGACAGCATGCCCAACAGGGCGCCCACAGTCACCGCGAAGCGCAACTTATCCATTCCAATCGCGTGCAGGGCCGACGCAACCGGCGCGGCATTGTTCAGCGTTTTCCAGTTCACGATGCCGGTTAAGACAAGCGCCGTCGAGGCATAAAGCAGTGAGCTGACAATCAGCGTTCCGATGATGCCGATGGGCATGTCGCGTTGCGGATTCTTCGTTTCTTCGGCCGCTGTGGATACCGAGTCGAACCCGATGTAAGTGAAGAAGACGATGGCCGCGCCGGTCATCACGCCCGCAAATCCATTCGGCATGAAGGGATGAAGATTCTTGACTTGAACGGCGTGCGCCGCTCCGAATACAAAAACCAGCACCGCGATGACCTTGATGGACACCATGATGTTGTTGGCGCCGGCGCTCTCTTTGACGCCGCGCACCAGAATGAAGCTAAGCGCCATCACCACCAGCAACGCCGGCAGATTAAAGACGCTTCCCGTCAATTTGCCGTCGACGATGGCCGGCTCGGAAAGCCACTGCGGCAGATGTCGCCCGAACAGGTAGTCGCACATGACGTTAAAGTATGCCGAAAAGCCCACCGCCACGGACATGTTCGAAACCGCATACTCCAGAATGAGATCCCATCCGATGATCCAGGCAAAGATCTCGCCCAGCGTGGTGTACGCATAGGTGTATGCGCTGCCGGAAATGGGGATCATGGACGCCATCTCCGCATAGCAAAGCGCCGCAAAGCCACAGGCGATGGCCACCAAAATGAAGCTCAGCGTAATCGCCGGTCCCGCGCCCGGGCGGCCCAGGGTGGAAACCGCTCCGCCATGCAGCAGCAGATCGAACACCGGCGCGTAGAGGGGATTCCCCACCGCCAGCGTTTGTCCAGCCGCCGCGGTGCCCGTCAGCGTGAAAATACCCGAGCCGATCACCGCTCCGATGCCGAAGCAAATCAGGCTCCCGGGCCCCAACGTCCTTTTGAGCTTCTTGCCTTCCTCTTCCGAATCGGAAACAAGACTGTCGATACTCTTCGTTCTGAGTAATTGGGACATGTTGTCTGTTGGGTTCAGCGGGCGTTCGGATCAGTATAGCGACACTCATCCGGAAATAGCGACACTGGCGCAAAGCTCCACCAAGTAGGCGGAAGCGCGCTGCCCGCAGCCGGTTCAATCCGGTTATAGTTGGAGAGAACGCGAGGCGCAATAGGAGCGCCTTTCCATGCCTGTCACCTTTGAACTGAACGGAAGATCCACAACCGTGGATGTTTCCCCCGAGACGCCCCTCTTGTGGGTGCTGCGCGACACTTTGAACCTGACCGGAACCAAGTACGGCTGCGGCATCGCGGCGTGCGGGGCCTGCACGGTTCACATCGATGGAGAGGCTGCCCGCTCCTGCGTTTACCCCATCTCGTCCGTGTCGGCGAAAAGGGTCACCACCATTGAGGGCCTGTCGATGGACCGGTCTCACCCGGTGCAGGAGGCGTGGATTGAGGCGCAGGCGCCGCAATGCGGCTATTGCCAGTCGGGACAAATCATGACCGCCGTCGCATTTCTCAAGAAGACGCCCAGCCCTACGCCGCAACAGGTAGACGCCGCGATGTCAGACAACATTTGCCGCTGCGGAACGGCGCAGCGCATCCGCAAAGCGGTGCTCCATGCCAGTGAACTGATGCAGGCCCAGGGAGGCGCGAGATGAGCACGACCATTGAACGTCCCAAGACGCAGCCTTTGTTTAAGACAGACGACCTCAGCCGTCGCGGTTTGCTGAAATCCGCCAGCACCGCGGGCACGGCGCTGCTGATCGGTTTCAACTTCTCGACGGCCGCCACGGCCCAGACCAGTGAAAACGATAAGCCGGCGGAGAAACCCAAGGCGCCGGTGAGCCCGTTTGAATCGTGGGTGCGGATCGACGAGACCGGGCAGGTGACGCTGCTCTCTGGCCGCTCGGAGATGGGGCAGGGTATTTCGACAGCCCTGCCGATGGTGTTAGCCGAGGAGCTTGGCGTGGATTGGCGCGGCATCAAGGTGGCACAGGCGCCCAATGACGCCCGTTTGTTCGGGAATCAAGGCACAGGCGGCAGCGGAAGCGTGGCTGAATCCTTCACGCCGCTGCGTCAGGCCGGCGCGGCTGCGCGGCTGATGCTGGTCTCGGCGGCGGCGCGGCGGTGGAGCGTCGATCCCTCGGCCTGCAGCGTGAAGAATGGCGTGGTCAGCGCCGGCGGCCGCTCAGCGACATATGCGGACCTGGTGGCAGATGCGGCGAAGTTGCCGGTGCCAGACCTCAAGAAGGTTCCGTTGAAGAAGCCGGAGGATTTCGAGATCATCGGCAAGGAGTCCATCCAGCGTAAGGACATTCCTTCAAAGACGGACGGGTCGGCCAGGTTCGGCATTGACGTGCGTTTGCCCGGCATGGTCTATGCCATGGTGGAGCGCTGTCCCACGTTTGGCGGCAGAGTTGCCAGCTTCGATGCCACAAAAGCGAAAGCTATTCCGGGCGTCATTGACGTTTTTGAAATTCCAGCTATTGAAGACATCCATTCGTGGGGCGGCGTGGCGGTGGTGGCGAACTCCACCTACACCGCGATGCAGGCGCGCAAAGCGCTGAAGATTGAGTGGAACTCCGGGCCGCATGCGGCCGAGAGCAGCGAATCGATCCGCAAAGAGTTCCGACGGCTGGTGGATTCGCCCATGAAAGTGGTGGTGAATCAGGGCGACGCCGAAGCGGCGATCTCATCCGCGCCGCAGGAGTACAAGGTCGAAGCCGATTACGAGCTGCCCTTCCAGGCCCACGCCACCATGGAGCCCATGAACTGCACCGTGCATGTGCGCAAGGACGGCGTGGAAGTGTGGGCGCCGGCGCAGGGCCCCGAGTTGACTCAGGGAACAGTGGCGCAAGTCTGCGGCGTGCCTGTGGACAAAGTGAAGGTGAATACGACACTGATGGGCGGCGGCTTTGGACGCCGGTATCAGGCCGACTTTGGCGTGGAAGCGGCGCAAATCGCGAAGCGCATTCCGCACCCCGTGCAACTGGTGTGGTCGCGGGAAGACGATATGACCCATGACTTTTACCGGCCTGCTTCGTACCACCGTCTGAGCGGGGCAGTGGATAGCCAAGGCAACATTCTGGCTTGGAAGCACAAGAGCACATCCACTCCGATTTCAGAGTGGTGGGATAAGGCGGGAACGCCCGAAAGCTCGGAACTGGGGCTGAGCTTTCAGAATCCGTACATGACGAAGAACTACCGGCTGGAGTACCTGCCAACGGCGTCCGGCGTGCCGCGGGCCTGGTGGCGATCTGTGGAGGCGTCCTCTATTGGCTTCGTCATGGAGAGCTATATCGACGAACTCGCCCATGCGGCTGGCGCCGACCCCTATGAGTTCCGCTTGCGCCAGCTGGGGCGCGCCCGCAAGGTCCCGCACGGCGTGGAAAAGAATGAAGCGCCCGTGGACACGGATCGTATGCGGGGCGTGCTGGAACTGGCGGCGCAGAAGGCTGGGTGGGGTTCGGCGCTGCCCCAGGGCCGCGCGCGCGGCATTGCCTGCCACTATTCGTTCCACAGCTACACGGCGAACGTGGCGGAAGTCAGCGTCGAGAAAGGGCAGGTTCGTGTCCACAGGATTGTGACGGCGGTGGATATCGGCGTGCCGGTGCATCCGGATGGGATCCGCGCCCAGGTGGAGAGCGCGATTGTCTATGGCCTGACGGCCGCGATGAAGAGCCAGATCACCATCAAGAACGGCGCGGCGGTGGAAGCGAACTTCAACAGGTTCACGACGCTCCGTATGGATGAGACTCCGGAGATGGAGGTACACATTGTGCCGAGCATACTGCCGCCGACGGGCATTGGCGAGCCGGCCTTGCCGGTGGTGGCGCCAGCGGTGTTCAATGCGGTCTTCGCGCTGACGGGCAAACGCGTGCGGCGGCTGCCCGTCATGGCGACTGACTTGGCTTAGCCCTAGGTGACGCGATTACTGCGGGGCGGCGACGTTGTTGACGGGCTGATTCCCCGGAGAAAATTCCTCGGTTGTGACGCTGACGGTGATCTCTTTGTGGTCGCGCGTCAATCCCAGCAGAACCGTCTTCGCGGTGCGATTTCGAAGGTAATTAGTCAGCTCAAAGGCTGAGGTAACCGGCTTGTCTCCCACTTTGGTGATCACATCGCCGGCTTTCACGCCGGCGTGTTCAGCCGGAGCGTTCTTAATGACGGTTCGCACCAGTACGCCGTGCTTGACGCCGAAATAGTCGGCCAGTTGTGGGCTGAGCGGCTCACATTCGATGCCGATCATTCCGCTTCTCCATGCCAGCATTGGATTGGGAAATTCCCAGTTGGGCGCCGGGAAACTGAGAATGCCGGAATCGGCCAAGCTAGGCATGGCCAGCCGCGTTTTGCGTACTTCAACGGTGACCACCAGCATCACCGGCTTGCCGTCACGCCAGACTTTGAGCTTCGCGCGGCGTCCAGCCGGTGTTTCGCGGACCAGGCGGCCAAGTTGGGACGTGCCTTCCAGTTGCTGGCCATTGAACTCAAGGAGGACATCCCCTGGGCGAACCCCGGCTTTCTCAGCGGGACTTCCGGAGTCAACCCGGCTGACCTCGGCGCCGCGGACTTCCGTGAGATGCAATTCCCGCGCGCGCTGTTCGTCGATGTCGAGCAGCCCCACGCCGAGGTAGCCGGTCCCTTGCTGAAGTTCAATGGAGAGCCCGCCGGACTGGTCTGCGCTCGATTGTTCCCAAGCCGGCTGCGCCCCCTCAACCTTGTGAAGGCCAATCAGACTCAAGACGATGACAACCGCTAACTCACGCATACAACAATGTTCCTGACTAGTTAAGCACAACCCGTTCGGGTTCAATGTATTGGACGATGCAGCATGCGGATTGTCCCGGCTTGTATTATCCTTCCCTACATGCCGTCTCCGTTGGCGAAGACGTTTCTCTTTGGAGGGAACACTGTGAAGTTATTCGGCAAGACACCTGACACCGCTCGCGACGGCCACCGCTTAGCCCGCGCGCTTCCAACCTTGTTTCGCCTGACCGCCGTTCTGTGCGCTGCGGCCATCGCGGCGCCGGCTCAGGAGAAGGTGGACCTGACGGTGGTGAACAAGATCAAAGGCGAGGCATTCCAGAACTCGCAGGTAATGGATCATCTTTTCTACCTGGCCGATGTCTATGGACCCCGCCTGACGAACTCGCCGGGCCATCGGGCCGCCGCCGAGTGGGTGGTGAAGCGGCTTGAGAGCTACGGGCTCCAGAATGTCCATCTCGAAAAATGGTCTGACTTCGGGCAGAGCTGGAAACTCACTCATTTCTCCGCCCATTTGTTGGAGCCGCAGTATCAGCCACTGATCGGGTTCCCGCTGGCGTGGACGCCTGGTACCAACGGTGTGGTGACCGGCGAACCGATTCTGGCGGTGATTAACACGGAGGCCGACCTAGACAAGTTCAAAGGCAAGCTCAAGGGCAAGGTGGTGCTGACCATGGAGCCGAAGGCCATAGAGCCGATTAGCGAACCCATGTTCCACCGCTTGACGAATGAAGAGTTGGCGGCTCGCGCAAGCGTGCTGGACCCCTCGCGGGCAAACCCGTTTGGCCCTGCGCCGGCCGCGCGTCCTGCCACTCCACCGCCGACCCGCGAAGAGGCTGCGGCGCGCAGAAATAAGATCAACCAATTCCTGAAGGACGAAGGCGCGCTGGTTGTTTTGCAATATGGCACGAACGGCGACGGCGGCACGGTCTTCGCCACCGCCGGCGGTTCTCGCGATCCAAAGGACCCCGTTCCCCCGCCGATGGTGGCGATTACGCCAGAGCACTACAACCGCATCGTGCGGCTGATGGAACACAAGATTCCGGTCAAGCTTGAGTTCGATATTCGCGCCGAGTTCCTGAACGATACCACTGACTCATTCAACGTGGTCGGCGACATTCCCGGGACGACGAAAAAGGACGAACTCGTGATGCTGGGCGCGCATCTGGATTCATGGCATGGGGCCACGGGCGCCACTGACAACGGCACCGGCAGTTCAGTGGCGATTGAGGCGGTTCGCATTCTGAAGGCTTTGAATCTGCCCATGGATCGCACCGTGCGAATCGCGCTGTGGGGCGGTGAGGAGGAGGGATTGCTCGGCTCAATCGCCTATGTGCAGGAACACTTCGCCAACCGCAACACCATGACGCCGAGCGCCGATTACAGCAAGCTCTCCGCCTATTACAACGACGATATGGGGACAGGGCGCTTCCGCGGCATCAGCATAGGCGGCAACGATATGGTGAAGCCGATTTTCGAATCTTGGTTGGAGCCGTTTCACGATCTGGGCGCCACGGCCGTGCTGGGAACCACCGCGCCTCCAACCGTGAGGCCGGGCGGAACGGATCATACTTCATTTACCTGGATCGGCCTGCCGGGATTCAGCTTCGTGCAGGATCCGATGGAGTACGGCACCCGGACTCA
>CAJCIT010000254.1 GCA_903970405.1 Acidobacteriaceae bacterium | reverse complement strand
CTCTGCTTCGCCAGCCACTCCCCGCAATGCTGGCACTTGGCAACATCGGGCGCGGGCAGCTTGCCTCGGCAGAAGTGGCACAGCGCGGGTTCGTGCTTCGGAACGATCAGAATGAGCAGCACGGCGACCGGACCAGTCAACGCGCCCGCGAGTCCCCAGAACAGCGCATCGCGGCCTTTGTCGTGGGCCAGGACGGCGGTGCCGAAGGTGCAGAGAAGCCAGAGGGCGAGTGGGGGAGCATGGGCTTCAACTCGCTTTCTTCGCTGTTCCGTCGTCGTTCATTGTTTCACTGTTCACAGCCTTCTTGCCGGTGACGCCTTCGAGCGAAGTGAGCAGCCCGCGGTAATCGTGCTCTTTGCACATCAACACGAAACCGCCTTTCTTGCCTCCATCGTCAAAGGTCAGGCCGATAAATTCGGTCTTCTTTTTCGAAAAGAGCAAGAGGGCGCCCAGACCCAGTGACAAAATGCCTAAGCCGATGGCTTGGCCCACGCGCCGATGGACCTCGCGGCCATAAGAGATCTCCGTGATGGCCTTGACCGGAATCCCTTGCGATTGGTCCTTCCGGTTGATCGACACTTTTTCTTGCGTCACAACCACATCGACATGCTCGCCCTTCTTGAAGCCGTCCAGACTGCCGCCGTCGTATTGCGCCGGCGTCCCTTCGGGTTTGGCGAGGAGCGGAGCGCCCAGGGCAAGGGTCGGGATGGAAGTAAGAAGGAAGCGGCGGCTGATCATTTGGGGGATTCTATCTCATCCTTTAGATATCGTTATGGGGCTCACTTCTCGCCCAGCGCTTCGAGGCGATCTAGGCAGCCCTGAACCGATGGGAGAACATCTTGGCTCTCCCGCTTGCGCAAGACAAGCGCTAGACGGCGCGCCTCCATGCCCGCAACCATCAACCGCCGACAATTTCTGGGGCGGCACTGATCTCAACGTCTGCGGCGTTCGCTGCATCGCCGGACCTCTCGATAAACAGGAATTCATCCTCAATATCGGCGTTTCCGCCGACGGCACCCGGATCGCCCTGCATTACCTTCGCCTCGGTCCGAAGATCCGGCACCATAATCGCCATGGCTCGCCGCTTGCCTGGCGTTGGGCCATCATGTCTCTGGGCACCGCAAGCGCCAGCGACGAGGCCGCACAGCATCAACGGGAGCACACCCTTCATCCCGCGTCCCCTTCCGACTTCCCAGCCCCGCTCCCGGCTTCATAGACCGACCGTCCGGGTCGCGGAGCCTTCGACCGGAGCCGCAGGCCGGTATCGACATAGGGCAGCCTTTCGTGAGCGAGAGCCTCTTTCATGCGCCGAATCATGTTAAGCCGGACGTGGGTGAGCGGGCGCGAAACGTTGGCACCGGTCCGGGGGAGCATACACAGTACTGCTTTTGCCATTGCGAGACTATTGGGCACAAGGGTAACAGGTAATATGTGTTCGATCAAAGTAATTTATACACCAAAATCATTTTGCTTTGCGTAGTTTTGGGCTGCTCGGCTTTTGGTCTGACGCCGGATCCCGCGCTAAATGGGTTGGGGATGAGTAAACTGAAGTAGCAATGATAACCAAGATCTGGCTGCCGAAGATGTGGTCGCGATTTTTCCCGTCACCGCCGGTGTCGGGTTTCAAAATCGGCTTGGCCGCCGGGCAGGCGCTCCTGTGCTTCATCGGGGGACTGGGGCGAGCGCCGGCGGCAGAGACGCCACCTCTCGACAAGACGCATCTTCTTTCGTACTTGCGCTATGCGGAGGGCTGGACAGATAGCGTAGAGGCAGCGGCGGACGACCCAAAACCGAGTCCGATTCCAGGCTTTTCGGAAGTCGATGTGCACCTGACGTTCCCGAAGGGAAAGCTGGATCGAATCTACTACCTTTCGGCCGACGGGAAAGCCCTTGTGGGCGGCAACTTGTACGACCTGGGAGACTCGCCGTTCAAGATTGCGTTGAGCAAACTGACCGCCGCCAATGCACCTGCCAAGGGGCCTGAGAATGCGCCGGTGACGGTGGTGGTCTTCAGCGATTTTGAGTGCCCGTATTGCCGCGACGAGGCGAAACTGTTGCGGGAGGATATTCCGAAGAAGTATCCCAAGGAAGTCCGCGTGGTATTCAAGGACTTCCCGCTGGAGCCGGTTCATACCTGGGCGCGCAAAGCGGCGATTGCCGCGCACTGTGTCATCGAACAAAATCCGGCGGCTTACTGGCCGTTTCACGAAACGATGTATACCCATCAGGGAGAGATTACCGATGGCAATTTGGAGGCGCGCATTCAGGAGTTCGCCGGCCAGCAGAATCTGGACTCGCTCCGATTGATGACTTGCGTCCAAAACAAAGCAACGGCCGGGATTGTTGAAAAGAGCGAAGCGGAAGCACGCGCGTTGGGGATTTCACAAACACCGACACTCTTTATTAATGGCCGGATGGTGACGGGCGCTGTTCCTTTGGAGAAGCTGGAAATGGTGATTCAATGGGAGTTGAAGCGCGAGACCGGCAGCGCCAAGGCAGAGGCTGAGAAGTGCTGCGAAGTAGGCCCGCCGACGGTAGTCAAACACTAAGGGCTCTTCTCTTTATTGACGGGCGAGTGTTTGCCGATAAAGAAACCTGAGGCAGGACAGGTTCCAAGAGAGCTGTTTCAGCAACATTTGCGACACGATACTTTTACAAGAAGCAGCGGCAGTACAAGAGCAGGGAATACTGCTGACGGAATTGCACCATGAGTGCCACAAAAACCGCTCAATTTCGTTTACCGCCGTTGATCCTACATCCCTTTTCTTCGCCGGAAGATACATCTGTCTTGATGCAGAGCTCTCGGGCCAGCCTGATTCTGCAGGGCTACCTGCCATCCGACCTGGGCCCGGACACTGAATTGCAGCAGCAATTGCTGCGTGGACGTTTTGCTGAGTTGCGCATGCTCTTCTACGTGGGCAAAGACCTGGCCCGCTGGATGGAACAATGCGTTGAAGTGGTGAAAACGAATGCCGAGATGAATGGCTTATCGCTGTGCGCTGGGTCTTTCGCCACGTTCCTGGTGGACGAAGCGCCGCCGGGAGTGCGACAGAAGCTGGAGACGTGGGGTGTGCTCGACTATCGGGCCCTATTCCGCCGGGCGATCGGCTTACACTCGGTGTTCGCCGACGTACCGCCAGTGAACTGCCTTTCCGCGGACTTCCTCAAGCGATACCACCGTCATGCGGATCGGTGGTTCCTCGCTTGGACGCAGAGCCAGGCGGTCACGGCAGTGGATTGGCGAAACTTCCAGTTTGAATTGTACGCGTCGGGCGAGTATGCAATGATGCTGGAGCGAAGTTGGACCGACGGAAGCGAAAAGCCAACACTGGGCTGATACTGAAGCGCCGACGCCTTCCGAGCCGCGACGGTCAAGACGTTGTGAAAATCCTCGAGACAAACAGACGCACCCGCGCCTACAGAGCCGAGACCGTCAGGGAGCGACCGCGCTGCTGGTCCTGTTTGGCCCAACCGGTCGCTCCGTCACGGTCGCGGCTCTGTAGGCGCGGCTATATGCTGGAAACATGACGCTTCCCCGAATGGCGCTTGTAGAGCAGGATTTTCCAGACCGGTCCATTTCGGACATTTCAGGAACTATCGACGCCGCACTGGCGAAATCGGATGTTAGCCGGAACCTCGCGTCAGGCTCCCGCTTAGCCATTGGCGTCGGTAGCCGCGGCATTTCGAACGTGGCGGCAATTGTGCGCGCCGTGGTCCGCTTCTTCCAATCGCGCGGCCTCAAGCCATATATTTTTCCGGCAATGGGCAGCCACGGGGCCGCCACCGCCGAAGGACAGGCCGACGTTCTGGCTCATTACGGTATCGACGAAGCATCGATGGGCGTTCCCATCGTGAGCTCGCTCGAGGTGGTCAACCTGGGCAGAACCAAGGAAGGCATCGAGGTCTATATAGACCGCACCGCCTTCCATGCCGACGGCGTATTTCTGGTCGGGCGCGTTAAGTGGCATACGGATTTTTCAGGCGCCCTTGAGAGCGGCCTGTTTAAGATGATGGCCATCGGCATCGGCAAATTGGCCGGGGCGCGTCAATATCACACCTTCGCCTATCGCCTTGGTTTGGAAGCCGTCATTCGGAGCGTTGGCGCCCAGGTTGTCTCGACAGGTAAGATTGTTGGCGGATTGGCGATTCAAGAGGGCGCGCTTCATGAGACGGCGGGACTCACGGTGGTCAGCGCTTCGGGCGGCGCGGAAAACATGATCAGGCAGGAGGAGCAACTTCTGAGCGAGGCAAAATCATGGATGGCGAAGCTTCCTGCTCACGATATTGACGTTCTGATTGTGGACGAGATCGGCAAGAACATCAGCGGAGCGGGAATGGACACAAAGGTGATTAACCGCAGCGTTAACGGCGCATACAACCCGTTTCCCGAGATTCCGATTGTGCAGCGGATTTTCGCCAGGGGCTTAAGTTCGAACACCTACGGCAATGGGGTGGGGCTCGGCATGGCCGACGTCGTGCATGACAGACTGATTGACGGTATCGACTGGAATCCCACCTATTTGAACTCGCTGACGGCATCGACGCCGGCTGCTATTCGCACGCCGGCGCATTTCGCGTCGGACCGCGAATGCCTGGAGCGCATCGCTCCCACAGTAGGAAGGGTTGACCTGAGCACGGTGACTTACTGCCGGATCAAGAACACGCTTTCCTTGAAGCGAGCCTGGGTCAGCGAAAATCTCATCCCGACGCTGTCTCCGCACGTGCATGTCATTTCAGAGCCCGCCGAAGTTGAGTTCTCTGAGACGAACGATCTGACGGATTCTTCGATGGCGCCGCTCCGGGCGCAGAGCGCTCTTCATTCAAGCGTTTAATGGAATGGCAAATCGATATTCGGCAGGTTCAACAACTGTTGACGGGTTAGAGATCGTAGAGCTGCATGATTCCGATTGGCCGGCCAAGGTCTCAATCGTACCTGCCATCGGCAACCTTGCCTACGAATTTGTCTCGCGCGGCAGGCCGGTTATTTGGGCCCCCGAAGGAAGCCCCGGCAAGCTTCGAGAGAAGAAGAGCTTAGCCGGCGTTCCGCTGCTTGCTCCCTGGGCCAACCGGCTGGAAAGCGATACCTATCGCCTCGGTGAACGGGAGCATCACCTTGACGCCTCGCTTGGCAACGTCAGGCGGGATGCGAATGGGCGTCCCATTCATGGCCTCATGTTATTCGTGCCCTGGGAGGTTCAAGCGCTCGAGAGCACTGAGCCGGGCGCGCGTCTCACGTGCCGGTTCGACTTTGCATCGCGGCCGGATTTTCTCAGCCAGTTTCCCTTAGCTCATCGGTATGAGATGACCCACACGCTGCGGGAAGGCCGCCTGACCGTTCGATTGAGAGTGACAAACGACTCCTCGGAGATGCTGCCGATCGGGTTAGGTTTTCACCCGTACTTCACGTTGGGAAGCGCCGTCCGTCAGCGCGTGACGGTGAAACTGCCGGCAGCCAAGCGGCTGGAACTTTCGGACCGGATGCTGCCGACCGGCAAGACCATTGACTGGGACGGAAATAGCGAGTTCGCGCTCGAAGAGTTGTCGTTTGACGACGGCTTTGTGGACCTGATCCGCGATTCGGATCGGGAGGCAGTCTTCGAAGCTGGGATTGAAGGGACCAGACTGCGGGTGGGATTCGGTCCGCGCTATGAAGTTGCTGTGGTTTACGCGCCTCCGGCTAAGCAGTTCGTGTGTTTTGAGCCAATGGCGGCCATCACCAATGCATTCAATTCATCGGGAGACGCACGATTCGCGTCTCTGCCCGCGCTCCAACGAATCGAGCCGGGTGGCGTATGGGAAGAATCTTTTTGGATCGAACTCAACTGAAGCGACTTGGCGCAGAGGCTAAGTCTTCGGCGCCGGCTTTGCGTCCTTGGCATTGGCGGCGGGCGGCGCGGGTTTCTCCAACTCGAGATTGCGGGTCACCGCCGGGGAATGGTCGTATTGACTCAGCTTCTTGGTGATGCTGACCTCGACGCCCTTCCGCGCAATCACTTCGTAATCGACAACAAAACTGAGTTCATCGAAGTGGTACTTACCGTCAGCCTTGGTGATGAACGTCCACTTTTCCTTGTTCTTCAAATCGCTGAGAGTGACGAGGGCGCCCTCCGTGGGCTGTCCGCCAATATCCAGGACCACACCCTTCACGGAACGGGAGGTAATCGGCGCGTTTTTCTTTTCCTTTTCGCCGCCCAGGAAGACACTCGGCTTGTGAGTGGGATCATCCACCGCGACGGATTGGGCATGCGCCCAACCGGCAACCAGCGCGAAAGTGAGACTGGTAGTGAGTAATTTGCAACGCATTGCGAACCGCCGAATACTGGCATTCTAGCAGGCAAATCCGGAGTGAAGATTCGGGACATCGATTTTGCGGCAACAAACTCGTCAGAGCATGGGGTTCAAGCGCCACCGTTACAAGCCTGCGGGATTGCCAGACCACAGGTGCGCTAACCTCAAGCTTGAGATGAGGAGCGCGGCAAGGCGTCCGGCAAGAATCGATTAGATTTCGCATGGAGTTTCACCGCGAAGGTCTTAGAGAACGAGCAGCGTCCGGTAGCTGAATGGCACGCCCGATTTTACCGGCCCCGAGACAGCCGCGCCCCTCCGAATGGCCGGACCACGGCTTGTACGCAGCTTGGCTAGGGCACAGCACCGTCCTGGTGAAAATGGACGGGTTTACGATCCTCACCGATCCGGTTTTCAGCACCCGGGTGGGGATCGATCTGGGGTTGGTCACAGTTGGATTGAAACGCCTGGTGCACTGCGCGGTCTCTGCGCATGAGATTCCCCGGCTGGATTTGATCCTGCTCTCGCATGCCCACATGGATCACTTCGACTTGCCCAGTCTGCGCGATCTGGAACATCAGGAGACCACCGTGGTTACCGCGTCCAGCACAGCGGATTTGCTGCGGGTTCGCCGCTACCGGGCAGTCTATGAGCTGGGCTGGGACGGCAGCCGGCAAGTGGGTCCGGCGGCCATTGCGGCATTTCAGGTGAATCATTGGGGAGCGCGGTTGAGAAGCGATACATACCGCGGATACAACGGGTATGCGATCGAGTCCGGACGGTATCGGGTCGTTTTTGGCGGAGACACGGCGTACACGGATCGATTCAAGGGGCTTCGCCGGGGAGCGGGCACGCACCTGGCGATCATGCCGATTGGCGCCTATGACCCTTGGATCAGAGTCCATTGCAATCCGGAGCAGGCCTGGACCATGGCAAACCATGCCGGCGCCGAATACATTCTCCCGGTCCACCACCAGACCTTTCAACTGAGCCGGGAACCGTACCGCGAGCCGATTGAGCGGTTACTGGAAGCGTCCGGGCCGCACCCCGACCGCGTCTGCGTCCAGGAAATTGGGTCTGAGTTCCGCCTGACCTGAGTCTTGCGAACAAAGCGCGCCTCGGAGAGGGCCCTTACTGCAGCTTTCCGCTTTTTCGAATCAGGCCGACCACCTGCACATGCAGAAAGGCGACGTCAACGTCGCGATTCACAACGCCATTGTAGTGTTCAAAGAAGCCGTTCTCCGGTACTTCCGGATCCAATAACTCCTGGGCGCGGACGATGAGCCGGCGGAAATCGTCCTGATCCGCCAAATCGCGGGCCGAAAGGGTTTCGTCAATCTGCACCACCAGATCCGTCATGGGCTTCAGCCAGGAAAACCACGAATCGCCCAGCAGCAATTGCAGGAACGCGCCCGGCGATTCGATCCGCCCGTGACTCTTTTCATAGACGCCTCGTTCGGAATCGAGCAAAGCCTTGTGCAGCTTGAGAAGTTGGTTCCGGATGTCGATCAACTGCTGGCGGACGGGGTCTCGGGTGGGTCCAAGGAAGGACATTACTTCTACAAGCGTACTCCGTGCCTTGCGTGAAGCCCAAATGTTACTTCTTGGCGGATGCCAGGTTCTGCTCAACGTCCGCCAACTGCTTGCGAACCGCGCCGGCATTCTCGGCGTCCGGCGCCAGTTGAAGGTAGTCGTGGAAATTGCGGACGGCGCCGGCCCAGTCTGAGCGCTCGGCACTGACGCTGGCGAGAACCAGTAAGGCCGAGGGATGCTTGTGCTGGGTGTCCAGCTTCAGACATTCCCTGGCGCTCTTGACCGCGTCGTCCGGCTTGCCGGTCCGATAGAGGCTGACGGCGTTGTAGTACCAGAGGTCTGGAAATTCAACCGGGTTTAGAGCCAAGCCCTTGCTGCTGGTTTCCACCGCCTCAGGCCATTTCTGCTGTTCGACATCGAGCCCGGCCAGGCGGGCGACGGGGCTGACGTATTTTGGATCGGCCTGACGGGCTTGCTCAAAAGAGTGGCGCGCCGCTTCGATCCGTCTGCTGCGCTGCTCAATGCGCCCGAGTTCGAACCAGGCGATTGCGTACTGGGGATAAATATCGACGGCCTTCCGGAACTGGCGTTCGGCCAGGTCCTCGTTTTCCTTGGACAGCGCTTCCATGCCTTTGGCGTAAGCCTTTGCCGCGTCCTTGGGCGCCATGGCGGTGGTCAGCGAAATGGTGGTGCCCAGCACCGAGCCGAGCCGATGCAGAACGATGGTGCCGATGTCGGGATTATCGAGCGCCCGATGCTCAGCGAGGACGACGGAATCGGAGCGGTAACCGGGATACGACGCGCGCAGGTCACAGCCGGCCAGGGCGGCGGTACTTGTTCCGACGCTGGACCCTGGTCCACCGGAGCCGATGGAACTGCCCGAGGCCCCGCCCAGCGGCGCATTCGTGGAGGGAGAACCGGACCCGGTGTCGCCGTAGGTGCTTGCGTCCTGGAAAGTCGTATTGGGCTGGCCGAGGGCGATGCTGAAGCGGCCCTTGGAATCGGCATGCCCTTCAATCCGGGAGGAGCCGTTACACACGCGCTCAATAGCCACGTCGTGGTTGATGGGCGACCCGTCTTCGAACATCACGCGGCCGCTGATGAAGATTTGCCGCGAGCCGTCGAAGGGGCCGCCGCGCGTGTTGGCGGGCGCCGTCATGGCCGGGTTTCCCATAGTGGCCGGCGTGACTGTTGGGGCGGCGGGCTTCTTGAGCTGGGCGTCGGCCGGACCCACCGTGAGCGCCACCAGCAGAACCAGTGCGAAGAAAGCGCGCCTTCCGGCAAATTGCATGGCCTACAACCCCCGACTGTTAAATTATGTCAGATTTTCTCGGGCGGCGAGCAAGCCCTTACACCGAAACCGGAACCGGGGGCTCGCGAGGAGGCGTCGCGGCCGAGAGAGCGGCCAGCAGTTCGTCCAAGACATCGGAACTGAGAAGCGCGGCCCGGTGTGCGGGTTGCAGTAGTCCTTCCCGCATTTGATGGTCGAGCAGAGCGAGAAAGTGATTGTAATAGCCGGCGACATTCAGCAGCCCAATGGGCTTGCTATGCAGGCCGAGCTGGGCCCACGTCAGAATCTCGCAGAGCTCATCGAGGGTGCCGAAGCCGCCGGGGAGCGCGAGGAAAGCGTCAGCAAGGTCAGCCATCTTCGCTTTGCGCTGATGCATCGAAGACACCACGTGAAATTCGGTGAGGCCGGTGTGGGCGATCTCGCGGTCCACCAGTGCTTGCGGCATGACGCCGATGACCCGGCCCCCGGCGGCCAGCGCGCCTTCAGCCAGCGCGCCCATCAGCCCGACACGGCCTCCGCCATAGACGATGGTGACACCCCGTTCGGCCAATAAGCGGCCAGTGGCATCGGCCGTTTGCCGGTAAATCGGATTCGCGCCGAACGCCGAGGCGCAAAAGACGCAGATGCGGCGAAAGGGTGGGCGCGAATCTCCGGCGGCGGAAAGCATCTCAAAACTCCAAGTGTATAGGGGTTGTCGAAGCAGGCGCGAAGTGCCAGGTCTTTAGCGATTCGCGCGCCGTTTGGAATCTGTCTTCTTCGGATCGCCGGCGCGTGGCGCGGGTGTAAGAGATGAGATTGAGACCACCGGGATCAGCGACTGATTATCCGATGGCCGCGGCGTTTGCATGTGTTGAGAGATCTCTTTATTGAGGTTCGCCACAAAGGTCTCAATTTGACGCTGCATGGCCTCCATCTTTTCGCGCATGTTGAGAATGATTTCGACGCCGGCCAGGTTCACGCCCAGTTCGCGAGTCAGCTTCAAGATGACGTCCAGACGCTCCAGATCCTCATCGGTATAGAGACGGGTGTTGCCATCGCTGCGAGACGGGGCGAGGAGACCCTCGCGCTCATACATGCGCAGCGTCTGCGGATGGATCTCGTACTGCTCGGCAACCGCCGAGATCATGTAAGCCGCTTTCCCCTTCGCCTTCGCCATTGTTATTTTCCTTCTTGAACCGAACGGGCTTGCGCCGAACGGGCTTCGGAAACTCTATACCAGACCCCACATCTCGGCGCGGACGTCGTCGCTCTGAACTTGAGCGAGCTCGCGCAGAAGCTCTTTGGTCCGTTCGTCCTGTATTTTCGGGGCGCGCAGCACGACTTCGACAATCTCATCGCCGCGGACATTCTTGCGGGAGTTGAAGACGCCCTTCTCACGAAGCCGGAATTTTTGCCCGTTCTGCGTGCCCTGCGGAATCTTCAGTAGGGCGCGGCCATCAATGGTCGGAACTTCAATTTTCGCGCCGAGGCCGGCTTCGGAAATGGTAAGCGGCACCTGAATTTCAATGTCGTCGCCGGAACGGTTGAAGAACGCATGCTGTTCGATCCGGATGGTAATGTACAGGTCTCCCGGCGGACCACCGCCGGCGCCGGCATTTCCCTTGCCCGCGACGCGCAGACGGGCGCCCGACGCCACGCCCTGCGGGATGCGGACTTCCACTGTGTCGTTGTGAGTCACGCGCCCTTCGCCACGGCAGGTGGGGCACGCGTTTTTCAACCGGCCAGTGCCGTCACACCGCTGGCAACGCAAGTTGAACTTCATAGCGCCCGCCATCTGCGTGACGGTGCCGGTTCCATCGCATTCCGGACACACGGCGACGCTGCCGCCCGAGGAGCCTGTTCCGTGGCACGTTTCGCAGGTCTCCTGGCGTTGGATGTTCAGGCGCACCTGTGTGCCTTTGATGGATTGCCAGAAATCGATGGCCAAGCCATACTCCAGGTCATCGCCCTGCTCCGGCTCGACGGTTTGCGAAGCGGTGCGATTCCCGAAAAACTGTTCGAAAATATTGCGGAAGCCGCCCCCACCGCCACTGGAGGCGCCCCCGCCGGTCCCGAATCCTTCGAAGCCGTCCGCGCCGCGCGGCTGTTGCTGTTGCTGGCGGGCGTACTCGGAAAAGTCAAAACCTTCAAAGCCCGGACCGCCCTCTCCCGGAGCGGGGCTAGCGTTGGGAGGGATGTTGTCGGAGTAGAATCCGAACTGGTCGAATACTTTGCGCTTCTTTTCGTCGCTCAGGACATCGTAAGCTTCCTGAACCTTCTTGAAGCGGTCCTCGGCCGCTTTGTCTCCGGGATTGAGATCGGGGTGGAATTTGCGCGCGAGGCGGCGATAGGATTTTCTAATTTCATCCGCGTTTGCGCTCTTCGCCACTCCTAACGTTTCGTAGTAATCCTGTTTCGGCGGCATAAACACTCAATAGTGTGGGGCCGGATGGCATCCGGCGGCCGGTTGGCAACCGGCCTCCTCTGGTCTCGCAAATTGCGCAGGCCAGTCTGTTAACCGGCCGTTTACGGCGACGGTTCTCAACCGTCCCGCGGCTTGCCAACCCGCCCCACACTGATTTACTTCTTGTCTTCTACGTCGACGAATTCGGCATCCACCACGTTGTCCTTGGGCTTCTCCTGTTGGGGACCCGCGGACTTGTGAGCATCCGGTCCACCCGCGGCGCCGTCGCTTGGGGTGCTCTGCGCCTTGTACATGGCTTCGGCCAGTTTGTGGCTGGAGGTGGTGAGTTTGTCCGTCGCCGAGGTGATCTTCTCAAGGCCGCCTTCAGACATCGCCTTCTTGACTTCCTCAAGCGCCGACTCCACTTCCTTGGCGTCAGAATCGGAGATCTTCGAGCGATGCTCCTTCAGCGTCTTTTCCACGTTGTAAACCATGGCGTCGGCGCGATTGCGAGCCTCGATCTCTTCCTTCTTCTTGCGATCGTCGGCGGCGTTCATTTCGGCGTCGCGCGCCATCTTTTCCACCTCATCCTTGCTGAGGCCAGAGGAGGACGTAATGGTAATCTTCTGCTCGTTGTTGGTGGCTTGGTCCTTCGCCGAGACGTTCAGGATGCCGTTCGCATCGATATCGAACGTGACTTCGATCTGAGGAATGCCGCGAGGCGCCGGGGGAATGCCCACCAGTTGGAAAACCCCCAGCAGCCGGTTGTCACGGGCCATGGCGCGTTCGCCCTGATGGACCTTAACCTCAACCGAGGTCTGGTTGTCGCCCGCCGTCGAGAACTTCTCGCTCTTACGGGTGGGGATGGTGGTGTTGCGCTCAATAAGTTTGGTGAAAACGCCGCCAAGGGTCTCGATGCCGAGCGAAAGCGGGGTTACATCCAGCAGCAGGATATCCTTCACCTCGCCGCCGAGCACGCCGCCCTGAACGGCCGCGCCGATGGCCACCACTTCGTCCGGGTTGACGCTTTTGTTCGGCTCTTTGCCGAAGAGGTCGCGCACAATCTGGATGACCTTTGGGATTCGGGTTGAACCGCCCACCAGAACCACTTCGTCGATCTGCACCGGCGTCACGCCGGCGTCCTGAAGAGCCTGCTTGCAGGGTCCAACGGAGCGCTCCAGAATATCGCTGATCATCTGCTCAAAGCGGGCGCGGGTCAGTTTGACGTTCAAGTGCTTGGGGCCGCTTGCATCGGCAGTGAGGAACGGCAGGTTGATCTCGGTCTCAAGCAACGTCGAGAGTTCGATTTTCGCCTTCTCCGACGCTTCCTTGAGGCGCTGAAGAGCCATCTGGTCTCTGGAGACGTCCACGCCCTGGTCCTTCTTGAACTCCGTGATCAGCCAGTCGATGATGCGCTGGTCAATATTGTCGCCGCCCAGGTGCGTGTCGCCGTTGGTGGATTTCACTTCTACCACGCCATCGCCCACTTCAAGGATGGAGATGTCAAACGTGCCGCCACCGAAGTCATAGACCGCGATGGTCTCATCCTTCTTCTTATCCAAACCGTAAGCAAGCGCGGCAGCCGTCGGTTCGTTGATGATGCGCATCACTTCGAGCCCGGCAATCTGGCCGGCGTCTTTGGTGGCCTGGCGCTGCGCGTCGTTGAAGTAGGCAGGAACCGTGATGACGGCTTTGGTCACCTTCTCGCCCAGGTAGGCTTCCGCGGCTTCCTTTAACTTGGTGAGAATCATGGCCGAGATCTCGGGCGGCGAGTATTTCTTGCCCTGGATTTCGACGCGGGCGTCATTGCTGTCGCCCGGAACCACTTTGTAAGGAACCAGCTTCATTTCCTCGGTCACTTCGTTGAAGCGGCGGCCCATGAAGCGTTTGATGGAGTAAACCGTGTTTTCCGGGTTGGTGACGGACTGCCGCTTCGCCACCTGGCCCGCGAGGCGTTCACCGTTCTTGGTGAAAGCGACGACGGACGGGGTTGTGCGGCCGCCCTCCTGGTTGGGGATAACCGCCGGCTGACCGCCTTCCATGACGGCCACAACCGAGTTGGTGGTCCCGAGATCGATACCGATGATCTTGCTCATTCTAAAAAGTCCTCCGCCAATCCGGCGTCAGCGCGAGGCGCCATGCGTCGTTTTTGGCAATTGTTTAGCACCCCTTCATTATCATACTTGAGTCTGTTCCTGTCAAGGGAACCTGAGTGGATAATAGTGATTAAGTTGAAGGAAACCGAATCCACGGTCGGCCTGCGCCCGGGAGTCATTCCTTCCTCCGGCGCGCGGCCGTCTCCTGCTCGCTTTCGCGCGTCTGATAGCTGTCGCCTTCAATCGGGCGCAAGGTGACCAGGCAATACAAGGGGAAACTGCAATCGGTGATCGAAGATTCTCGACCTGCCCAATCCCGTAATCGGCAGCCATTATGGGCAGGCTTCGCCAAGCAATATGTGCGCGACGACCGGCTGTTGAGGCCAACTGCGGAAACTCGCAGAGCCCACCATTCTTCCGAACGGAAAACGGATACCCGGCCTCAATCTCGATCACCCGCGGCAGCTTGCGGTGATGCAATCGCTGGTAGGTTTTGCCAACGTCGCCGCCGGCGGAAAATTTACCTCAGCCGATCTCTAAACGTCCCCGCCTTAAGCGCGCTGGGGATGACGGCTGATCAGTAATCACGCTTGCGAAGTGCCTCCTTCACAGCTTGGCGAATGAACTCGGCCCGCCGCCGCTTGGCCACAGGCGCGATTCTATTTAAGGACTCTATTGCCGCATCGTCAAGCTGGATCAATATAGACGGCATGGGCAGGTAACGCCGGCCTTCCTGCGCTGCCTATATCCCCTGCACTTGCACGGCCACTGACCGGCTCCGCGGTCCGTCGAACTCGGCGAGGATGATGCTCTGCCACGTACCCAGCAGCACGGCCGAATTGCGTACCTGAAGGCTAAGCGTCTGGCCCATCAGCATGCCCCTCATGTGGGAATCGGCGTTCTTTCTTTCGCAGTCGGAAAACTCGGGATCGTTGTGGCGATAGTACCGTTCCCGATCCACAGCCTGATCGAAAAACGTCTTCGCGTCATGCACAAGAGCGTCCTGCCATTCATTCAAGAAGACGGCGGTGGTGGTGTGCAAGCTTTGGAGATGAACGAGGCCGTCACGCACTCCGCTCTTGCGCACCACTTCATTGATCCGGTCGGTGATGTTCATCAGTTGCATCCGGTCAACAGTGATCCAGTCCAAGATGCGCTGAAACACTTTATAGCTGCCTTGAGTCGTGCCCGCCTGGGCCACGCCATTCTGGACACCATTGCGGGTTGTCCCGTTCGGCCCAGCGCCGCCCTCGTGGTTCGAGACACCCTGCGGTAAAGCGTCAGGCGCTTCCTTTAACGCAGTCACCGCGTTGGTTTTACTCATGTTCGGTTTTTTGTCAACCCCTTATACTGTCTGATGCGGGGATTGCCCTTTGCGTAGCAAATGATTCCGGTTGCCCTGCTCGCTCCAATCCAAATCTTTGAATCCAGACAACGCCGCCGATGCCTTTCTCCAATTCGTCTCAATAACTTACACAGAAACAGGAGAATCCTGGCCCCTTATTCACACTATGATTGAGATTGCGAATCGGAATTCATTGTTCAACAGGCGGGACCCTGGAGCGTGCCGCTGCTAAGGCGACGAAACTTGGCGCGAACTCGTTCCAAGTCTTTTCGGCCAGCCCACGGATGTGGCGCGCCAAACCGGTCGATCCCCTCCAGGTCAATGCCCTCCAGAAGGCTCGCCAAGCCGCAGACTTGTTTCCCATGGTGGTACATGGCAACTACCTGATGAACTTCGCCACCGATAACCCCGCCGTCCGTCCGAAGTCCGTGGATGCCTTGCGCGGCGAAATGGAGCGGGCCATGGAGATCGGGGCCGAATATCTGGTCATTCACCCGGGATCGGACTGCGACGGGCTCGGCGCCCGTAAAGCCATCTTGAACGTCGTCGAGGCCATCTGTCTTGCCTGGCGCGATGTGGATGAGAAGTATGTCGATGATCCGCGCCTGACACTGCTCATTGAGAACACCGCCGGCGCGGGCGACCAGCTCGGCTCAGAGCTCTGGGAACTCGATGCCATCCGCCGGATCGCCCAACCGAACATCGACATCCCCGTCGGTATCTGTCTTGACACCTGCCATCTTTTCGCGGCGGGTTTCGATCTGGCCACCGAATTCGGGTTCGCCCACCTAATGAAGAACGTGGCCGACCAAGTGGGCTGGGAAAACATCCCTGTCCTCCACGTCAACGACTCAAAGGGCGGGCGCGGATCGCACCTCGACCGGCACGCCAATATCGGCGGCGGTTATATTGGGAAAGAAGGGTTTCGCCGGCTTCTCAATCACCCGAAGATGCGCGACAAAACCTTCATCCTCGAAACGCCCGCGGAAAATCCTGGCGACGATCTGCGGGACGTGACGACATTGAAGGAGCTCGTATTCCAGAACAACAATTCAACCACCAAGCCATTGAGGGAAAGTGGCACGCGCGGTGGAAAGAGCCGTCCCGTCTCTACGTAGCAGACGCTCCCGGCAAACCTAAGTATTACGTCGTGGAGATGCTGCCGTATCCAAGCGGCAAGTTGCATATGGGGCACGTGCGCAACTACTCCATTGGCGACGCTCTGGCGCGTTACCTGTGGATGCGCGGTTACAATGTGCTGCATCCCATGGGCTGGGATGCCTTCGGTTTGCCCGCTGAGAACGCCGCTCTGAAAAACGGCACAGATCCCCACGACTGGACCATCGCTAAGATCGCGCAGATGAAGGCCCAGATGCAGCGCATGGGCTTCGGGTACGACTGGGCCCGTGAGATCGCTACGTGCGAGCCGGAATACTACCGCTGGAACCAGTGGTTCTTCCTCAAAATGTTTGAACGCGGCTTGGCTTACCGCAAAGAGGCGTTGTTGAACTGGTGTCCGGAATGTGGAACCGTGCTCGCCAATGAGCAAGTGGTCAACGGCTGTTGCTGGCGGCACGAAACAACGCCCGTTGAACAGCGGGCGCTGCGGCAATGGTTCCTCAAGATCACCGCCTATGCGGAAGAACTGCTCGCCGATCTGAAGACGCTTGAAAACGGCTGGCCGGAGCGGGTCCTCTCTATGCAGCGCAACTGGATCGGCCGATCCGAGGGCGCTGAGGTCGATTTCAAGCTCGAATCCACCGGCGAAGCGATCCGCATCTTCACAACGCGCCTTGACACCATCTACGGGGCCACCTGCTTGATCCTGGCGCCCGCGCATCCGATGGTCGACAAACTCATTGACGACGAAACCAAGCGCGCACACCTCAAGGCGATGGTGGATGCCGCCGCCCGCAAAGGGCCAGGCGACATCGAAAAGGAAGGCATCTTCACCGGACAGTACGCCATCCACCCCTTCTCCGGAGAGCGGATTCCCATCTGGGCCGGCAATTTCGTGCTGATGGGTT
>CAJCIT010000253.1 GCA_903970405.1 Acidobacteriaceae bacterium | reverse complement strand
GGAGCGGCGCAGTGCGCCGCTTGCCGGGAAACCAATATTTACGATGGCCGGTACGACTTTGGAAGCGGGAAAAATGAACCGGCTTCGACGAGACGAGCCACTCGTGCCACATCGATGTAGTGCCGGAGAATGCCGATGGTTCTCAGGGGAAAAGACCGTCCGTCCGCAGTTCTGAGTTCAGTTCTGAGTTCTGTGCCCCGCCAGTTCTGTGCCCCAGTTCTGTGCCCCAGTTCTCCCCCACCCAGTTCTCCCCCACCAGTTCTCCCCCATTGTTTCCGCTCGGACTGCCCCCTTCGACCCTACGGTCCTAATCGCCTCCAACTTCCGACAGTGCGTAAACGGCACTCCGCTTCACATCGGCAGCAGCCCCTGGATCTTGCAGCAGCCGCTCTAGCGCCTGTACCGCTTTCTTGGAGCGCAGATTGCCGAGCGCTTCAGCTGCGTGACTCTTTACTTGGTGTGACTCATCCGGAGTGTCCAATATTGTGATCAGCTTTGTAACCGACTGTCGGCCACCGACAAAACCAAGAGCATACATAGCGGCCGTGCGGGTCCAATCATCGTAACCCCTATTGGTGGCAAGACGGAGCAAGAGCACCTCATCCACTCCCTTTGAGAGCGCAATCAGCTTCTTTGCCCCCTCCATTTTCTGTCTTGGATCCTCAAGGAACAACTTGAGGAGGGCGCTGAGAAAACGGGCGTCGATGTCCATTGTCTTACTAATTTGAACATGTGCACTGACAGGTGCCTTGCATAGGTTCCCGGTGGTGCCGACTGTGTTGCAGCCCGCTTGGCGTTGAGGCACGCTTCGGGCTGACTGTTTCCCGTCCCGGTCCCGTAACTCGAGCGACAGGAGGGTTTCCTGGTCCGATAGACTGCACGTTGCAGGATGCTGAGCATGTCCACTTCCTCGCCATCGTCTGGGAGTGGGCCTGTTGGTGTAGCCCCGATCTTGGAAGCCCGCGCCGCGCGCAGGAATGGAACGCGGTGGTCTGGGGACAGGCTGCTCTGGCCGCACGGCGCGTCAGGAGCGGTAAACAAGACTGGACGTGGCTCGCGCCTAGGCCAGAGTAGATGAGTCCCCCTTCCGTCGATGTGCGCAGCCTCTGGGTGAATCGCAACCTCAATGCCGCCTTTCCGTACGCACGGCGTCATAGGTCGCTGATTCACGAGCGCCTCAAACATATTCAGCTCCTGCGAAACCGCATCTCGCACCACGAGCCGGTCCTGACGGCGGGCAGCGCAGTATATAACGGCGGCACCGTCCTGTCTCTGCCGCAGATCCTCGAATGCGTCCAATGGGTGTGTCCCGAGGCGGCGCAATGGATGCGAGCAAAATTCCGCTACGACGATGCTGAGCGCGTTCTGCGCACCGTCGGAGCGATGAATGTATTGCTTTGAGCGAGAGACCCCAGCGCCCGCGAATAGAAACGAATGGGCCTGCGTCTCTTGGCCGCCTGCACTATGCTCGAAGAATGCAGCTCTTCGCCGCGGCACACTCTGTGATTGTTGCCGCCTTCTGCTTGCCGGACCCACAGCACGCCCGCTTGCGTCTGAGGTGCCCGTGCCGCTAAAACCCATTGGCGTTTTTGGCTGGGGTGTGGTCGCGCCCAAGTCGCCGAATATTGAGGCCTTTACTCGCAATCTTGAATCGGCGGGAACGTGGCTCGCGCCCTTCGATGGATTCGGCCCCGACAATTTCCTGGTTGGCGTCCCTCAGTTCGATTTCGACGATTATCGTGCATGGATCGACCAGCGTTTCCCTCCGCGCCACTTCCAAAACCTAAAGGAGAAGATGGACCTTCCGGCCCTCTACGCCGTTGGCTCATTCATTCAGGCGCTCGGCCAGAATCCCGGCATGGAACAAGAGCTCAAGAGCCTGGGCGATCAGGCTCACGTCTACGTCGGCACGGGCCTGGGCGCCATTCACACCTCCTATGAGGCCAGCGTCACTCTCTTCGAAGCCCAACTCCAATGGGATCTCTTCTGGGCTCATCCGGACCGTAATCCCGAGCTCCGCGCCTGGTGCTCCGCCTCTCCGGAGGCTCAGCGTGAGCTCGAAGCCGGGAACCCGGCCGCGCCCGTCCCGCCGCATCCCGCACGAATGGACCCCGCTGAGCGAGTGAGCGCTGAACGCCAGTGGGCTCACTACTGGATGGCGCGGTCCTCCGATCTTCATCGCTACCTCGATGAACTCGCTGCCATCGATGGCCTTGCCATTGAGGGGGAAATCGGCGCGGGCAAGCTCAACGCCATTCGCGAGAAGGAGAAGCGCCGCCTCAAGCTCCAGGAAAAATGGAATGCGCCGGAGCCGCCATGGAAGGTCACGCCCAACTTCATCTGGAACATTCCTAACGCCCCTGCCGCGCAGATCTCCATCCTCGGCAAGATCACTGGCCTTTCGTTTGCGCCCGTCGCTGCGTGCTCCACATTCGGAGTCGCATTGAAGCAAGCGATGAATGCCATTCGCTTCGGCGACGCGAAATTCGTCATCGTGGGCGCCACCGATCCACCGCCTCACCCGCTCACCGTAGGTTCGTTCTACATGGCCCGGGTCCTCTCTGCCGATCGTGCGGTGTCGCTGCCGCTGTCCCGCCTCCAGGGAACTCACGTAGCCGGCGGCGCGGTGATCTGGATCGTCGGCGATCTGGAGTACGGTCTCTCTAAGGGCTTCAAGCCGATCGGTATGCAACCGGTCTCTGTCGGCGTCAGTTCCGATGCCCACCACATCATCACGCCCTCCTTGGAAGGTCCCAAGGTGGCCATTCACAAGGCCATCGCCGAAGCGGGCGGCAAGCCCGAAGACGTCGGCACCTGGGATCTCCATGCCACCGCCACCCCGGGCGATTACACCGAAGTCGCCACCCTGCGCTCGATGCTGCCGGGCGAAGTTCTCATTACCGCCCGCAAGGGCACGTTCGGGCACGGCATGAGCGCCGGCGGAGGATGGGAGCTCACCGCCCAGTACCTTGGGCACGAACGCGGCAAGCTGTTCGCAACCCCGCTCGCCGCCGAATCGCTCAACTCAGCCATCGCCGAGCTTCATACCGGTATGGTTTTCGATGACGCCGTTCCCTTCCCTGAGAAACTCGGCGGCAAGCTCTCCATGGGCATCGGCGGTATCAATGCCTGCGTTATCTCGAAGCCGTGGGACTAAGAAGCCGACTTAAAGCGCCCGAACCCTTCAGAGCCGCGACCGTCAGGGAGCGACCGGTTGCTGGTCCACACGCTCGCAGACCACCGCTTGCCACTTCTGACCCTACGCGCGCGGTTCAGAACGGGGTGGGGTGCGATCTGCGAACGCCGGACCACCACCGCGGTCCCTCCCTGACCCGTTCCACTGGATTTCGGCGGCCCGCTCAAGTCATACTTGTATCCATGGCAAGCCTTTCAGCACCGCCCCTTACCGAGGAGCAGTACCTATCCCTCGAGCGTCAGGCGGAAACCAAGAGCGAGTTCCGCAACGGCCAGATGCTTGCTATGGCCGGCGGCTCTCTGAATCACTCATTGCTCGCTAGCCGCATGGGCTCGCTGCTCGACCGCCAGGCGCCGCCGGGCTGCCGCATTTTCAATGCCGATTTACGAATCAAGGTTCCCTCAGCTCGACTCTATACTTACGCAGACTGTGGTGTTTTCTGCGGCGAACCCCAATTCGCGGGCAACAGGCAGGACGTTATCCTCAACCCTCTGCTCATCGTCGAGGTTCTTTCTCCTTCAACCGAAGGCTATGATCGCGGCAAGAAGTTCGAGTTTTACCGGACCATCGAAAGCTTCCGCGAATATCTGATCGTCCATCAAGACCGGCGCCACCTTGAACACTACTCCAAACAAGAAGATGGCAGTTGGCTGTTGCGCGAGTACGCGGGAGCGGAAAGCCTGGTCGCCATTGACCGTTTAGGCGTCCAGTTCTCACTTGCCGATCTTTACTCGGTGGCGTTGCCTTAGCTGAATGGCGTCAAGCGGCGCTCGATTTGCGTTACACCCTTCTAATCGCGTGGTACACCACCAGGACGATGATGGAACCAATGACGGCGACCAGTAAACTATAAAGATTCAATCCGGTGACGTGCGAAGCGCCGAAGACAGAAAAAAGCCATCCTCCCACGACTGCGCCGACAACCCCTAAGAGAATATCGACGATCAAACCCTCGCCCCGCTTGTTGACAATCTTGCTTCCGATGAAGCCGGCAATCAAGCCAAGTACAATCCAACCCAGAAACGACATTTGTGTTCTCCTTATTCGCTGACTTTAAAGTCGCGAACTCCTATTCTAATCGCGCGACAAACCAACTGCCGACCATTCAGAGCCGCGACCGTCAGAGAGCGACCGGTTGCCCGTACTTCTCTCCAACCGGTCGCTTCCTGAGGCCTGTGAAAATCTACGCCGAGTTGAACAGTTGCTGTTACCCGCTTGCTTACTTTACGCGCGCGGTTCAGAAGAGGGCGAGTGGAGCGCCAAAACGTGCCCGGGACGACCGGCCGCCCCCTGAGTCTCAGTCTCAAGGGAGCGACCGCATCGTCGGGCGATCTGCGAAGTCGGGATCAGGACCAACCGGTCGCGTCGCGGCTCAGTAAGTGCGGCCGTTTCTGAAACTCAGGGGCCCACCGCTGGAGCGAACAGGCAGACCGGAATAATCTGGGTGTGCTTTTTCCGTCGGAAATCGCACAACGCTAGTGAACCCATGATTTTCCAGAACCTTTGGAAGGGCGCCCGCCGAGGCGCCGGCGAACCGTCAACTCCTGTTTTCGCCGCGCTACCCTGGACCAGCGAAATGACGCATGCGCAGATTGGCAGCCGCCCGAGCCTGCCGGATGTTCCCTGGTTTCCTCCTTACGCCTGGCGGGGGCTTGAGAAGTTCCGGCCTCGTGTCATTGCCGGGCCCCGGCCGTCACTACGGAAACTTTGCCGGCATGTGCGCGCCGGGAATCTCGATTACAGCTTTCTCGATACCGCAGTGTATTGTCTGACCCATGTCGGTGAACGGCCCCTGACGAATGACTTTCGCGATGAGCTTTGGGACGTTTTCGGTCTCCCGCTTTTCGAGCTCTTCGTGGGCGGCGACGGCCAGGTGCTGGCGCGCGAATGCGAAGCGCATGACGGTTGGCACGTGAATGAAAGCGCGGCGGAGTTCACGAAGCTCGCCGGGGAACCGCATCTGGTGATGACAAGAAAAGGCGCACGAGGGCGGCGCTTTGAGGCGATGGGCGTGGGCTTCTCGGGCGATGTCACCGCCGAACCATGCCACTGCGGCCTCGAAAATCCGCGGCTGATCAATCTGCCCACCGAGGAGCTTTGGCAGTAGGGAGAAGAGTCTCTGTTTGCAGCTAACTGACCTGGCGTCCCCCAAGTTCGAAGTTCCCAAGTTCCGAACGCGATCTGTCCCTCGTGTTGCTATGGTGAGTAAGCATGCGGCGGGATGGGACGGCTTCGTCAGGGATTCAGGAAGAAGAGCGCCAGTTCGAGGCGGCCCTGCGGCCCACCAGTCTCAGCGATTTCGCTGGCCAGCCGCAAGTCCTCGAAAATCTGTCCATTGCCATTGAGGCGGCGCGCCGCCGCGGGGAGGCCATGGACCATGTCCTGCTCTGCGGGCCGCCAGGCCTTGGCAAGACTACGCTCGCCGGTATCATTGCGCACGAACTCGGCGCCGAGATCGATCAGACCGCCGGGCCCGTGCTGCAAAAGAAGGTCGACCTCACCGGCATCCTCACCACCATCAAGCCGCGGCAGGTCTTCTTCATCGATGAAATTCACCGGCTGATGCCGGACATCGAGGAGATCCTCTATAGTGCGCTCGAAGACTTTCGTCTCGACATACTCATCGGCTCGGGGCCCGGCGCTCGCACGCATAGCATGAGCCTGCCGCACTTCACCGCCGTCGGCGCAACTACGCGTCAGGGCCTGTTGAGCGCTCCGCTGCGAGGACGCTTCGGGCTGGTGCTGCGCCTGGAGCCTTACGACGAACAAACACTTACTGCAATTGTGAATCGATCGGCAGGGCTGTTGTCCGTGAGCATTACCGGCGAGGGCGCCCATGAGATCGCGCGCCGGGCCCGCGGAACGCCGCGCATCGCCAACCGCCTCCTGCGCCGTGTTCGCGACTTCGCCCAGGTCCGCGCCGAAGGGCACATTGACGAACGCATCGCCAAGGCTGCGCTCGACCTGCTGCAGGTAGACCACTTCGGCCTGGATGAAGTGGATCGCAAGATCATGCTCACCGTGATTGAGAAATACGGCGGCGGCCCCGTGGGTTTAAGCACAATCGCGGCTTCAATCGATGAGCAGCCCGACACCATTGAAGAAGTCTATGAGCCCTACCTAATGCAACTGGGCTTTCTGGACCGCACGGCCCGCGGCCGCGTGGCGACGCTACGCGCGTTCGATTACTTTGGCATTACGCGCCGCGCACGCCCCGGCGATCTGCAGAATCCGCTGTTTTGAGGCGCGCGTCCGTTAATGCGAGTGGCGCGGAATCACGTCCCGCAAATTGCGATACTCCGTGGCGAATTCCAGACAGCCGCCAGTCTCAAGCTGACCCACATTCTTGCGATACAACTCCTGCCACGGTGAATCGCCTTTCGGCGCGGGATGCTCTCCCAGGCTGTCGCGGCGCTGTTGAATCTCTTCATCGCTCAGCAAGACGTCCACCCGTCGATTTTTCAGGTCCACCTTCACCTGGTCGCCGGTTCGCAAAATGGCCAAGCCGCCGCCCGCCGCGGCTTCCGGTGACGCGTTCAGAATGGAAGGACTATCGGATGTACCGCTCTGCCGTCCATCGCCCATGCACGGCAGCATGGAAACTCCCTGTTGCACAAGGTAACCCGGCGGCGTCATGTTGACTACCTCGGCCGACCCCGGATAGGCAATGGGCCCCGCGCCCCGCACCACCAACATGCACGACGCGTCTATCTGGAGTGCCGGGTCCTCAATCCGCCGCCGGTAGTCTTCGGGCCCGTCGAACACAATGGCGCGAGAAACGAACGAGTCTTCCGCTCCGGGCTCTGACAGGTACCGCTTCCGAAAACTCTCACTGATCACTGACGTCTTCACCAGCGCGGAATCGAAGAGGTTGCCCTTCACCACCAGCAGCCCGGCGTTCTCCTTCACCGGGTCGCCGTAAGAGCGAATCACAGCCTGGTCCACGCTCCGCGTCCCGGCGCAGTTCTCTCCCACGGTTCCTCCTGAAACAGTCAGCGCGTCCGTGTGAATCTTCCCGGCCGCCAGCAGTTCGCCCATCACCGCCGGCACGCCTCCCGCGCGGTAATAAGCTTCGCCCAGATACTCTCCCGCCGGTTGAACGTTCACCAATAAGTGAATCTTGTGGCCGATGCGCTCCCAGTCGCCGATGTCAAGCGCGACTCCCATATGCCGGGCGACGGCGGTAATGTGCGGCGGACAGTTTGTGGAACCGCCGATCGCCGAGTTCACCACTATCGCGTTTTCGAAGGCCTCACGCGTCAGAATCTTGCTCGGCGTCAGATCCTCCCTCACCATCTGAACGATTCGAAAGCCGGTCGAGTAAGCCATCTTCGCCCGAGCCGCGTAGGGGGCGGGAATGGCCGCGCATCCGGGCAGCGACATCCCCAGCGCTTCGGCTAATGAATTCATTGACAGCGCCGTTCCCATAGTGTTGCAATGGCCGGCGCTCGGAATCGTGTTCACCACCTTGTCAATTAACTGATCGGCGGTGATTTGTCCCGCCGCCAGTTGCCG
>CAJCIT010000252.1 GCA_903970405.1 Acidobacteriaceae bacterium | reverse complement strand
AAGCCTAGGCCACCAGTTCCACCGTCTGGTAGCGGATGGCCCACTCAGTCAAACCTGAGATGGCGACGCAGAGCTAAGAAATCGGGCTCGGAATGCAGGCTGAAGAGCCGCGGATCGACGTTCACCCACAGCAGTTGCGGTTCGCGTTGCAGGTAAGCGGTATTCAGTGCTTCCAGGGCCAACTGCCGCCGGTCCAGTCCGGCGTACACCAAGGCGAGCCAATAGGCCGAGACGTGCCGCCGTTGAGATTGAGCCACCAGTTCATCAAACAGGATTTCCGCTTTATCGAGCAAGCCGGCCGCCGCGTAGACGTGGCCCAGCGAGGCAATAGCAACGGGCTGCCGGTCTGAACAGGTGCACGCGTTTTCGAGTTCAGTGACGGCTTCGTCAAATGAGCCGAGCTGACGGTGAGCCAGACCTAGAATCGTTTGCGCGGGAGCGAAGGACGGTTCCAAAGTGAGAACTCTCCAAGACTGCGCTATCGCCTCCTGGAAATTGCTCGATAGATACAAGAGCCACGCATATTCGAAGCCGATTGCAAGAGAGAGAGGATCTAGATCCCGCGCTTGACGGATTTCGCGGAGCGCATCGTCGTGACAGTTGCGCGCCGAAAGTAAGCGCGCCCGAGCGCGATGCACTTCCGGCAGTGAGGGATCCAGATCCCGGGCCCTGGTCCAATCGTCGTCGGCTCTGTTCCAATCCCAGTCGAAGATCATGCGGACCAGACCCATTGAGACGTGCGCCTCCGGCAGGCTGGGGCGAGTCTTCAGGGCAGCCGCCGCAAACTCGCGAGCCACATCATGAACATCGGAGGCGCTAACGTTTCCACTGAGGGCGAGTTGGCAATAGGAGTCGGCGAGTCCGGCGTTGGCCAAGGCGTAATCAGGCTCTTCCTGAAGAGCGGACTGGAAACAACCGATGGCCCGCTGAATACCGTCACCGGTCATCTTATTGAGGAAGAATCGCCCCGTTAAGTAGTCGTTATGCGCGTTCGTCTTACCGATTGAAGACGCTGCACGGCGAGAGCCGGCTGTCTCTTCAATCGGAGCGATGAAACGATAGCCCAGGCCGAAACGCGTCTCAATAAAGCGGCATTCGCGTGGCGAGTCTTCGAGTGCCTGGCGGAGAGCGTTAACCGCGGAATTTAGGCTGTGTTCGAAATTGACATGGTGGCCGGGCCACAGTTCTTTGGCGAGTTCCTGACGGCTAACCAGCGCTCCTGGCTGGCGTAGCAAAAGCTCAAGAATGCGGAAGGGCTTGTTCTGCAAGGGCACACGGGTCCCTGATTTGCGCAGCTCGCACTGTTCGAAATCCACCTCGAACGAAGCGAATCGAACCGATCTAGGCCGCATTGTCGGCTTGAGAAATCCTTGAGTATTGCTTGACAAATTTCTGACCGTGGTTGCTCGTCAGAGAAATATACGGACCAGCAACAAAGTGGTTCCGTTGAAGAGGAGAAAGCAATGAACATTAGCCATGTATTTGGTTTTGGCCTTCTGGCGATCACTTTGGCCGCGGGGGCCGCGCAAGCAGGACAGCAAGCGGCGTTCCATTTGCCCTTTGAAGCGCGCTGGGGGGAATTGACCATGGCGCCTGGCGATTACAAGGTTTCACTACCCGAGGTGTCCCTTGGAATTCGGCAGTTCAGTATAAACGGCGGCGATAAGACCGGATTTGTTCAACCGATGGTGACGGACGATGAGGGGATAAGGAGCCATTCCTCTGACAGTTACTTGGAACTGGTGAAGGTCAACGGCACTTACTTTGTTGCGAAATATCGATCTGGGGCCACCGGAAAGATGTTCAGTTTCGAGGTCCCGAAGAAGAAACACGAGATGGAATTGGCGAATCGGGATGTCGTGAAGCTGCGAGTTTCAGGTAATTGAGAATAACAACGCTGTTACTGCGAACAATCCCATCTTCGGAATTAACCGTCCCAGTTTTGGGCAGGAACTTGGGGCCAGTTAGGGTTTGAGTTTCGAGTAGGGCGGCGCGATCCCGGCCGGCAACATCACTACCAGGATTGCTTGAGGCATCCTGGTAGTGAGATTCGCTTATGCCGCCTTTCGCATTCGATTCGATAATCCAGCAATGGTTCGCGGAACACTTTGCCTCTCCCACTCAGCCTCAAACACTGGGCTGGCCCGAGATTGGCGCCGGCCACAACACGCTCATTTCGGCGCCCACCGGTTCAGGAAAGACGCTGGCGGCCTTTCTGATCTGCCTCGATCGCTTGGTCCGGGCCGCACGCTCGCAAACGTTGCCGGACGAAACACAAGTCGTATACGTCTCGCCTCTAAAGGCGCTCAGCAACGACATTCACCGAAACCTTGAACTCCCCTTGGCCCAGATTGCTGCTCTGGCGCATGGCCAAGGCGTTTCGATGATGGAGATCAGAACGGCGGTGAGAACCGGAGACACGCCGCTGCCTGAGCGCGCGCGAATGCTGAAGAAGCCGCCGCATATCCTGGTCACCACGCCGGAATCGCTCTTCATTCTGCTGACCGCTGAAAAGTCGCGCCAGATGTTACGAAAGGTCTCGACGGTGATTGTGGATGAGATTCACGCCATCGCCGACGATAAACGCGGCGCGCACTTAATGCTGTCTCTGGCGCGTCTCGATGCTCTGACCGGGCGCCCGGCGCAGCGTGTGGGTCTCTCCGCCACCGTGAAGCCGATCCAGGACGTGGCCAATTTCCTCGCCCCGGAGACGCGAATCGTGGATGTTGGACACCGGCGCGACATGGACTTAGCCGTAGAAGCGCCGCGGGATGAACTGAGCGCCGTGGCGAGCACGGAGTTGTGGAACGAAGTCTATGACCGCCTCGCGGAACTGATACTCGCGAATCGCACCACGCTCGTGTTTGTGAATACCCGGCGGCTTTCCGAACGCGTGGCTCACGCTCTGGCAGAACGCCTCGGCCCGGGCGTCGTTCTACCGCATCACGGAAGCCTCTCGCGCCAACTGCGGCTGGAGGCCGAATCGCGGTTGAAGCACGGCGAATTGAAAGCGGTAGTTGCTACGGCGTCGCTTGAACTTGGAATCGATATCGGAACGGTGGATTTAGTTTGTCAGATCGGCTCTCCCCGCTCCATCGCCGTCGCCCTCCAACGAATTGGGCGTTCGGGCCACTGGGTCGGCGCACGGCCGAGCGGCCGCCTGTTTGCAACCACTCGGGATGAGCTGGTGGAGTGCGCCGCGCTGATTTCGGCGATCCGGAAAGGAGAGTTGGAGCGCATTGAGATTCCGCAAAATGCGCTCGATATTCTCGCTCAACAGATTGTCGCGGCGGCCGCGGCTGAGCAATGGAATGAGAACGATCTCTTTACTCTGTTTCGCTCGGCTTATCCGTACCGAAATCTCAGCCGTGAGAGCTTTGACTCGATTGTCCAGATGCTTTCCGAAGGGATTGCCACCTCTCGCGGACGCAGCGGCGCGTTGCTGCATCGCGACCAGGTGAATGGCCGCGTGAAAGGCAGGCGGGGCGCGCGTCTGGCCGCCATTACCTCCGGCGGCGCTATTCCGGAGAATGCAAATTATATGGTGATTGCCGAGCCGGACGGCAAGACCGTTGGGACGCTGGACGAGGATTTCGCCATCGAGAGCCTGGCCGGGGACGTCTTTCTGCTCGGCACGCATTCCTGGCGCGTCAAGCGCGTTGAATCGGGCCGCGTGCGGGTTACCGATGCACATGGCGCGGCGCCTTCCATTCCATTCTGGCTGGGCGAGGCGCCGGGCCGTTCGCGCGAACTATCGGCTGAGGTGGCGCGCATACGGAAGCGCGTGATGGCCGGTGCGGAGGCCGTGCCGCCATTCCTCATCGACGAGTGCGGCGTCGGCGAGGGCGGCGCCAAACAGATTGCCGGGTACGTTCGAGCCGGCGCCGCCGAGCTGGGTGCGGTGCCATCGCAAAACGTCGTGATTGCCGAGCGCTTCTTCGATCAGGCCGGCGGCATGCAATTCGTCTTGCACGCGCCCTTCGGTTCTCGGATCACGAGGGCGTGGGGGCTCGCTCTGCGCAAGCGCTTTTGCCGGACGTTTAACTTCGAATTGCAGGCGGCGGCCACCGACAACGGCCTGGTGCTTTCACTGAGCGACCAGCATTCGTTCCCGCTTGCGCTGGTATTTGCATTTCTGAAATCTACAACGGTGGAAGGCGTGTTGCGGGAGGCGCTGCTCACCGCTCCGATGTTCGGCGCACGATGGCGTTGGAATGCGACGCGAGCGTTGGCCATTCTGCGATTCAGCGGCGGCAAGCGCGTGGCTGCGCCCATTCAGCGCATGCGGGCGGACGATCTGCTGGCCGCCGTCTTTCCGGATCAGGTGGCGTGCGCGGAGAATCTAACTGGACCGATCCGCATCCCGGACCACCCGCTGGTCAACGAGACGATAGACAACTGTTTGCACGAAGCCATGGATCTCAATGGGTTGCAAGAGGTGCTGGAGGGCATTGAAGCCGGGCGCATTCGCACGGTGGCGATCGATACCGTGCGTGCTTCGCAGTTCTCGCATGAGATTCTAAACGCCAATCCATATGCATTCTTGGACGACGCTCCGCTTGAAGAGCGCCGCACTCGCGCCGTCCAATTGGGGCAAAAGCTTGGCAGCGACATAACGGGCGGCGAGGCGGTGCTGGACCGGGCCGCCATCGATCGGATCTCAGCAGAGTCCTGGCCGGAAGTGCGTGACGCCGATGAGCTTCACGACGCCTTGCTGACGTTAGTCCGGATGCCGCCTGCCGGGGAATGGCAAACATTCTTCGATGAGCTGGCTGCAACGGGACGCGCCTCGATGATCCACCGAGGCGATTCTCATTATTGGGTCGCCACCGAACGTTTGCCGCAGGTCGACGATCCGAATGCCGTGGTGAGCGGTTGGATGGATTCGATGGGGCCGGTGACAGTCTCTGATCTTGCCACTAAGCTTGCGTTTCCTCGCGACGCGGTTGAAGCGGCCCTGTTTGTTCTGGAGGCGAGAGGGCTGGTCATTCAGGGGCGTTTCCGCAACCTGGGGCCGGAGATCGAGTGGTGCAACCGTCGCATCCTGGCGCGCATTCATCGAGCCACGCTCGGGCGTTTGCGGCGCGAAATCGAACCGGTGACCGCCGTCGATTTCGAACGCTTCCTCCAAGTCTGGCAACACGTCTCCCCCGGGAGCCAACTGCAAGGCGCGGATGGGACGCTCCAAATCATACGGCTATTGCAGGGCTATGAGATCCCAGCGGTGGCCTGGGAATCTGAGATTCTGGCGCGCAGAATCGCGAATTACGATCCTGACTTTCTCGACGAGCTTTGTTTTTCGGGCGAAGTGATGTGGGCCAGAGTATCGCCTCATCCCGCCATCGCCCAGAATCGCCGCGTCCGCCCCACTCGAATTGCGCCGGTGACGCTCTTTCTGCGGGAAGATTCGGATTGGCTAATGGATGGTACCGGTCCGGCGGATTCCTCGGGACTCTCACATCCTGCCCGAGACGTCTTGCGCGCCTTGGAGCGAAACGGCGCCAGCTTCTTTGTGGACCTTGCGAAACAGACCTCGCGATTGTCGAGCGAAGTAGAGGACGGCCTGTGGGAGTTGCTGGCGGGTGGGTACGTTACGGCGGATGGATTCGACAATCTGAGGGCGCTGATCGATCCGAAACGCCGGCGAGGGGAAGGCCGCGGCGGTACGAAGCGGCCGCGCCACGCCGCGGGACGATGGGCCCTGCTCTCTTACGCCCGCGCCGCCGTGAATACCGAGGAGAGGATCCAGCGATTTGCAAACCAGCTACTGATGAGGTGGGGAGTTCTTTTGCGTGACTTGCTGATTCGGGACGTGCTGGCGCCGCCGTGGCGGGAACTGTTGCCGGTGCTGCGCCGGATGGAGGCGCGCGGTGAAATTCGCGGAGGAAGGTTTGTTTCCGGGTTTACGGGTGAACAGTTTGCCCGTCCGGAAGCGTTGGACCTGCTGCGGGCGGTCCGGCGCGATTCGGACGGCAGCGCAGCGGTAACTGTATCTAATGCCGATCCGCTGAACCTGACCGGTATCATTTTGCCGGGTCCGCGAGTGAGCCGGCTGGCAGTCATGGGCCTTGTGCCCGCGTAAGACTGTGGGGCGTCCGGCGATTCGCCGGTTTCGCGCATTCACAGGGTAGAAGGACTGGCGGTGCTTGAACGACGGCCCCCTGGATCGTCAGCCGGCTTTGGCGGCGGCCGCCGCCAGGGAATTACTTTCCTGGCTGGCCGACCGCAGAAGGGCCGGCGAGGGAATGGTCAGCAGCCGGCGCGAGAGTTTCAGCAGCCCTCGTTTCTCAAGCTGATTCAGAGTGGTGGACGTGGTTTCGCGAGTAGCGCCGATCATGTTCGCCAGTTCAGCCTGCGTGATGGGAACCCGGTAGCCGCTCGAATCCGACTCGGGACGCACAAGGCTCGATAGCTCCGCCAGGTAGTGCAGAATCCGGTACTCGACGTCATGCAGGCAGAGCAACTCCACCTTTTCCGCCAGCGTCTGGCGGCGTTTCAGAAGGAAGTCGATCAGCATATTCGCAAGGTCGAGGTCCTGGTGCACCAGCCGGTTCAGAGTCTCCCGGGGAATCTTGTACACGCTGGCGGCGGTCAGAACTTCGGCATCGGCGTTGTACGTGCTCTTGGGTCCGCCCAGGGCTTCTTCACCGATAATGTCGCCTGGACCGCACATGGCAAGGATGATTCGATCCCCGGCGTTATTGACGCGGGTCAACTTAATCAGTCCCTCATCCATCGCGTACAGAGAATCGGCATGCTGCGCCTGTGTAAAGAGGCTTGTAAACCGCGGAAGGGGATCGATCCACCGAATTTCCGGCGTGTTTGTGGACAGTTGGTGGATAGCGCGCAGAAATGCACTCACGGCTTAAACAGAACCTCTCGCTTTAGTTCGATTATAAGCAGTTCTAGTACTTTTTTGTATTTTACGCAAGAAGTTTATTCAAAAGGACGTAACAAATACCGGATTCAGCCATTTGAATTACGGATTTGAAGACAAACTGTATTCGCCCTTACGAAACTGCTGCCGATCTCGCCGGAGGCCACAGCCAGGCGCATTTGCGCCAATTGGAGTGCAAATTTGTCGATTACGTCCAGAATTTTCTCGCGATTGGTGTCGACAATGCTGCGCCATAGCTCTGGGGAACTGAGTGCCAGCCGCGTCATATCGGTCAGGCCAGCACCGTGCACCTCGGCGAAGTGAGGATTGGGATGGGCGCCAAGCGTGAGGCCCAGCGTGGTAGAAAGCAGTTGTGGCAAGTGAGAGGTCATGGCCACAACCGAATCGTGCTCCTCGGGCGTAAGCTCAAGCGGAGCTGCGCCGAAGGCGACGATCGTTTTCCGGAAGGAGGCGAAAAACGCATTCTCAAAGCCGCTTGTCGGAGTGAGCACATAAGGCCGTCCCCGAAAGAGATTGCTTTCGGCGGCGTCAGTCCCGCTGACCTCCTTGCCGGCCATCGGGTGTCCGCCCAGAAAGACGTTCGGGGGCAGAACGCCGTTCGCCCGGTCAACAATGACCCGCTTGGTTGAGCCCGCGTCGGTGATGAGGATGGGCCGGCGGGCGATGCGCGCGTGGACTGCTTCACCAAGGCCGTCGATGGTGTGAAGAATGGCCGCCACGGGCTGAGCCAGATAGAGAAGGTCCGCCAGAGCGACCGCCTCTTCCAGTGTGGCCTCGGCGGTGATAGCGCCTTTGCGCATCGCGGCGTCGAGCGCCGGTTGCGAGCTAACGCCGAAAATAGGGCCGGCAAAGCCGCTGTCTCGAAGCGCGAGGCCAAACGACCCGCCTATGAGCCCCACGCCAACAATGGCCGCGGATGAAATCGATAGATCCTTGGTCCGATCAGGCATCGACGTGCCGCTCCACCTATGCCGTCCGCCCAATGGCCTGGGCAATGGCGCGGGTCTGGGTCATCATTTCCTGGAATTGTTCGGGCCGCAGAGTCTGGGCGCCATCGCTGAGGGCGCGCTCCGGGTCATGGTGCACTTCCACCAGCAGACCGTCAGCGCCCGCGGCGACGGCAGCCCGCGCCATAGCCATCACGTAATCCCGTTTTCCGGTGCCATGTGAGGGGTCGGCGATCACGGGCAGGTGCGTCAGCCGCTTCAGCACCGGAATCGCCGAGATATCCATGGTGTTCCTGGTCGAGGTCTCGAAGGTGCGGATGCCGCGTTCACAAAGCATCACTTCGTAGTTGCCGCCCGAAAGAACGTATTCGGCGGAGAGCAGCAGTTCTTCGATGGTGGCGGCGATCCCGCGCTTCACCAACACCGGCTTTCGGGTCTTGCCGATCTCCCGCAGCAAATTAAAGTTTTGCATGTTCCGCGCACCCACTTGAAGAATGTCAGAGTAGTTGAGCAGCAGCGGTATCTGCGTCTGATCCATCACTTCGGAAATCACCAGTAGGCCCCAGCGGTCGGCCGCCTGGCGAAGAAGCCGCAGGCCGATTTCGCCCATACCCTGAAAACTATAGGGCGAACTGCGGGGCTTGAAAGCGCCGCCGCGAATGACTTGCGCGCCGCCCCTGGCCACGATTTCTGCGGCGCGCTCAATCTGGTCCTCGCCCTCCACGCTGCATGGGCCGGCCATGGTCACCACGTGGCGCCCGCCAAATTCCACGTTTCCAATCTTGATAACCGTGCCGCCCGGTTTGAAGTGGCGGCTGGCAAGTTTGTAGGGTGAGACGATGCGGTGCGATTCCTTAACACCGTCCATTACTTCAAAATCGGAGGGCTCAAAATGCTCTACCGGACCCACGCCACCGAGCACAGTGTGGAGCACGCCAGTGGAGCGATGGACCGTAAAGCCCATCTCCACCATCCGGTCAATGACCGCTTGAATCTGCGTATCGGTGGCGCCTTCCTGCATGACGACTAACATGAAAATCTCCTGACGGCCGCGTGACCGGGCAAGCCTACTCGGCTTTCGATGACGATTTCTCGATCATCTTCAACTTCTGGACAGTCCGCATTTCATCGATGATGCGCTCAAACATGCGTTTGACGGCATCGTGAGGCAGGGGACCGCGGTTGTGGCTTACAACATTGTGAAGAACCTGGTCTTCGCGCTTTGGCTCATAAATGGCCAG
>CAJCIT010000251.1 GCA_903970405.1 Acidobacteriaceae bacterium | reverse complement strand
ATAAACTCAAACCATCCGCGCGACCGGCGCCAATGGTCGCTAGCGCATGAATGTGGGCACTTTCTGATGCACCGGTACCAGGCAGAGATCACCATACTGGTGGAGCGCCGGATGCAGACCGCGAAGGAACGCGTTGCGGATGCGTTTGCTGAGAACTTCCTCATGCCTGCGGCGGGACTCAACCGGCAATTTACGGATTTGCACCGTTCCACGCCCAAAGGTGTAACCCTGGGCGATATTGTTAGCCTCGCGAATCTCTATCAGGTCTCTGTCCAAGCGCTGGTACTTCGACTAGAGACGCTCAAGAGGCTTCCCGCCGGCACGTGGGAACGGCTTGTCACGGAGGGATTCGAGGTGCGGAAGGCGCAGCATCTCCTGGGGATAGATGCGAACCCGCCGGTGAAGGATCTGTTTCCACAGCGATACGTCGCGCTTGCGGTGAGTGCATTTCGCAATGGCGATCTGAGCGAAGGGCAGCTGGCGAAATACCTGCGCACTGACCGGCTGTCATCACGCCTGGTCGTGGAGGAGCTTCAGAACCGCATCCATCGAGAGTTTGAAGGAGACTTCACGGAATTAGAGCTCGATCTCGCGCAGCCTCTGGGAAGCCGCTGATAGCCCTTCATGGTTAGTGTTGCTGTTGTTCTGGATACATCGGTGGTATTGAACCTCGTGGCGGCCGGAGTGGGGGTGGCCGTACTCAAAGCCCTTGAGGTGGAGTGCTTCGTGTGTTCAGCCGTTGCCGATGAAGCCATCTACATAAGAAGCGACGATCCCGCGCAGCCTCGCGAGGCCGTTTCGATTGATCCGTGGCGCCTAGTGGGCGCACTGGATGTCACCAGCCCCAAGGGCTCCTTGGACGCGCCGCGCTTGGGCAGGACAGATTGGCAAGAACATAAGAACTCTACGTTCAATTTGCAGGCGACCTCGACGATCGAGAGGCGATGTCGCTGGCGATCTGCCGGGCGCGAGGGTACGCCTTGACCACCGATGACCGGAAGGCCCGACGGGTGGCCGGCCAACTTGTGTTAACGCCCGTGCAACTCCTCTCGACTTCTCACCTTCATCACTGGGCACATAGGAGCGGCGCCGCCCATGGGGAATTGAAACGCGTCTTGTCCTCAATTGAATTGAGGGCTCGGTTCATCCCTCCGCATGACGACCCTTTGCGGGAGTGGTGGATACGATCCCGACTCACAGCCTTGACTGGCCGGGGTCTTTGGTCCAGAACGGGGAGTGCCCCCGAACTGGCGCAGCAGGTGGCGGCCCATGCCAGCCTCCACACCACGCCAACGAAAGCTCGCTGGAAACTCCCCCGCTGCAACGCAAGCTTACCTTGCATCTCGTTGTTATTCTCAACTCATGTCCACCATGCGCGATGAGATCCGGCAGCAACCCGCCTCGATTGAGCGCACCCTGAAGGCCGAGTGGCGCAAAGTTCAGCGCATAAAGAAACACCTTGAATCGCACCGTCCCCGTCTCGTGATTCTGGCCGCGCGCGGCACCTCCGACAATGCCGCTCAGTTTGGGCGCTATCTGATCGAAATCACCACCGGCATTCCTGTTTCGCTGGCCGCCCCCTCCGTTTTCACTCTTTACGGCGCCAAGGTGGATCTGCGCGACGCACTGGTGGTGGCCATCTCGCAATCGGGAGAATCTACTGACACCAACCTCGTTCTGGAGCGCGCGAAGGAGGCCGGCGCCTTCACGCTCGGTATTACCAATGAGGCCGAAAGCACACTCGCCAAGCTGGCCGGCGACGCTCTTCTTGTCCGCGCCGGCAGGGAAAAAAGCGTCGCCGCCACCAAGACTTATACCGGCCAGTTGTTTGCGCTCTACCTGCTTGCTTATGCCCTCGGCGCGCCGCTCAAGGAAACCGATCTGGAGCGAATTCCCGGCTCCGCGGAGGCGGCCCTCAAGCTGGAACCCGAAATCCTGACCCGCGCCGAAAAGTATTGCTTCATGCGTCACGCGGTGTGCATCGGCCGTGGACTCAACTACTCCAACTCGTTTGAGTTTGCCCTGAAGCTGATGGAAACCTGTTATGTGGTTGCCGAACGTTTCTCTTCTGCCGATCTTCTGCATGGACCCATCGCCATGCTCGAAGCCGCGTTTCCCGCGTTTGTCTTCGCACCGCCAGGCCCTACCTGGACCTCCATCCGCGAGATGATTGAAAAGCTCTCCGCGCTCAAAGCGGAGTGGATGCTCGTCACCGATCGCAGCAATCGGGACGTGGCAAAACTGCCCGGCGCCGGACAGCGCGCCGTCGTGATCCCCGCCAAACTCGGCCGCCAGAGTCTGGTTCCCGAAGAGCTCTTCACGCCGATTCCCTACATCATTCCCGCCCAGTTATTCGCCGCCAGCCTCGCCGCCGTGAAACAACTCGATCCGGACAAGCCGCGAACCTTGAACAAAGTCACCCAAACGCTTTGAGCGAAACCGCTCTTCCACAGGGCCGAAGTCCGAGTTCCTACCATAATAGGCCCTGCACGTGCTGGTAACATGAGTAACGATGAAGGGTGTCGTCCTAGCCGGTGGAACGGGAAGCCGTCTTTATCCGCTCACAAAAATAACGAACAAGCACTTGCTGCCGATTTTTGACAAGCCTATGATCTATTACCCGATCCAAACGCTTGTCGAGGCCGGGATCACCGACCTCTTGATCGTCACCGGCGGCAGAAATTCAGGTGATTTCCTGCGGCTCCTGGCAAACGGAAAACAGTTCGGCCTCAAGCACATCAACTACACCTATCAGGAAGGCGAGGGCGGCATTGCCGAAGCACTGGGTCTGGCCGAGCATTTTGTGGATGGCGATAAGGTTTGCGTCATCCTCGGTGACAACATCATTGAGGGTTCCATACGCTCCGCGGTTGAAGATTTCCGGCGCCAGGAAAAGGGCGCGAAGATCCTTCTGAAGGAAGTTCACGACGCGGAACGATTCGGTGTGGCCGAAATCGCCGGAGACAGCATTGTGGGTATCGAAGAAAAGCCGAAGAGTCCGAAGTCGAATCTCGCGGTTACAGGCATTTACATGTACGACGGATCGGTCTTCGACAAAACCCGAACCTTGAAACCCTCGGCCCGCGGCGAACTGGAAATTACCGACGTGAATAATGCCTATATTGGCGAAGGCAGTATGTCATTTAACTACCTTGAAGGCTGGTGGACCGACGCCGGCACCTTCGATTCGCTGCTGCGTGCCGCCAACCTTGTCCGTGACACGCACCCAAAGCACGGCCGGTCCCCGGTGCTGGCGGAAGTAGAGGGCGAATAATGGCAGCCGTGGCCTTAGGTCTTCTGGCTTCGGGCGTTGAAATTCAAATTCCCGGCTGCGCTCCCGGTATTGGGAAGGTGATTCTGTCGCCAATGAGCGCCGACTTGATCGACGGTGTCCAAATCCAGCCCTTTCCGCTGTGGCCCGACGATCGCGGGTATTTTCTCGAAGTCGCGCGCCTCGGTAAAGGTTTAGTCGCGGATTTCCCGCCCGACAACAGTCAGGTCTCCGCCGCGCTGAATTATCCCGGCATCATCAAGGCCTTCCATTATCATCTCCACCAGACCGACTTCTGGGTCCCTACAGCTGGATTGCTGCAAGTGGTTCTTGTAGACATGCGCGCAGGATCTAAGACTTACGGGGCGAAGAATACCCTGTACGTGGGAAACCTCCGGCCCTGGCAGATTCTCATCCCACCCGGCATCGCGCACGGCTACAAGGTGATTGGTGAGCAGCCGTCGATGTTGGTCTACGTGACGAATCGCACTTACGATCCGAAGGACGAAGGCCGCATTCCTCACAACGATCCGCGCATTGCGTACGATTGGGAGCTGCAGCACAAATGAAGTTGATCGTGACGGGCGCCGCCGGTTTCATCGGCTCGTGTTTTGTCCGCATGATGTTGTCTGAGGGCATGGCCGCAAAGGCGGTGGTGGTGGATAGCCTCACCTATGCCGGCAATCTGGAAAACTTGACGCCCGTCGCCGGTCACCCGGGTTTCACCTTTGAGCACGCCAATATTTGCGATGAGGCGCGGATGCTCGCGCTGTTCGAAGCTGAGCGTCCCGATGCCGTTGTTCACTTTGCCGCCGAATCGCACGTCGACCGCAGTATTCATTCGCCGGCCCCGGTGATTCAAACGAATTTTGTCGGCACGTTTTCGCTGCTCGAAGCCGCCCGGCGCGCCGGCGTCCCGAGGTTCGTCCATATCTCAACCGACGAGGTTTACGGCAGCATTCCGGAGCCGTTCGATGCCGACGAGAACTATCCGGTACGCGCCAGCAGTCCTTATTCGGCTTCCAAGGCCGGTTCAGATCTTCTGGCGCTTTCGTACTTCACAACATACAAAATGAATGTCAGCGTGACGCGCGCCTCGAATAACTACGGGCCTTACCAGTTCCCCGAAAAGTTGATTCCGCTGATGATATCGAATGCGCTGGAAGACAAGCCGCTGCCAGTTTATGGCGATGGCCGGCAAGTACGCGACTGGCTGTTCGTGGAGGACCATTGCCGCGCTATTTACACGGTTCTCCAAAACGGCAGGCCCGGCGAGGTGTATAACATCGGCGGCAATTGCTCGCTTCCCAACCTGGATGTGATCCATCGCATTCTGAAAGCGACCGGCAAACCGGAGAGTCTGATCACCTGGGTGCAGGACCGCCCTGGCCACGACCGCCGTTATGCTCTGACGAATGAGAAGTTATCGCGCGAAACGGGCTGGGCGCCTCGGATGGACTTCGATTACGGCTTGGCAATGACGGTAGATTGGTACAAGAACAATCAAGGCTGGGTGGAGCGTGTGAAGAGCGGCGAGTACCACAAGTTCTACGACCTCAACTACGCCAACCGCGCCACGTAGCCGCCGCGGCGCCCGCCTCTTCTGAACCGAGCACGCAGCAAGCGGCGCAGGAAGAGCGAGGCCTCGCGCGTGGTAGCAATATACCGAGGGGTTCCGTTTGAACACGACTCGCGATCTGGCGGCTGCTCTAGATCAACTGAAATCGTTGCAGTCGAGTTTAGCCGGCGTCGAAACGCTGGAGGATACCCGTGACCTCTTCGATCGGGTGCAGGCCATCCGGCGCACGTTCGCCGGCGACTTCGATGTGCAAATGGCTGCCGCGGAAGTCCAAGAGGCCATCATCGACCGCGGCCGCCAGTTCAAGAACAGCTTGACTCCAGCCTCGCCGTCCGCACCGGAGAAATTGCACGGGTCAACTCCAGAGGGTGGCGAAGACGGCGATTACGCTGCCGGCGCGCCAGCCGATGCCGTCGAGCTTGACGCGAAAAGCTGGAAACGCGCCCTTTACGTGGGTGCGTTTTTCGCGATTCTTCTCTTCGCGGCATTCTTCTATCTCGTCCAGGCGGCCCGCCGCCTGAACATTGAGCACCCGGTGACCGGAAAGCCTGCTTCCGGCCAGGGGACGGCGACTGACGCCGCGGCAAATACCCTCAAACCTGTTTCCAATACCCCCACTCTTCGCCTCTATACCGATCTGGTTCCGGGAACGGTCTCGGTGGATGGCAAGGATCCGGTCGATTTACAGGACGGCGAGCTGACTCTCGAAAATCTGGCCGCGGGAAAACACTCCATCAACCTGCTGGGCGCGAATGGCAAAGCCTCGTTCGACTTTACGGTGGAAACCATGAAGGCGCCGCAACTTGCCGCCACGCCGTCGGCCGACAACGCCATGATCGTCGCCGTTTCGACGCAGGATGGCGAAGGCAAGCTCGTCACCAATGCCATTCCCTCTCAGGTGGTGCTGGACGGCAAGACTATCGGCGATGTGGAGCAGGACGGAATCGATCTCACCGAGCTCGGCGTCACAGATCATGACCTTCAGATCAAGCGTACGCGTGACCAACAGCGCTTTATTCTGACTTACACGGTGGCCCCAGCCATGACGGTCTTCATTAAGTCCGATCCTAACGCCGGATCGGTGCTCATCATGGCCGGTCAGGACGACGTGCAGGTCTTCGTGAATGACAAACCCTACCGGCGCATGACCGAGCGCGGCCAGCTCCGCATCCCCAACCTCAAGGTGGGCGAGTACATCATTCGAGTGCATAAGCCCGGCTTCGTGGACGCCGCTCCCACGGTCATCCACATTATTAAAGGAGAGGAGTCGCGTGTCGAATTCCAACTGACGCCGGTTCCGCAGATCGCCACGCTCGAAGTGCGGGGCGCGCAGCCCGGAACCACTGTGTTCCTGGACCGCGATCTTCTCGCCACCATCGGCGGCGACGGGAGCGTAACTCTTCCCGGCATCAAGGCCGGGGACCACACCATCGAATTGCGTCATGAGGGTTCCGTGCCAAAACGTCTGCAACGCACTTTCACGACCGGCGCCACAATCTCTCTATCGGGGCCTGACGTGACGCTGGATCGTCCAGTGACAAATGAAAAGCCCTCGCCCACTTCCGCTCCGGTGCAGGAACAAAAGCAGGCGAGTCCCGCTCCACCCGCCGCTCAGCAACCGGTGGTGGAGAAGGAGACCACATTGCTCGCCGGCGAGCGGATTCAGCGAGGCGGCGGATTTGTCATTTTTCACGCCACCACTGGTCCTGGCCGCTACGATTTCTCCGCCCAATTGCGAAAGGGCGGCGGCTTTCTGAAGAAGGAGCGTCTGCAGTGGTTTGCCGGATATCGCGATCCGAAGAACTACGTGCTCTTCCAGATCGATGGCAAGCATCTGGTCATTCGCGAAGTGAGTGAGGGCAAGGGCACCGACATGCGCCGCGTGCCGTTTGAGGTGGATCCCAACGATTGGGTTCAGGTGGAGATGAGCGTTCACCCGAACAGCATTGACACCAAGATTCGTCCAGCGAACGGCGCCTGGCGCGATGCCGGATCCATACCCGTTGAAGGCGCTGACCTGACGCAGGGAAAGGTCGGGTTCCTGGTGCCGGGAAGCGACGAAGTCTCGGTATCGAACTTCCGGTTTTCGCGTTAGCGCCTTTACAACCCGCCCTTCTCCTTCTTCAAGTCGCGTTGCTGGTCCAGATAGCTCTCGCCGTCGGCCATCCAGCCGGGGGCCGGTTCGTCCTTCAAGTAATGGCCGAACCAAGCGAAGATGCGCCGCTGATAATCCATCTGATTTGCTTTCTTACGCAGTCCGTGATCCTCGCCCGCGTATTCCAGTAACACCACGTTTTTCTTCGCACGCCGCGCGATGTTATACAACTCCACGCCTTGATGAAAGAAGACCGTGCCGTCGCTATCGCCCACCTCAATCATCAGAGGAGTGGTCATGTTCTGCACGTTGAAGACGGCGGAATTGCGGATATAAGCGGGCAAATCTTCATACAGCGGAACCTGCATGCGCTGCTGTCCGGTCTCAATATGATCGGTTTCCGCAATGCCGCTGCTCCAGTGATGGTTGCCGTAATTGCTCACCAGGTCCGTGATCGGCGCGCCAGCGACAGCGGCCGCAAAAAGAGTGGTATGAGTCGCCAGGAACGACGCATCGAAACCGCCCCAGGAATGGCCCACCACGCCGATCCTCTTCTCATCCACCGCGCCCTTCTTCAGCGCTTCCTTGACGGCTTCCGTTACGCATTCAGCCACGGAGACTCCGGGCTCACGCGGCCGGAAGACTATGTCCGGCGTCAGCACGAAGTATCCGTGGCTGGTCATTGCGCTTAGGTCATAGTAATTTCGCTCAGAAAGCGGACTGTAGCGATGCAAGCCGTCGGAGAGCTTCTCATAGAGATAGACAATCATCGGGTACTTCTTGCCCGGCTCGTATCCGGCCGGATACAGCAAGACCCCTTGCAGACGACGCCCCTGCGGCGATTTGTATTCGATCAGTTCGGAATGGCCCCAGGCATACTTACTCTGGAAAGCGTTAGTGACGGCCACCCGCTTCGCGCCCGTCAGCTCCGGCCCCCCGGCCAGCAGACTGGGCGATTCCTCAAACGTCTCGGCGACATAGGCAAACACGGGCGCATCCTTGGCCTTCGCTAACTGGTCAATATTCTTGTCTTCCCAAAGCAGGCGCTCAGGTTTGGGCGTGGCATCGTTGAGATTCAGCCGCGTGTAACCTGACTTCTTACTCCAGATGCCGAAGGTCCGCAGATACAGCGGCTTTGCCGGATCGATGAACTCGTCGTCCGCATCGAGTTGCACATACCGGTGACGAACCTGCTCAGGGACTCCGTCCGTCAGTCTCACCGCCCGTGCGCCATCCGGCGAAATCCGCCACACGTCGAACTTGTCGTAAAGTATGACGTCCTGGTCGTCCTTCGTCCATCCGGCAACGCCGAACGGTGGCAGTTGCTTGATCGTGTAATCTGACTCGCGATCCACGAATGAAGTCTTCACTCCTTTTGTGATGTTCACCACGGCATGCGTCGCCACATTGACGGTCCAGTACTCATCGTCCTGGAGATATAACAGGTATCGCCCGCCGGGGCTTCCCTCCAAGTAATAGTCATTGAGAAGATTTTCCTTGATGCGCGTCGGAGTGCCGGTCGCCAGATCCACCAGATACAGATCGGCCGCCGGTCTGCCGATGCTGCGGTCCAAAGCATATTGCTTCCATTCCACGGAGTAAGCGGCCTTTTGGTGTTTCAGAGGCGTCACCTGCCCCATGAGCTCATGCCCCAGCGGGACCACCTGATTGCGATCCACGTGCCATACGGCCAGCAGATTCTTATGGCGATCCTGCTCGGCGCCTTTCTTTTGTTTAGGCAGCACCTCCGGATCCTTCCAGTGCCAAACGTCGACCGTAGGCTGCTCCTCCGCATCCTTCACACCGTCCTTAGCCCCGTCCTTCGGAGCGTCTTTCGGTTTTGGCAGCTTCTCATACCACTTGGCGATGCCGAAGAAGACGTCGCTTCCATCCATTGACCACGCGGGCTTTCGATAAGCGACAATCCGCATGCCTAGGCCGATTTGCGTTCCCGAGGCGGGGTCGAATTGATGCGCGCGTTCATCGGTTTCGCCGAGATGGTTCCAGGCGAGCAAAATGTGGTTCTCGCCCTCGTACTTCTCGTCTGTTTTCGATCGCAGCGCGGCCAGATCGGCACCGTCCTTCCGCCAGGCAAGGCCGCTGTAATTCGAACTGGAGGAATCGAGCACCCGCAATGTTCCGGTCACTGTATCGAAAAGTTGAATGCCGTTGCCGGTCTTCTCGGGACTGGCAATCGCGATCGCGAGTAGATGGCCTTTGAGACGGAAATCCTGCCACGCGTATTCGGAGGCGTCGCCCAGGGCGATGTCGCGGCCGGTGGCCAGATTGCGCACAATCAAGGTCGCGCCCACGGGACTCTCATCTTCGGCCGGCTTAGACGCCGCATCGCCAGCGCCGCCCGCGGCAGGCGGCTTTTCAGGCGCGTACCGGCGCATCGCAAGCCAGGTCCCGGTAGGACTGAACGCGAATGACTCAATACCTTCAATCTCCGATTGTTCACCCGTCGTGAGGTTGGTCAAGCCCAGCTTGTTTTGAATGGGCTTCTTGTCTTTGCGAAGCTCCTCCTGCGCCTCGGAGCGCCCAATGGCGTAGGCGGCCCACCGGCTATCCGCCGAAAATGCCGGCTGTAGACCGAACGCGACAGTCTTGGTGACCTCGCCATCGGTGCGCGCCAAGCGGAGTTCGTTGTTGCCGTTGGAGCGGTTGATGCCATAGGCGATCCATTTACCATCCGGCGAGATCTTTCCGGGCTGCCGTCCTCCAAAAGTAAGCGCTTCCCACTGACCGTAATCGGCTGGCGCGGGCGGCTTTGTGTTTTGGCCTTTCAAGAGGGCGAGGCCGGCAAACGCAAGTGCAAGTGGGAGGATGAAGGGTCGCATCTGAGGAAGAAGAGTAACACGGAATCCTCGGTGCGTTGAACCAGCCGGGAGCACGGCGGACGGCGACGAGGTGTGACCGTAAGCCGACGGGACAATCAGCAGTTATAAAACGCCAGGAGGGGAGGTCCGAGTCCTGGCGCACTCTCCTGAGGAAGCCCGGCGAACTCAACTCACTCCCTCTGTTGCGCGATGCACGTATGCCGGCCGATGGTGGCGCCGGCTTCAGTCGGTGGACACAGAGCAGCACACCGCGTCGAGCCGCCCAAATCAAGGATGGAGAAAAATAGGGGAGGATCATCGCGGTACGGTTCCTCGGGAGAGGGCACTGCCACGCTCACGTTTGACGCCCCCGGACACACCAGCGTATATATCAACGTCGGGTCGTCGCTCTTTTGCAGCACAACCGTCCCAGGCACTTGCTCCACTCGCGCACATCGACGGAAGAGGGACTGGCTACTCTGGCCTCTAGGCGCGAGCCACGTCCAGTTTTGTTTACCGCTCCTGACGCGCCGTGTGGCCAGAGCAGCCCGTCCCCAGACCACCGCGTTCCATTCCTACGCGCGGCGCCTCGCACTCGCCACCCATGATGACTAACTCATTCGGTCGGGTCCACACCCTTCCGGTTACCGGCAAGCGGCGCACCGCGCCGCTCCGAGCGGGCTATATTCCACTCGCGCGCATCGTCGGAAGGGGGACTCATCTACTCTGGCCTAGGCGCGGGCAGCGTCCAGTCTTGTTCACCTCTCCTGAAGCGCCGTGTGGCCAGAGCAGCCCGTCCCCAGTCGGTCGGGTCCGCACCTTTCCGGTTTCCAGCAAGCGGCGCACCGCGCCGCTCCGAGCGGGCTATATTCCACTCGCGCGCATCGACGGAAGGGGGACTGGCTACTCTGGCCTAGGCGCGAGCCACGTCCAGTTTTGTTTACCGCTCCTGACGCGCCGTG
>CAJCIT010000250.1 GCA_903970405.1 Acidobacteriaceae bacterium | reverse complement strand
AGATCGGAAAGGGACCCAAGAGAACGGGTTCTGACGTGCTTACTAAGTGGGATATACGCCCATTTTTGTCAATATCTTACAGAGGCGAAACGGGGGATGGCAACTTTCACCGTTTTCCGTCTGTTTTCTCGGCCATCAGTTTCAGGGTTTTCGAAATCACTGCGCGGCGCAAATCGGGGAATCATCGATGGCAGGTGGCCTCGATGCGCGGCAAGTCTGCAAAATGATTTCTTTCACGGGTTCTGACGGTCGCGGCTCAGTCGGCTTTACTAAGATGGGCTCGTGAACCGTCCCGTCGCACTCATCACCGGCGGCAGCCGCGGCATCGGCCGCGCTGTCGCCGAGGAACTGGCTTCCACTCACCGGCTCGTCATCACTTACAATTCGAATCCCGAGGCGGCCGCCGAAGTAGCGCGCCAAACCCGCTCGACGGTCCTGCAGTGCGCCTTGCACTCGTGGGAATCTCGCGACAACCTGGTTTCCATGCTTCGCGAGCGCTTTGAGGGCATCGATCTGTTGGTCAACAACGCCGGCATGGCGCCGCGTCAAAGGGTCGATCTGCTGGAGGCCACCGAAGAGAGCTTCGATGAAGTGATCGGGACTAACTTGAAAGGCCCGTACTTTCTAACGCAAAGGATTGCCCGCTGGATGGTCGAGAGAAAATCAGGAAGGATTGTCTTTATTACTTCCATCTCAAGCTTCGCTGCCTCGGTGAATCGCGGAGACTACTGCGTCTCAAAGGCGGGTTTAAGCATGACCGCGCAATTATTCGCTGCGCGTCTCGCCGCTGAAGGCATTCAGGTCTTTGAGATTCAGCCGGGCATCATCCGCACCGATATGACTGCGCCGGTGAGCGCCGCTTATGAGGAGCGCATCGCAGCCGGACTACTTCCACAGGGCCGTATGGGCGAGCCGGCCGACGTCGCCCGCGCCGTCCGCGCCATCGCCGACGGACACCTGGATTACGCCACCGGCCAGGTGCTGAACATTGACGGCGGCTTCCACATGCGGACCCTGTAGCACGTGATGAACTTTCGTTTCCCAGCCTTTCTCGATCTCACCGGAAAGCGCTGTCTGGTCACGGGCGAAGGCTTTGAGATTCCAGGCAAAGTGAGGGCGCTGGTGGATGCCGGCGCCGCCACCGTTTACGTCAATCCACGCGCCGTTCCGGAGATTGAACAGTTCGCAGCGCTCAATCTGATTGAGTGGCGGCAGCGCGACTTCACGCCATCGGATCTCGACGGCTGTTTTCTCGCGATCAGCGATCTCGACGACAATTCGGAGTTGTTTCAACTGGCCGAAGAACAGCGCATTCTTTGCAATTCAGTGGACGATCCCGAGCATTGCCGCTTCAGCTTCGGATCCATCCATCGCATCGGCGAATTGACGATCGCAATTTCCACTAATGGTTGGGCGCCTGCAGTGGCCGTGCGCCTCCGCGAGAGGTTTGAACGCGAAATCGGCCCCGAATATGGCGCGTTGATCGAGATACTGAAGCAGGCGCGCCCACGGATCGCAAGCGGCATCGCCGATTTCGCGGCCCGCCGCACCCTGTGGTATCGCATCGTCGATTCGGAGGCGCTGGCTTTGCTACGCGATGGAAAACAGCTTGAAGCCGAGGCATTGATTGAGGGGTTCATTCGGGAAGGGCTGGAAGGCCGCTGATCGGATGTTGCTGCTTGGCGCCGGAATCCAACACGTGGGTTAACTCGGCGCCGAACAGAAAAATCATGGCTGAGTAGTAGACCCAAACAAGAACCACGATCAACGAGCCGGCCGCGCCATAGGCCGAACCGACAGCGGCCTTGCCCAAGTAAAGGGCGATCGGAAACTTACCAATGGTAAAGAGTAGGGCCGTCACCAGCGCCCCTGTCCAAACACTCTTCCAACCGGCCTTCACTGCCGGCACGAACCTTAAGATAGCGGCGAACACCACTGTGAAGCCGACCAATGAAACCGCAACGTCTACGGTGTTCAGTACGAAGGCGGGAATCGTCAGGAAGGTGCCGAAAAACTTGACAACTGCCGCCAAAACGACGCTGGCCGTGACCGAAATCACGACGAGAAGTCCCACCGCGAGGACCATCCCGAAAGAAAAGAAGCGTTCTTTGATTGTCCCCCAAAGGCCGCCTTCGCTCTGAGTGTTAACGTCCCAGACCGTGTCGAACGCAGACCGCAGTTCGCCAAATACTCCGGAAGCCCCAAACAGCAGGGCGATGGCGCCGATGACGGATGCCACCGCGCCCGATGCGGGTTTTTGGCCATACTCAATCATTCCCTTCACAACCTCCGCTCCCTGTTGTCCGATCATGCTCTCGATTTGTTCGAGAAGTTCGTTCTGGGCCGCGGCATGCCCGTAAATGACCGAGACGATTGCGATCACGAAAATTGCGAGTGGCGCTAGCGACAGAATCGTGTAAAAAGCGATGGCGGCGCTCAGGCGCGGCGCGTCATGTTGGTTCCACGCGGCGATGGTCTTCTTGAGCACGGGCCAAATTTTTGTGTAATTCATTCCCGGTCACCCCAAAAAAGCAGTCATATGCTGTGTGCAGGCACGTTCCGGTCCAGTCGACGCGAGTGCTGGTCGAAGCCTCAACAGGTAGTATGCTTTGGAAGGCAAACGCAGCTTGCGCGTAAAAAGGAGACCGTAATGATTTTGCAAAAATTGGCGGCATTGACTGTCCTCGCTGTGGCCGCCTTTGCGGCGGACCCGACTGGGAAGTGGACCGCGGAGTTTGACACGCAGATTGGCCTGCAGAAGTACACGTACGAATTCAAAGTGGATGGCACTAAACTGACCGGCACGGCGAAAGGAGCAGCCCCGGATGGAACGCCGTTCGTAACAGAGATTACAGAGGGCAAGGTGAATGGTGACGACATCTCATTCGTCGAGAACTTCAAGTTCCAGGACATGGAAATTCGCATCGAGTACAGCGGCAAGGTGACGGGCGACGAAATCAAATTCACGCGGAAGGTGGCCGAGTACGCCACCGAGGAGCTCGTCGCCAAACGGGTGAAGTAGCCGCCGCGGGTCATGCCCTTGGTGCCCGAAAATGACCCCAGGCGCGCGGCGAAAATCCCAGGAGCGGTCACAGCTTTTGCCACGCTTCCTGCATTCTCAGCAATTTCGACTGGCCACGCATTTGCTGCAAGGTTCTCCATTCCAAGGAGGATATTTTTCATGCGCGAAAAAATACGTGACCAAGTGGATGAACCGGTCACCCTTGAGTACTTCCAGAAGCGCTGGGCCGAAGGCTGGCGGGTGAGCGCCATCGAGTGGCACCGCGAAGTGGCCGGGAAAGGTTCTGCTCCGGAGTCTGAACCCGCCGCCCGCCCGCATTCCTCGGAGGCCGCAGAGATTCCCTATGGTCTGCGAATCTCCGCCGACTGTTCCCGCCTCGAAGCCAATCCCGGCGAAATGGCGGTAATGATGGTGATCCTTCAGGAGATCGTTAAGGATCAGCCGTTCAGTTTCATCGCCGGCTTCCTAAACCGGCAGCGGCTTAAAACACGCAGCGGCCGAGATTGGACGTCGGCAGACGTATTCGGCCTGATGCCGAGGCTGATCGACGCCGGTCCACAGTTGCTCAAGTCGAGCGAGTGGCCTGCCCGGCGCCTCGAGGTGTTACGCCAACGAGTCATTTGAGGGAACTTGGAGTGCTAGCTCGAGGTTGGTAACCCGTGGCGCGGGCTTTTTAGCCTGCTGAGCCGAGAGTCATGTCGGCTGTTCTTTCGTTTCAACCGTAACCAGCATTTGATTACTGCCTTTTGCTGTCACTTACTCTTGGGTTTCGCGACCAGCCGGTAAGCCTTTCGCAGGGGCCAAGTGACAGCGCGGGCCGCGCGGTGCGTCGGCGAATGGAGAGCCTTGTGCATGGCGTTGACGTGCTCTGACACCTCTTTCTCCCGTTCATAAAGAAACCGGATTTGCGTGTCGCGGCGGGCGATTGCCTCGCGGATCAGAGTCTCATCCTGCTCAGTCAATGTGTGGCCGGCGCGAATATAGTCCGGCAAGCGGCGCTGAACGTACACCGTGGCATGAGACGGGGCGGTCTGGTCGGCGGGCCGCTCTTTCGTGTAGAAGTAAACGGCGATAGAACGTCGAGAGAAGTGCTTCTTGCCTTCCGGCAAAGCAATGCGGCGGAAGCCATGCCAGGAGAATTCAGACGTTTCGAAGATCGCCATGCGATTCAGCAGCGGCACGATGGTCTCGATTTCATCCTCTTCGGAGGACCCCCAGGGATTGCGATGAAGCTGGAGGCAACCGCCCCATTCTTCCTGCCATTCGGGATTCAGAAACAGGATCAAGTTGAGACGGCGGTGAAGCTGGCTGGTGGGATGGTAATTGAAATCGACGTGAACATCGAGGTCCTGGCCTTCGAGGTTTTCGTGCGTCCCGCCGCCAACGTAGGCAGGATCGTAAAGCAGGCCGGGAATGCCGGTGACGGAAGAAAGCCAGTCAAGGAAGGCCCGCGACTGAAGCATTCTATCGAGCGCCACGTAAGCAGGACCGATGCTGGGCAAGGACTGGCGAACCGCTTTGCGGCCGACCGCGCCATATTCGTTGAGGGCCAGCTTTTCGTCAAAGCCGGGGAACTCATGGAGTAGCTGCTGGGCGAAAGCAGAATCGAGGAATTCGTCAACCACCAAATGCGGGAACGGTTGCGCCGACTGGAAGCGCCGGCGGAGCGAAGCGGACTGGGCCTCGACTTCGGGACGGAGGAGAGAAAGCGGCACAGTATTGGTTTAGCACGGAACCTGAAGCCGTTAAAAATCCGTTTGCGGGGCCGATTGGCAATCGGCGCCATGGGCATTGCCTGACTTAATTGCCGACGTTTCGGAGCCGCGACCGTCAGCGACCGGTTGACACGATAGAAACAATACCACCGGTCGCTCCCGACGGTCGCGGCTCAGTTGTCTCCAGGATGTTTCACACGTTCTCGGAGAGCGACCGGTCGGCGGGATAGGACCCACACCGCGGTCTCTCGCTGACGGTCGCGGCTCAGAGGCGCTCCTTCGCACAAGACAAGGCCGTTCCGTTAGAGTGAAAGGGTCAAACCTTTCTGGACTTTTGGCGTCCGCTGACTGATCGGCCCATTGCCCATGCTCAGACAAGCATTCCTTTATCTCTCCCAACAGAGCTGGCTGCGTCACTGGATGGAGAACTCGCCGCTGTCGCAACGCTTCACGGCGCGCTTCGTCGCCGGACAGCGGTTGGAGGAAGGAATCCGGGTGCTCCAGAATCTTCAAAGGGAGAAGATCGACGCGACGCTCGATTTCCTCGGGGAGAATGTATCCACGCTCGATGAGGCGGCGCGATCCCGCGACAACTACCTGAAGGCGCAGGCGGCAATTCGTGAAAGCGGGCTGCCCGCCACGGTTTCGATCAAGCTTACTCAGTTCGGACTGGATTTCTCTGAAGAGGCTTGCTTGAATAACGTCACCCAACTGGTGGAGTTCGCGAAAGGGATGAATAGCCTGGTTGAGATCGATATGGAATCGAGCGACTACACGGACCGTACCCTCCGGATCGTCACTTCACTGCACAAGCGGTTTGGCGGCCACGTCCGCGCGGTGATTCAGGCCTACCTGTTTCGCAGCGAAGACGATATCCGGAGTCTGTCGGCTCTGGGCATTCCCGTCCGGCTATGCAAAGGAGCGTATCGTGAACCGCCGTCGGTGGCTTACCCGCTCAAATCCGACGTCGATACGAACTACGTCAAGCTGATGAAGCTGCTACTGGACGAGGGAAGCGATCCAGCGATCGCGAGCCACGATGAGACGATTTTGAAGCAAGCGCGGCTCTATGCGCGGGAGCGCAAAATTTCGCCCGCCCGCTTTGAATTTCAGATGCTCTATGGAATCCGCCGCGACCTACAAAACCAACTGACCGGCGACGGGTATCGCCTGCGGCTGTACGTGCCGTACGGCGATGCCTGGTATCCGTATTTCATGCGCCGCCTGGCGGAGCGGCCGGCGAACGTCGTGTTCATTGCGAAGAACTTGCTCAGAAACTGATCCGGAACCAGTGACTTCATCCTCACGGAACAATCTTGCGGGGAAAGCGTCTAATCCAGTGGCGGTATCCGTCCGATCACTCTTTACGAGGCTTCAACACTTTGTTGAAGGAGGGAGACGTCGGTGAAATATTGGTCATACCTGGCGGCAAAGCTGATGGCAGCGGTGGCACTGGCGTTCTGGCTGCACCGTTGTGTGCAGTTTGCGTTCCCGATTCCGCCAAAGAACCGCTATGGGTATAGGCCGTCGCTGTTCCTGCAGGACATGGGCTTCACATTCGCCATACTTGGAGTGTGGCTGGTGGCGACAGGATTGTTCGCGCTGGTGATTTGGGACCAGCGGCGGCGCTGCCGCACCTGTCTGCGGCGTCTCCGTATGCCCATCACGCTGGGTTCGTGGTCTAACATGATGATGTTCGGCCGGCCGCAGACCGCCTGGATCTGTCCATACGGGCACGGCACCCTGAAGAGAGACGATGTTCAGTTGGATGTGCAGCTCGGCGCGTTCTCCACTTCGTCGTGGGAGCCCCATGGGGACGATATCTGGAAGGAACTGGAGTCTTGCGGGTCCAGGGAAAAGTAACTCAATTGCCCCACTTGCGTCCAATCCATTAGTTTGTGCGAATGAGGGAAAAGCCTGCCGGCGCCGGTCGTAGTCACTCATAGCGCGGCCACAATCCGGAAGGTTGCCGGGATGGGCAGAGAAGCCGTACCGGGTGTGGTGATTCGCCTCGTTCGCGGTGTCGTTCATGAATGCTGCCGGCGGCCAGGCCGAAGCCTCGGACTCGCATGAGAGAATAATCGAGGCACCTTGTCAGTACGCGTTCAACTCCCCAGATCCTTCTCCTTCCTGCGCAATCTTTCCGCAAGACGCCTCGCCATGGTGGTTTTCATGGTTTTGGCGGCCGTCTTCCTGATCGGCGTTGTGGCTCTCGGGATCTTTTACCAGAGATACGCCAAGCTCATTGATGAAAAGCTGCTGGCGGGCCCGTTCCCGAATTCTTCCATGTTGTTTGCGGCGCCGGCGGTAGTGGGCGTGGGCGACAACGGTTCGGGCGTCGAACTTGCATCGCAGTTGCGGCAGGTGGGATACGGACAGGATGCGCGAAAGAACCGGCTGGGCTGGTTCCATCTGCGTCCGGACGCCATCGAGATTTTCCCGGGCCCCGATTCTTACTTTGAATCCGAACCGGGCGTCATTCGCTTTGAAGACGGAAAAGTATCGAGCATCATCTCGCTCAACGACAACGCTCCGCGCACCCAATATGAGATAGAGCCTCAACTGCTCAGCAGCCTGTTCGATAAGAATCGCGAGAAACGGCGGCTGGTGAAGTTTGCCGATATTCCGCCGGTGTTAGTGAACGCCGTGGTGTCAGTGGAGGACAAGCGGTTCTTCCAGCATTCGGGCTTCGATCCGATTCGTATTGTGAAGGCCCTGTTCATTGACATCCGTGAGCGGCGGAATGCGCAGGGCGCGTCCACGCTGACGCAGCAACTGGCGAAGAATCTGTGGCTCGATCCGCGCAAAACCCTGGGCCGGAAGTTTGCGGAGCTGGCCATCACGCTGCACCTTGAGCAGAAGCTGACGAAGCAGCAGATTTTTGAGTACTACGCGAATCAAGTGGACCTGGGTCGGCGCGGTTCGTTTGCCATCCGCGGGTTTGGCGAGGCCTCGCAGGCCTACTTCGGCAAAGACATCCGCGAATTAACGCTGCCGGAAGCGGCTACGCTCGCCGGCCTGATCCAGCAGCCGAGCGCACGGAATCCTGTCCGCTGGCCGGAGCGCGCGAAGGCGCGGCGGAACCTCGTGCTCGAAATGATGAAGGATAACGGCTACCTTACGCCCTCCCAGATGGAAACCGCCGAGGCCGCGCCGATGGTGACCGCGAGGCAAGGAATTGAGTCGGCGGACGCGCCCTACTTTGTCGACCTGGTGAATGAGCAACTCACCGATCAGTTCAGCGATCGCGATCTTCAGGATACGGGCTATAAGGTCTACACCACCATCGACATGGAACTCCAGCACGACGCGGCCGAAGCGGTGGCGATCGGGATGAAGGAACTGGATGCGGTGATTGCCAGGCAGTTCAAAGGCAAAGGCGCGCCGGCCATCGATCCGCAGGTTGCGCTGATCGTCGCCGACCCCCACACCGGTGAAATCCGAGCTTTGATCGGCGGTAAGAACTATGGCGTTAGCCAACTGAATCATGCGATGGCCAAACGCCCGTCAGGCAGCGTGTTCAAGCCGTTTGTCTATGCGGCCGCGCTGAACACGGGGCTCTCCGGGAACGCGAACGACGCCATCACCACGTCGACCATTCTGGAGGACGAACCAACCACTTTCATATTCGCGGGAGAGCCCTATGAGCCCGGGAACTACCACGGTGCGTGGCATGGCGACGTGACGGTTCGCGAGGCGTTGACCGGTTCGCTGAACGTTCCCACAGTGGCGCTGGCGGAGAAGGTTGGGTACCGCGAGGTCTCAGATCTGGCTCATAAAGCCGGACTCAACTCCGACATCAGGCCCACGCCCGCCATGGCGCTGGGTTCCTATGACGTGACGCCGCTTGAGATTTTGGGCGCCTATACGGTTTTTGCCAATGGAGGAATCTGGGTAAAGCCGCGGCTCATTGACCGTATCCGGGACAAGGCCGGATCGGATGTTTGGGAAGGCGCGATCGAGGAGAAGAAGGTGCTTGATCCCCGCGTGAACTGGATCATGGTCAGTATCATGCAGGATGTCTTGCGCTACGGCACTGGCGCCGGGGTACGCGCGCGCGGCTTCGCTCTTCCCGCCGCCGGCAAAACCGGCACCTCTCACGATGCGTGGTTTGCCGGATTTACCTCGAAGCTCATTTGCGTGGTCTGGGTGGGCCTGGACGATTACAAAGACCTGAAGATTGAAGGCGCAAAGGCGGCGTTGCCGATCTGGACTGAGTTCATGAAACGCGCGCATCAGCATCGCGCGTATCGCAACGTCACTGACTTTGCGCAGCCCTCCGGAATTACCACGGCCACCATCGACCCGCTCAGCGGCCAACTGGGGACCACCGCCTGCCCGAAGGTGATTACGGAGTTCTATCTCGATGGCACCCAGCCGACGGTCTTCTGTCATTTGCACGCGAACGGCAGTACGCAGATTGCGGGCTGGGATACGCCTGCTGACGGCCACCCGGGTCCCGGGGCGACGCCGGCTAACGGGCAAGGTCTCCCGGTACTGGCCAATGGCCAGCCACCGGATAACGGTCAACCGCCTCCGAACCCGGACCCCAAGAAGAAAAAGGGATTTTTCGACAAGCTGAAGAATATCTTTAAGTGAGTCGAGCACTCCAAGTGAGCTGACCTCGGCGGTGGCATGATCGAGCATACTTCAGCTTTGAGCACGATGTTGGCCCGCCTGCTTTGCCGGCTGTCTCCGCGTCTCGAGCGTTCACTCTGGACACGCCTCGCCCTCCTTCTCTCGATCGCCATTCTGACTTGCCCCTCTCTCCATGCGCAATATGAAGTGGGGCCACCGGCGGATCGCGAGCGGTTCCAGCAGTACATGGGCCGCCAGGACTGGATCCCATTAACTTGCCAGGTGAATCACTGGCCGGCGCGGCTGGATTACGCGTTTCGCTTTCAAGCCGGATATTATCTGGAGCTTCCGATGAAGCAGTACTCCGGCGAGAAAAACATTCTGCGGATTTTGACGCGGATCACTCCGGAACGGGAGGGCGCGCGGCCCAAGGACCTGATCCAGCAACTCAGGCTACCGCCGGTTCCTGACAAGACGCGCGCGGTGCTTGGCGTGGACGGCGGATTCATGGTCGGCGAAGGGCGGTTTGCGGTGGAACTGCTGCTGGCGGATAACCACGGCCGTGCCTGCCGCGCTCATTGGTCATTCACTGCATTCCGCAGCCGCGAGGAGAAGCGGGTGCAGGTGGCGCTGGAGCCCGGAGAGGTTCAGGCGCTGAACCGACTGCGATGGACGGATGCGCTGCCGCCCGAGCCCGCCGCGCCCAAGCTGACGCTGATGCTGGATGCCACACCGCTCGACCCGACCTCTCCGAAGCTGCACTACTTTGACCGGGTGCTGCTCCTGAATTCAATGGTGTCTATGATGCAGCACGTGCACTATAGTGAGGTTCACGTGGTGGCCTTCAATCTGGATCAGCAGCAGATACTCTTCGACGAAGCGAATTTCAGCGACGAAGCGTTCCGGCGGCTCAACCGGCTGTTGAACGATTTAGAGCTGGCCGCGGTGAACGTGCAGGTGCTCGGCGACCCCGGCGGCCACTTACGAATGCTGGCTAAACTGATGAACGCGGAGGCCGCCTCGGCGGCGCCATCGCGGGCCGTCATCATTCTGGGGCCGGCCTCGCGGCTGCAGGAGCGATTTCCGGCGGCGATGCTGGACCATGCGTCGGCTTTGCCGCCCGTTTATTACTTCGAATACCATCCGTTCTGGGTCCGCAATGCCGATTTCGCCGACGTGCTGCGCAACATGACACAGACCTGCGAAGGCAAGACGTTCCGCATCCACTCGCCGGGCGAACTGGCGAGCGCGATTGAGGTTCTGAATCGGGCTTTGGCGCAACAGCCCCGAGCGGCGGCGTCGGCGGGGCAGTAGGCGTCCGGTCAGCCGTCGCGCTTTGCGGCGAAGACTTCCAGGCGAACCGCCGGCGCTAGAGAAGACAGAGTGGCGCGCGCGGCGCTCAGCTGGCTGATCTTTGCGCCCTCCAATTCAACCAGGATCGCTTTCGAAATGGCGGCCGGCTCCTGCCCGGAGGCGAAGAGGCCGGCGAGCGCCGCCTGCAGGGGCGGCAGACTGGGATTGAAGGCCGCGTTCTCAATGTAAGAGCCTACGAACAAGCGTCCATCCGAGGTGCGAAGTGCGACCCCGGAAGGCGAGTTCGTGTATGGCGAGTAGGCCCTCCGCGCGGCGTCAAGCGCGGCGAGGATTTGACCGTCGCTGGAGGGGGTGAGAAGAGAAAGATGTGCCTCTCTAATCGGCAAAGCGCCCTGCGTGAAGCCAAGGTCTTTGGGACCGAACGCCATGGGCAGCAGGGTGGATAACTGCGCGGGCGGGGCGTCCTTGCGCAGCACGCGGATGTTGCCGTCCAGCGACAGCTCATTCAGGAACTGGCGGCAGTGCCCGCACGGGGCGGCGGTGACGGCGGTGGCGATGACACCGGTCTCACCCGACATGTAGGCATTGGCGCAGGCAGCCTGTTCGGCATGCAGGGCGAGGCCGAGCGATTGGCCGGGGATCTCAATGTTTGCGCCCAGGTAGAGGTTGCCGCTGCTGCCCGCCACCACCGCGCCCACCAGGTATTTCGATAAGGGCGGGCGTGAGAACGTGCTGGCCAGAGGAAGAAGGCTCAGCATCAAGCTGTCTATGGTTTCGGATTCTGAGCGCAGGAGTTCCCGCACGGCGGCGGCGCCGATCTGGCCTCGGAAGCCTTTGTCGTCGAGAACGGATCGCAAGATCTCTTGGGAGCGAGGCTTGAAGGAGGAGAGAGCGGTCATCACTTGATTGTGGGCTTGCATAGGGGAGGCGCGGTAGGCGGCTTCGCCGAACGGCGTGGGATTCTTCGCCAGAGACGGAGCAGCAGCGATTGAAGTGAGGACGAAGCGGCGCGTGACGGTATCGTTGGTCATCGGGTTGGTGGCGGCTGGGACAACTGCGGCATGAAGGCCATTGAGCCGCTCATAAACGCAGACGAACGCCGATTCCAAAAGAATTCTATATCTGCGTTCATCTGCGTTCATCCCCGGCTTCGCCGAACGGCGTGGGATTCTTCGCCAGAGACGGAGCAGCGTCGATTGAGGCGAGGAGGAAGACTAGAATGACTGGATGCCCACCGCTTCGCACGTAGAACGACACTTCACCTCGGGAGACCTGGTTCGCGACATTGTCATCGGAATGTCAGATGGATTGACGGTTCCGTTTGCGTTGGCGGCGGGTTTGTCGGAAGCAGTGTCGACCAGTAAACTGGTGGTGACGGCGGGTCTGGCGGAAATCGCCGCGGGATCGATTGCCATGGGGCTAGGCGGCTATCTGGCGGCGCGCGGCGATGCCGATCATTATGAAACGGAGCGAAGACGCGAAGAAGAAGAGATTGTCGAGTTGCCGGAAGTGGAGAAGGCCGAAGTGGCGAAGATCTTCCGCGACTACGGTCTGAACGGCGAAGATGCCGCCGCAATTACCGAATCGCTGGCCACGCGCCCCAAGGCATGGGTGGATTTTATGATGCGCTTTGAGCTGGGATTGGAAGAGCCTCAGGCCAGCCGCGCCCCGCGCAGCGCGGCGACGATTGCTGTTTCGTACGTGATCGGCGGATTGGTTCCGCTGTCGCCGTATTGGTTCCTGGGAGCGCCGGCCCAAGCGTTGCGGGTATCGGTACTGGTGACGCTGATTGCCTTGGCGGTGTTCGGGTATCTGAAGGGCCGGGCGTCCGGTGCGCCGCCGGTGCGCAGCGCCATCCAAACGACGTTGATCGGCGGAATCGCGGCGACGGCGGCGTTTGCCCTGGCGAAGGCGATTTCGTAGCCGCTTTTCTTTATAGGGAGATTCCCAGATGTCCAGACCCTTCCCGGAAAGAGCGTCGCAAACTTGGCGTCAACCTCTCTCACGACTCAGGGTAAAGGGACAGACGCCTTTGGGCAAGAAAGCGACTCCAATGCAAATTAAGTTGGAACTTGGCCCGATGCGAAGGATGTTAGACTGCCGAGCATGGTCAAGCCGCCGGATCGACTGCTGCTGAGTTACCTTGCATCCTACGACCCGCACGTCTCCAGCCTGGCTTTGGCTTTGCGCGAGGTAGTTCTCGAAGAAGCTCCAGAAGCAGTTGAATCCATTGCCAAGGGTTATGCGGTCGCCATTGGTTTTTCGTTCACTGGCAAGCCCATGAAGGATGGGTTTTGCCACATCGTAACTTACAGCAGCTACGTGAACCTTGGATTCAACCGCGGCGCTCTGCTTCCCGACCCGAACGGAGTGCTGGTCGGTACCGGCAAACTAATTCGCCATATCACCATCCGCGATGAGCATGACCTGAACCGAGCGGTGGTACGCCGCTATCTTCGGACAGCCATCGATCAGGCGGACCGGGGGCCGCAACCCGAGCTCGACGATTCATCCAGGACGGCAACTCGGGGAAGAAGGCATTCAAATTCGTAGTGACAGCTTGGCAGTTCGCCAAACCCCATAGGTCCGGTACGTTTGGAGAATCGGGGCGGTGGAGGGGAATCGGCCGCGGAGGTCCTCGCACAACTAGCCGGGCTGCTGGCCGCCGGCGGCCTTGAGATCCTGATCGCTAAGGTCTATCCTCTCGCCCAGGTTCGCGATGCCTATCGAGAGCTCGAGCAGCGTCATACACGTGATGGTCAGTGCTCGCCGAGGAGATCGGCGAGAATCCATGCCGCTCCGGCAATCGCGAAGGTCTCGGCGGTTTCGCTCCAATTCGCATGATTGTGAGGGTCCGAGATGACCAACGGCATCCACACCAGTAGCCCAAAGCTCACGACCATTGCCGTTAATAGGCGGGCCGCCGGAAGCGCCATTCGATTCGCTAGAAGAGCCACCGCGGCGAGTGCGAATAAAAGAGTCGTCGTTACCGCCCAGAATATCTGACTTGGCGGAATCCACTTCGGAACAAGATTGGTGGTAGCGCCAAGATAAATCGCCTGTTCGAGGGCAAAGGACGCGGCACAGATGCCCAGAAGAATGCGGCCCATCCGGCGAAGCGTCTCCCGTGACCATGCCGATGACCAGCGCGCATGAACGATCGCCGCTCCAGTCACGAGAGAGAACTGCTCGAAGAAATCGCCCCAGCTATTGTAAATCCGCGGGGCAGCGACGATTTGTGGCACGCACAGCAAGGCGAAGACAAGATAGGCGGCGCCAAGGACGGATGCGCCCGTTTTCGCGAGCCGACGGACCTGAACCATAGCGCCGCCGACGATCTGGGCAGCGGCGCCGGCGTAGACAAGGTAACGCAGTTGATACCCGTGGTCGGCGCCGCGCCAGGCTAGCGTGATGAGGCCAGTCGCGAGAGCGGCCACTCCAAACACATGACAGCCTAGGTTCGAACTGGGCGTCGATACGGTCATTTGCCCTCAGAAACGATCCTACGATCATGCCATCCGGGAGCCCGCTCGGAGGTCCATATTGAGGCAAAACGCCGGGCAGGTTTCAGTTGTGGACCAGGACGGACAGACGGGCCGGATTGGTCAGCGCCCAGGACTCTAACTTCCGCATCACGCTGGCCGGGAACGAAAGGGAATGGTCGAGCGCCTTTGTGCCCACTTGCACAACATGCGCGACATGGCCAGGCGAGAAGGCTGATCGCTGAACGCCCGAGACGCCGATCAGAAGCGATTTCAGGATTGCGAACTGAACCACCATCAGCGAATACTGCGCACAGATGCGCTTTTCGATTTGCCCAAGCCGCTCAGCGGCCTCCATGGTTCCGTATGGGAACAGGTTGCGAAATGCATACGTCACCAGGTAATGCTCAAGCATGTACTCGTGATGCTTCATCAGCGGCCAGTAATAAGCGGCGTGGCAGTGGCCATAGCGCTGCACGATGGCATCCATATTCGATTCCGGCGTGCTCGCCTCGGGAGTCCATCCAATCCCCTGCTGGAATTCGCCGAACAGGCTGCGAAACCTCTCCGAGACGCTGTCAGATCTCATTCGCTCCGCCAGCAGGTTGAGCGTAACGCCTAATTGAGTCGCCGGCTTGCGCACGATCTGCTTCAAGTGATTGTTAAAGAGTCCAAGCCCAATGGCATTCTGGAAACCCATGACGACAACTGGGGTGGATTCCAGATCGCCGCCGGCGGCCATACGCTGCAACCGGTCGCAGACGTGCCCGATGAGGACCAGCCGCTGCGAGATCGTATAGGTCCGGTTTTGGAGTATTCGGATCATCAGGTTCCGAACTGCTGCCATATCGCGATGGCTGTGCTCAGGACTTTGCTCTTCGGGTTGAAGCCGATCTGGATCTAAGAGAGAATCGCCATCAATGCCTTCGACAAACTGAATCGGCTTCGGGTCAAGAAGAACCAGCCGGGCCGATTCGGGGCATGACAAATCGAGTGACCGCTCCATTCGGCCATTGACAAGATTTGCAATGCGCGGATAGGCTGAGCACGTATTCGATAGATAGCCTTCGCCCAGGTTGGATTGAATGGAGCACAAACCCTTCGAGAGGAAGACGCACGACCCCCCCGAAAGCCTGATTTCGGCGTAATGACGGTCGCTTGTGCCTGCGGGCTTGATGACGACCAGCGATTGCAGCAGCGGGCCCATTATGCCGTCTTGACACTGCTGATACTTCTGGTACGTTCTCTTGTCCACCGGCACCTTCCAGCCGGAGCAACAGGTGTCGGGGCAGTCGGCGCCCACGCATCGAAAGTCACTGTAATGGTGAGGCTGAATGGGTTTGACCTCTTGTCCAGCCGGTTCCCTATCCCAAGTAACTGAACAGGCTTCCCACCTGAGCCGTCGCTGAATTCGCGGCAAGCGATACCGCCGATGAAGAACTCGATGCGCCCGCCGTGCTTGAACCGAGGGCTGCGTTGCTCGCATTCGCCACCGTCGTTTCCAGCGCCTGCAGAATCGGGTCCGTTCCGGTGCTGTCGGACGCCGTCGACTGCCCTAGCAGCGCGGCCGTCACATTGTCGCTCAAATTGACAGAATCGCCCGAGGGCGCCGTACCGCCAAACAAAGACGCGATGGCCGTTGCCTGAATACTCCCGATGGCAATTTTCGTCGCGTCGCCGGCCGGCAAGCTGTCTAATTGCTGCGTTGTCAGATTGTCCGGAAGCAAGCCCGCCTTCGACAAGACCTGGAGGCCCGCTGAGAGTGCGCTAGGAGTGGTTGACATTATTCCTCGTCACCTAGATTATCGGCACTGAGATCAAGAAACTTTAAGGAATTCGTCGCGGCAAAGCGCCAATCTGGAGATTCCCCGTCCCAGCCGGGCGCGCTGTCGGCAACTTTGGACCATTCGTCTCCAAAACGCACCCACGCGCCTCCTCGATGCGGCAACATAAACGGTGAAGGTTATATATGCGCGCAACGGCTTTTGAATTCCGGTACCGCTTCCTCATCATCACCGCGGTCTACCTCCTGGGTTTTGGCTGCTACCGGATTGACCCGCGAAACGTCTCACAGGCCCTCTTGAGCACGGTCGGCCAGGGTGACAACCTCTTGTCCATCCGGCTGTTGATCGCCTTGGGTGCGGTCATCATCGGTTGCGGCGCGCTGATTCGCACCTGGGCTACCGCCTATCTGCTCAAGGACGTGGTCCACGATATGGCCCTGCACAGCGATCGGCTGGTGGCCGACGGACCCTACAGGCACGTTCGCAACCCGCTTTACCTGGGGAGCTTCCTCATGAGCGTAGGAATGGGTCTGCTCGCCAGCCGGCTGGGATTCTTCGTAATCGTTTTTTCCAACCTGATTTTCTACATGCGGCTCATCTTCCGTGAGGAAGCGCAGTTGCACGCTACGCAGGGCGATTCGTATGCCCGGTTCGTTCAGGCGGTTCCGCGCTTTTGGCCGTCATTCACACCGAGGCTGCCGGCCAGCGGCCGCGCACCCGAATGGGGCCAAGCCTTTCTCGGCGAAGCCTTTATCTGGGCTTTCGCCGTGGCCACGATGAGCTATGCCGTCACGTTAAGCACCGCTATCACTGATGTAATCATCGGCTTGGCCCTGACCTGGTACGCCCTTACGCAATTGGCTCTGCGGCGGAAGAGGATCCGGGAAGCCGAAAGACCGGCATGAGCGGGAACTCAAAGTAACCGCCGGGATAAGTGCTCGGCTGTTACGATTGAATTCTTAAGGCTTTTCAGCCGTCTTCACTCTAAGGGCAATCACCACGTCACAGGATGCCAATTCGCCTTCACAACACCCTCACTCAGCAGCTGGAAGTGTTCACGCCCCTTCACGGCAACACCGTGCGAATGTACACCTGCGGCCCCACTGTCTACAACTTCATCCATATCGGTAACCTTCGC
>CAJCIT010000249.1 GCA_903970405.1 Acidobacteriaceae bacterium | reverse complement strand
GCCTTCTCCGGCTACAAGCGCTTCGGTTCAGAGAGCACCATCAAGTTCGCCGAGGTCAGCGAGCAGAGCGCGGTCCGCTAAGGCAAGCTAGCCGGTGGTGTGAGAATGCAAAGAGTGGTTTCCAGCACTTTACGGCGAGCGTTGGATGCAGTGAAAAGATGAAGCGGTGGGCGAACGGATTGAGCGGTTCCAATCGGCGTTCGCCCTTCCTAGTTTCTAGCCGACACAGTTTGAGAAATCATCCCTCAGAATTCGCTGTCAGACTTAGGACTGTGTAACTTACGCGAAACGCCCGGTGGCTTATTCTTCTACCCTGCTCGCCAATCGCCCGGCGGCCCTGCTGAACCGCGCGCGACCAAGCGGACCACGTCTGGTCTTATTCGTCTTCGCGCATAAACCGGTGCCGATGCCGATAGTCCTCGATTGAGCACTCTCGTTGAACGGTTCTGCTCTATCACGGTCCGCTTGCTAACGCGCGCGGTTCAGAGAAGTGCGCCGGGCTTGGTCGTGACACTACTTAGATCGTTCATAAATCACTTGGCCGTCGAAGATTGTGAAATCGACTTTAGTCTTCGCGATGTCTACGGGATCAATCGCGAAGATGTCGTCAGAGAGGACCACGATGTCGGCCAGCTTGCCCACCTCCAGCGAGCCTTTCTTCTTTTCATCGAAGCTGGCGAAGGCCGAACCCATGGTGTAGGCTCGAACCGATTCGGCCACCGTAATCTTCTGCTCCGGAACCCAGCCATTGGGGCGTTCGCCATCGAGGGTGCGCCGTGTGACCGCCGCATAGATTCCCATCAAGGGGACAGCGGGCGCCACGGGCCAGTCAGAGCCAAAGGCGAGTGTCGCGCCGGTATCGAGGAGAGATCGAAAGGCGTAACTCGATTTCGCACGCTCCGGGCCGATGCGCTTTTCCGCCCAATGGCCGTCGTCGAGCAAGTGATATGGCTGCATGGACGCGATGACGTGGAGCTTGCCAAAGCGCGGGATGTCAGCGGCAGTTAGATGTTGGGCATGCTCAATGCGGAAGCGGCGATCGCGCTCACCGTGTTCGGCAGTGAGCTTTTCATAGTAGTTGAGGATGATGAAATTAGCCTTGTCGCCGATGGCGTGGATGGCGATTTGAAGGCCCGCCGCATCGGCGTCTGAGATGTCTTTGCCCATTTTTTCGGGGTTGACGAGTTCATCGCTCGCAATGCCCGAGGTGTTCGGTGCATCGTTATAGGGCGCAAAGAGCAGCGCGGTGGTGGAACCCAGTGAGCCGTCGGCGAAGCCTTTGAGTCCGCCGATGTGCAGAATGTCATTGCCAAAATCGGCTTGAATGCCCGATGCGGCTAAGCGCTTCCATTCGCTGAGCGGCTGATGACCGGAAACTCGCACATGTAACTGGCCGGAGTGCAGCAGCGACTGGTAGGCGCGAAAGACATCAGGCGACGCAGACATGTCCTGCACGCTGGTGACGCCGTTGGCGGTGACGTACTTCTGAGCTGCGAGAAGCGCCTCCGCGATTTGGTGGGCGTTCGGTGCGGGGATCGCCTTTTGGACCAGGCCCAAAGCGGCGTCCTTCAATATGCCGGTGGGTTTGCCCTCTGCGTCGCGGACGATAACGCCGCCCGGAACATCCTTTGTGTTTTTGTCGATGCCGGCCAGCTTGAGCGCGGCCGAGTTGGCGAGCGCCATGTGGCCATCGAGGCGCGAAACGAAGACAGGCGTGTCTGGGGTGACGGGGTCAATCGCCTGTCGCGTGGGCAAGTCGGCGGGCGACCAGTTCTCATGGTCCCAATTTCCCCCGGTGATCCATTGGCCCTTGGGCGTCCTCGCAGCAAAGTCAGCGATGCGCCGGCGGAACTCGGCCTGGCTCTTGGCATCGCGCAACTGAACGGACGCAAGGCCGGCGCCGCCGTACTGGAAATGCACGTGCGCATCGTTGAAGCCAGGAAGAACGCGACGGCCATGAAGGTCAATTACTTTCGTATGCGGCTGTTTCAGGGCGGCGATCTCGGCGGATGTGCCAACAGCGACGATGCGGTTCGCGCCGACGGCGAGCGCTTCGGCCTCGGGTTGTTGGGGATTGACGGTCCAGATCTTGCCACCCATCAGGATGAGGTCCACGGGGAATTCGGCCGCGTGCAGAGCGATCAGGGAAGTGAGCAGTGCCAGAAGGAGGCGCATCAGTGGAGATTGTAGCGAGGGCTGAGGGAAGAGGGCCGTCAGGGCCGCGAAATAACCGTTCGTGGGGCGTGCTGGCTGCCTGCGGCCGATTGGCAATCGGCCCCCCATGGGCGTTGCCTGACTCAATCGTCCACGCTTCAGGGCCGGTCGGCTGGGCGCGCCTTCTCTTCGGTGGCTCGGTAGGTCTGCCTGCCGCGCCGAAGCGTCGAGTAGCCGATCTCTGCGTCAATTCATGTAAATTGGACTACCGCGTTCGTCGCCGATACCCCTTCGTGTCTTACGCTCTGAGAAGGGTCCCGTAATTGTCCCGGCATCGAAAACCTGCTGGGGTTCGTCTAACGGTCGTGCGTAGTTTGGCCACAATTCTTCTTTATGCCTGCGGACTTTGGCCCGTGATGTCGGTCGCCGGTGACGACCGCGCCGCCAATAACGCGCCTGACACCAACCGCAGTCTGCCGGCAAGGGCGGTTGCGGCGAGCCCGCACCGGGCAACCACCTTTTACTGGCAGGTCCAGCCGCTGGCTGACGAATCGGAATTGGTTACTCTTTTTGGGCGGTTTGACCACGACGCGCCCAGCGGCGAGGGTCCTCTTGCGCAGCGGCAGCGCACACATCTCAATGACGACGCAGTGCCCGTGCTCGCCGTACTCCGCGATTCGCTCGGCGGCCAAGGTGGGGGCGGCGAACGCCTGCTCAGCCTCTGGCTTTTTACCGAAGGCAGCCCCACCGTCGGCCGCCGCATTTTGTCGGCGTTGCCCTTCTATTACCGCAGGACCGGCGATGCCAACCCTCCTTCCAAACCAAGGCTCACTCGCCTGGCCGATCTCAGCGCGCCGGAGGGGCATCCATTCTCATCCGTTGGCCACGACATCGTGCAGTGGACACTTCTCGATGGGATCGCGATGCCAGTTCGGGCCTCGTCGCGGACCTATCGCACCAACGAACTCGGCCGGCATCGGCTGTATCTGGAGGAGGCCGCAACGTTCCTGAGGCTGGCGCGTCAGGGCGCTGCGCCGTCTCCGCTTTCGGATGCGGAAATGGATCGCATCATGGCGCGCCTGCGTCTCTTGAAGCAAAGCTTTGGAGGCCTCACCGGAGACCGGCGCTTGAACGCCGTGGCCGAGGCGGACGAAATCTCGCGCCACATTGCGGAAGGACGGAACTGGGAGATCCTGCGGCAGGCGGCCGAAAAGACCGGCCTGATCTTCGAGCCGCTCAAGATCGGAGACGACGCGGGCGACCCCGAGTACGCCATGCTGTGGTATTCACCGGCTCTAGCGACTAACCCAGCGCCCGTCGATTCGAGCCCGGCGACTCATGTTCTGTACCAGCTCCTCGGCATCGCAGATGTCCAGCATGATCGCCAATTGGCCCACTGGAAGGGCTATGCCGAGCAACGCGCCTTCGATGAAGACGGAGCGCTTTTGCCGCGGGGTGAGCGTGGCCCCGTGGAGCGGGAGTTGATACCGTTAGCAGTCTATAGCCTCGATTACAACCGTCAGCCCCTCCTGCTTATCGATTTTCGCGACCCCCTGCACACCAAGCGGCGCGAAATCTCACAGCGGGTTGTCGAGGATGTGGTGCACAATGTGCTCGGGCTTTCCTACCTCGGGAACTGGTATTTCTTCGCCGGCGAGGCGGCAATCAACTACGTTGAGAGCCGGCGTGGAGCGGCGCGCGACGCCGGGGACCGCGCGGATTGCTACGCCCGTTTTCGAGTTGCACTCATGCTCGATAAAGGCTTCGATTCCGATTTCCGCGCTAAACTGAGCAGGGGTCTGAGCCGCATGTCCACGGATCCGCTGGAGGTGACGCCGGAGTGGGAGCTCGAGGCGGCCAAGCTGAATTACGCCGCGCTTGAGGAAAAAATGGGCGCGGCAAAGTTCTCGGTTTACCTCGATAAGCAGCGGCGGTTTGAGCTCGCCTCTTCTCGCGAATCCTCCGAGGCGCGGCTGCGGGATTCGATGCTTCACCTTTTCAGCTTCGGCGCCTACACCCATCGCGAACCGGCAAATACCTCGACGCGTCTGGCTCTGGAGGAGGAGCGGCAGCGGTTGGCGACCCTTGACTTTCTCGAACAGTCGACCAAAGAAGGCGTGGATCCCGGGCTGGCCGAAAATCACGAGGAGGTGGCCGAGGCTACCGCCAAGTTGGCCAAACTGCTAAGCGGATCGGCGCCAGAGAATGAGCGCCGCCGGGCTGCGGCGATTGCATCCCGGCTCTCGGCGTCGCGGGATGCCAGCCTCGTGGCGGGCTCTTCCACCATTGGAACAGCGCTCGCATCTTCTTCCTCGCCAGGTGTCAAGGGCGAGTGACCCCCAAGCGTGCCGGCCTCTTTCTGGCAGCGCTGTCAGGGCTGTTGGCCGTCGCCCAAACTCCGCCCGCCGTGGGAAGCGGTCCGGCAAAGCGGCTCGTCATCCTCAAAGTCGACGGTCTTAATGGGGATCTTCTCTACCGTGCCATTGCTGAAAAAGACCCCCGGACGGGCCGATCCAGGCTGCCCTGGATGGAGCAGATTTTCGTACACAATGGAACCATCTTCGAAAACTTCTACACGCGCGGCATCAGCCTCTCCACGCCCTCCTGGTCAATGCTCGATTCAGGCCGTCACACCGTCATCCGCGGCAATGTGGAGTTCGATCGCTTCACCGGACGCGTCTACGATTATCTGAATTTTGTTCCGCTGTATGTCAGCTACGCCCGCTACCATCGCGTGGACATGCCGGGCGTAGAGGTTCTGGACGAAGCGGGCATTCCTCTACTTAGCGACCGGTTTCCGGTGAACCGGCAGATGCAGGGCTTCGAGTTGTTCCAGCGCGCCGTTCGCTGGACAACGATCAAGAAAGGACTGGAGCGGCAGTTCACGAAAGACAACGTTCTTTCGATGCTGGAGGATTCGGGCGGGCCGGAACTGGGTGCCGGCCTCGCCACCCAAAATCTGGACGAGTTGCTTCAAAGCCTGCGCGAAGGAAATACTCTCTACCTGGATTTCTTCACGGGCGAGGTGGATCACATTGGCCACGCTACGAACTCGCCCGAGATTCTTTCTCTGGAGCTGCGGAAGCTGGATCGCGTAGCGGGTGAGATTTGGAATGCGATCCAAGCCACGCCCCTGGGGGCCGAAACCCTGTTCGCCGTAGTCTCCGACCATGGCATGAACAGTGTTCCTGGCATCAAGAGTCAGGGCTTCAACCTTCCCGATCTCTTCAACAGCGTGGCAGGCGGTGCGCACCATGTGGTGACGAATCGGCATCAGGTCGATCAATTCAAGCTGGCCGGGCTCGATCCGTTTGTGAGCCGTGTTTTCAACGCGAGCGAGGCCTCGTTGTATCTGAAAGGGCAAGCGCAAAAGTACCCGACCGCGTGGCTTGACCTGGACGGCAATGAACGCACGACGGTCCAACTTCGAAACAGCGATTTGAATCGCATCCATATTCTGTTGCTGGCTTTGAAACAGAAGGACCTCGCGCCCGAAGTGAGACGGGCCGCGGCGGGAGAATTGGAGCGCACTATCAATCGCCACCGGCTGACGTGGACTGAGACGCGCGTCGCTCTTTCTGAAGAACTGCAGGAGCTTTCAGCCGCCATTGAGGCGCGGAAACTGCTGGTGGACAAGGTCCCGCGAAGCATCAAGAAGTGGAGCGAGGAGGAGCACGACATCGGCTCCGATAAAGTCCTCCGGCGGAAGTGGACCGAACTTAAGGATTGGGAGGAAGAGCGAGGACGGTATCAGGCGTACCTCAAGTGTTTGGATCGGCTGATGGCCCTGCATCCCGACCCCGAACGGCCGCTTGAAGCCGAGATCTCTACGCTGGTTCCGGAACTCTCGCTAGGCGATTTCAACACCGTGTACGATCTGCAGAACTACGTGGCCGGGCCGGGCGTGGAAGGCTTGCGGGTGAAGGCCGATGGGGAGTGGGACGAGGCGCAATCCTTCCGCACGGTGAACTACTTTCCGTTGCTGGCGGCTCAGCGCGTGCGCAACCTGCCTCAGCCCGAGGTCTCTCCTCAGCCGGTTGACTTCACGGCCATGCGTCTGCCGCTGTCCGGCATTCCCGCGCCCTGGCGGCCAGTTCCGGATGGCGCACCGGTAAGCTTCGCCGTTTGGCTCTATGCAGGCGAAGAGCGGCAACTCTTGGAACTGGTGCGGGAGACTGCAAGCGGCCAGGAAATGCGCCTGGTTCCGATCGCCCGGCTCCGAGGTAACCGCGACGGCACGTCCGGCGCGTCCGCCATCGAGTGGCAAGCCGGCCTGCCGCTGAAGCTGTTTGAGGACCAGGCGCTGGAGCTGCCTCTGGGCGCCTCGCGGAGGGCGTGGCTTTCCGAGTGGCATTCCGAAGCGGACTGGTTCCGCGCCACGCATCTCGCCGCCTATTCAATTGCCGTCATCGGGCTCACCGAGGAGCTCTTGCCGATGGAATTCGCTCTGCCCGCGCGGCCCTCGGCCAGCCCCCTTCTGGAGCGGCTGGAACTGCGGCGCCGCCAACTGGTGGAAGGCGACTTCCACATCTTCGCCCGCGATCACTGGAACTTCAATGCACGCAGTTTCAACCCTGGAGGAAACCACGGCGCCTTCTTCCGCCTCTCCACACACTCGGTCTGGATGATGTCCGGCGCAGGTGTTCCCAAGGAAATGCGGGTCAAGGAGCCCTACGATTCATTGAGCTTCGCCTCCACGCTGCTCAGCCTCTTGGGCAAACCAGCAGTTTTTGAAGACCGCGTTGTGCGCTTGACCGGTGACCCGCCGCACACGCGCTGAATTGTGGGCCTGTCACTCCCGAAACATCGCGTCCAACGCGTTTCTGACAATCGCGTGGTACCCCGGCCTCGCCTTCGCATAGATTTTGTGTGCCCGCTCCCGTGTTCGCGGGTCTTTGCGTAGCAGCCCGTACAGCGGCCTCACAAACCGGCCTCGGCCCACCGTGAGAAGGAACTCTTCCAACCTTCCGAACGCCGGCTCATACAGGCTCTCTACCGTCATCTGGAGCCACTCAAACAGCACTTCGCTGTTCTTCCGCGCGGTCAGTTGGAACGTGTCATCCAGTTCATCCGCCTGGTCCAGCGTCAACGGGCGGCTAACACGCTGCAGGAATTCGATCCATTCCTGCGTGCACCAGTGGGCGGTCTCAATCTGTCTCGCGTGCAGATCGCCGGCAGACCACCGAAACGCCTGTTGCGCCACGGCATCCAACCGGTCCGATTGCGGCTTTGGCGCCGATTCGGGCAACCCCGGCTGAAACACCCACTCCTCCAGATCGATGGCCTTCGCCTGCTCCGGAAATTTGAAGAACAGTGTCCGCACGATGTAATCGAGCGCCGCTTCCGTGCCGATGCTCTGAAACGCAAAGTGCTCAAAGTAGCCGTTCAGAAAAACGTCGAACGCGTCGCGGCCGAACGTCTGCTCCATCAGCCGCAGTAACAGCGCTCCTTTAATGTAGGGAATGCGCGTACAACCATCGTCGGGATCGCGCCCGGTGAGATCGATATACAGAATCTGATCCGCCGGGTGATGCGACGCGAGTTCCGCTTCGAGTTCCCGGTAGTCCAGAACCTGCTCCATCAGCGCCTGCTCGCGCCCATAGATCGCTTCCTGAATCCGGTTCTCGATGTAGGTGGTGAAGCCTTCGTTGAGCCAGAAATCGCGCCACGTCGCGTTCGTCACCAGATTGCCAGACCAGGAATGAGCCAGCTCATGCGAAATCAGGCCCACCAGACTCTTGTCCCCGGCCAGAATCGTGGGCGTGGCGAACGTCAGCATCGGATTCTCCATGCCGCCGAATGGAAAGCTCGGCGGCAGCACCAATACGTCGTAGCGGAACCAGCGATATGGGCCGTAGAGCGACTCCGCCGTTTCAATCATGCGCTCCATGTCCTCGAACTCGGCTGCCGCGGCGGCAAGCACGGACGGTTCGGCGTACACGGCGGTGCGCGGGCCAATCGATTGAACCTGAATGTCGCCAACGGCAAGAGCGAGCAAGTAGGCGGGTATGGAATGCGGCATTTGAAAGCACATGACGTTCTGTGTTCCCTCATTGACGGGCGCCGCTTCAGCGCTCATCACTGCCGTCAGGGAATCAGGCACAATCACGGAAGCAGAGTAAGTGAAACGCACGCCCGGCGAGTCCTGGATGGGAATCCAGCTCCTTGCGTGAATCGATTGCGATTGAGAAAACAGCAAAGGCTTCTTCTTGCCCGCGGTTTGTTCCGGCGCCAGCCACTGTAGTCCCGTAGCCGACGGGTCAGTGCGGTAACGCACCGTAACTTCACCACTCTCTCGCGGAAGCTCAATGATAAGTGGAGCGCCGAGGATCGGATCAACCGAACCCCGCGTCCAGGGCAGAGGATGCTCGGCTCTGACGTGCCGGCTCTCGTCATACTCACGAAGGAAAACCTCTTCGATCTGAAGATCGCGGGTATCGAGAATCAACGGCGCCGCCCGGTCGAATCGCTCAAGCGTCAGTGTGGCGGTTCCGCGCAGAACACGCTGCTCAAAATCGACTTGGAGGGCCAAGCCCAAATGCGTCACTCGCACCCGATCCGGCTGGGCATAGGAATGGCGGTCGTGCGCGTCTGGTGTCACTTCTCCTTCATAGCGCATTCGGGAGAACTTCATCCGCCGCGTTCGTCTTTGTATGGATACTCGATTCGAAACTGAGTTTCGGCACGAGCCTACCAGCCGCCCCAGGAACCGGGATCTTCCTGGACAACTCGATGCATCAGAGGCGGGTTAATTCCCTGGCTCTACCATCTTTTCGACTTCCGGTTGCAGCGTGACGTCCACGTAACCATTCTAGGGCCAAAGGCCCTCGTTTCTGCCGAGCTCAAGTTTTTCCCTCTTCGGACTGGGACCTCATCATCCGGCCGTTTAGAAGCGGCGTCCCGGTTTGCGATCTGCCCGGCGCGTTATCAACCCGCCGCAGGCAGCCAGCCTACCCGGTTACGAAACGAACTCTTCGGGTGAGTGCGGGGCCTAAATACGAGCGCGTCGAACGGCCTGCAGATGAAAATCTGCGTTTTGGGGCGTGGATTTTGGGCGTTCGGGCCTTCGTCTGAGCGGAGTTGGGGTGGGGTCGCGTGACGCGGGCACTTACTGGAGGCGGGTTGTCAAAGAACAGAAGCCGGCAGACTGCGGTTCGCAGACTGACAGCGGATTAATTTTAGGCGGCCAGGGGCTGCGGGTTGGGGGCGTCCGGCGGCGCGGAGGTGGAGTCGGGAGCGGCGGGTGGCGATGGATACTGTCGCGGGCTTTGGAACGTGCCTGGGTCGTGGACAGCAGGGGTGACGGGAGATTTGGCGTTTGCCTTGCGCTGCTCTTGCATGTCCTTGAAGTCGTTATGAGCCATTTGATAAGAGCGGCGCTGCGTGGTTTCGTAGCGGAGGTAGAGGGCGAAGGCTTTGTCGCCGCCGGATTCCAGGGCGCCGGTTTGCATGTTGCGCGCGCGGCGCTGCAGCCACCAGGCTTGCGCCATGTCCTCGAGTTTGTGAGCCTCGGCACGAGTGCCCGGACGGAACTGGGCACGGATGTCAGCGACGAGTTCAACGTATTCGGCGAGGCTCTCGCCAGGGAGGAGTTTGAAGTGAGTGAAGCCTGACGAGAGTCCATGCTTGAACGAGTTTTGAGCGCTGCGCGCCTTGCCGGCCTGCGTGTTGGGGCCGCCACGGTGAGAGGG
>CAJCIT010000248.1 GCA_903970405.1 Acidobacteriaceae bacterium | reverse complement strand
TACTTGTGCAGGAGGGAGAGAATCTTTTCCTGGTTCTTCACAATGGTTTCCTGATTCTTCAGGATATGTTCCAGCGCCTCCTGGTTCTTCTTGATATCGGCCTGGTTCTTTTGAATGGTTTCCTGGTTATGCAGAATTGACTTCTGATTCTCAAGGATCGTCTTTTGATTGGCAATTACGTCGTGGTCAGCCATTTGTGGTTTCCTTTACTCTTCAAATGTTCCATGAAGACGGAGACAGCGTCAATGTCTTTTGCCTAATGTAATTCAACTAGCTGAGCGCACAGGCCGCGCGCAGTGGCGCATCTAGATGATTTAAACTATTGTTCGCTTATCCGCCGGTAGCTATCCTAAACCCTGCCGGTGAGTGAGCCCAGCCACAGTTGAGCTTATTCGAACTGCGAAATGCGCTTCTTTCAAAATTCCGAACAACGGTTTTGCTGTTCCTCGTTGGAATTGCCGACGGGGAGGTTTTCTCCTCAGTTCTATCGAGGTCGAAGACCTTGAGCCTTCTGGTGCGGCTTCGGCCCGTCGCTTTCGTTGCAGCTTTGCTGGTTATCTGGCAAGTCGCCGTCAGCCTCAGCCCTGTCCACATTCTGCCGGGACCGTGGGAAGTTGTTGGCGGCATCGTTGACCTCATCCAGCATGGTCTGCTGCTGAAGTATGTGGTGGCTTCGCTCTTTCGTGTCACATGGGGATTCACCTTAGCCGCGGTTCTGGCCATTCCGGCCGGCCTCACCATCGGCTGGTATGGGCGGGCCGAAATGGCCCTGAATCCAATTGTCCAGATCCTGCGGCCGATTTCTCCCCTGGCCTGGATTCCAATCGCGATACTTTGGTTCGGAGTTGGCGATCTCGCCTCTATCTTTCTCATCTTTGTGGGCTGCTTCTTTCCGCTGGTTCTTACCGCCATAAACGCCGTGCAGAGCGTGCCGGCGGTTTACGTGAATGCCGGGCGCAATTTCGGCCTCAGTCCGGCGGCCTTGGTCTATCGGGTCCTGTATCCGGCCGTGATTCCCCAGTTACTTGTAGGTTTGAGGATCACCTTGGGCGTGGCATGGCTGGTGGTTGTTGCCGCGGAGATGATCGCCGTGAACTCGGGGCTCGGCTTCTTGATTGTGGACGCCCGCAACGCCGGCAACCGCTACGATCTGGTAGTGGCCGGCATGGTCATCATTGGATTAATCGGCCTGCTGCTGGATCTCGGCATGCGTTCACTCGAAAAGGTGAAATCGCTCCGCTGGAGTTACTCGGAGGAATAGTGTCGTTATCGCCGTCCCCAGAGACGAAGTTAACCGCGGAACGCATCGGCATGGTGTTCAAGCGCGATGGCAACAGCACGAACGTATTGCGGGATATCAACCTGACCGTGGGCCGCGGAGAGTTCTTGTGTGTTCTCGGCCCTTCCGGCTGCGGTAAGTCAACACTGCTGAATACCATGGCCGGGTTCCTTTCGCCAACGAGCGGCGAGATAAGAATTGACGGCGAGGCGGTCCGCGGTCCGGACCCTCGCCGTATCTTCGTTTTCCAGGAACGGGGGGTCTTTCCATGGCTCACCGTTGAGGGCAATATCGGTTTCGGCCTGTTTAAGCTCTCGCGCGCCGAGCGTGAACAACGGATTGCGCACTACGTTCAGTTGGTCGGTCTGGAAGGATTTCAGAAAGCTTATCCGGCGGAACTCTCGGGCGGTATGAAGCAGCGGCTGGAAGTGGCCCGCGCGCTGGCCGTGAACCCGGACATGCTTTTCTTGGATGAACCCTTCGGTGCGCTCGATTCCATCACGCGGCTCACCATGCGCCGCGAACTTCTCCGCATCTGGGAGGCAGAGAAAAACACCATAATCTTTGTCACGCACGATATCGACGAGGCGGTCCAACTCGCTGACCGCGTCGCCGTGATGAGTGACCGGCCGGCCACGATTCAACAGATCGTCGAGATCGACATCGCCCATCCCCGTGACATCGGTTCAGCGCGTTACTTGGAGCTGCGCCATGGCATCTTCGACCAGCTTGGCTTGGCGCACAAAGTATGAATTCCCTGGTTGAACCAAGAAAATGGGAGAAGTTCTTTTGGCCCGTCCTGGCCTGCGTGCTGTTTCTGGCGCTCTGGCACTATCTTGTGATCTGGTCGGCCACAAAGGTATTTCCGTCGCCTCTTGCCGTCGAAAAGGGCATCGCCGAGTTGGCGAGGAAATCCCTGCTTTGGCGGTACATCGGGGACTCCTTGCGCCGCGTGGCGCTGGGTTACGGAGCGGCGGTGGTGCTGGGAATTCCCGTGGGATTGACACTCGGGTGGTACCCGGCGGCGAATCAGGTAGTGAACCCCGTTTTTCAAATGCTGCGGCCCATCAGCCCTATCGCCTGGATACCGGTGTCCATCATTCTCTTTGGGGTCGGGGACACTACCGCTGTGTTCCTCATCTTTCTATGCGCGTTTTTTCCCATCGTCGTGGCTTGCGTGGACGGTGTCTCCGGCGTTCCGGCTATGTACCGCCAAGCCGGCCGCAACTTCGGCCTTTCACCGGTGCAGCTTCTGTCCAAAGTCGTCTTTCCGGCCGCCCTTCCACAGATCATTATTGGATTACGGATTGCTCTCGGCATCGCTTGGCTGGTGGTGGTGGCGGCGGAAATGATCGCTGTCGATTCCGGTCTGGGATACCTGGTCATCGACGCCCGTAATTCCGGCAAACGCTACGATCTGGTTGTCGCGGCCATGCTCATGATCGGCATCATCGGCCTGGCGCTGGATCTGCTTTTCCGCCGTCTGCGCAACATCAGGTCTGTTCGATGGGGGTTCCGCCATGGGACTTAAAGGCAAGGTCGGTCTCGCTCTGGGATGGCTGGCGCTCATATCCGGGCTACATGGGTATCTCAATGTGAATTGGGCAGCCGTTCTCAACAACTATCGGCCGGTGGAAAAGCGCAAGATCACGGTGGCCTACATTCCCGTTACCTGCCAGCTCACCTGCCCGGTAACGGATTACATTTCGAAGCTTTCGCAGAACGGCGAGATCTTTCTGCCGCGCCTCTTTCAGGGATTCCCAGAAATTAAGGAAGCGCTTATTTCGAATAAAGTACAGGCGGCGTTCATCGTTGCGCCGCTGGCGCTGGCCCTCAAAGCGCAAGGCGTTGGTATCAAGGTCGTTTATTTGGGTCACCGCTATGGCAGCGCGGTGGTGGTGAAGAAGAGCGGTCCCATCAAGACGTTCGCCGACATGCGCGGCCGAAAGATTGCCATTCCCAGCCGCTTTTCCGATGAACGCCTGCTGCTCTTTCGCGCCATGAAGATTTGGGGCATCAAGCCGAGTGAGATCAAGATGGTGGAAATGGCGCCGCCGGATGTGTCTGGGGCGCTGGCGGCGGGAGCCATTGACGCCTTTGTGATGGGTGAGCCGTTTCCATCGCAGGCAGAGATCGGCGGCTTCGGAAGAGTTCTTTTTCAGGCGCGCGAATACTGGCCGGATTACATGTCCTGCATTCTCGTCGTTCAGCAGGATCTGATCGACAAGCGGCCCGATGTAGTGCAGGAACTGGTGGATGGCATCGCCCGGTCGGGTCTCTGGCTCGATAAAGGCAAGCCGCACCGCGAACAGGCGGCCGATTTCGTCGGCCGCTTCTACTACAACCAGAAGCCGGCTTTGCTTCGCTGGGCGCTGACTAAGCCGCTAGACCGGGTTATGTATACGCCGCTTGCGCCCTACAAGCCGGACTTCGATCTGGTTCGCGACCTGATGATTGAAACGGGTGTACTCGATAAGAGGATTGAGTTTAGCGAGTATGCAGACACGCGGTTCTCAGATGGAGCCCGGTCTCAGACGGCTTGGAAGTATGAGGCCGGTATCGCCACCGCTCAGTGATAGGGCGCCTCCGGCATTCCCGTTATCGAATGACAGAAAGGAGCGATGATGTTTCGCCGTGACTTTATTCAACGCTTGACCTTGGCCGGTAGCCTTGCCACAGCCGGATCAGTAAGCGCCGCTGGCGGCAGATCGGTAACTTTCACGGTGGAAGGCTTCACCTGCGTTACTTGTGCGGTCGGGCTGGATACGATGCTGAGCCGTCAAAAAGGCGTTGTCCGGTCAAAATCGAGCTACAAAGATGCGACCTCGACAATCGAGTTCGATCCCAACGCCGTGACCGTCGCATCGCTGAAGGCATTTATTGGAGAGATGGGCTTTATTGCCAGCGAAGTGCGGACGCCGCAGGGTCATTCCTGATTGTTCAAGCCGGAAGAGAAGAGATGAAAAACGGATCCTATCAAGACGATTTCGCAAGTCTCACGGAAACACTGGCGACGAGTCTTGCCCTTCGGCAACCTGCTGTCGCCATTTGTTTCTCGGATTCGATTCCTGCCGGCGTTGAAGCATTTTCCGGCCGCGTTCCCGCGGGATGCCGATTCTGGGAAGAAGCCGCGGTGAAGACGTTCGCCACTTCCGCCGCCGACCACAACCTCTGCGCAATTGGCGTCTACACCCATCGTTTGGAGCCTTCCGCGAATCAGCAGACCGACCTATCCGATGCGCTCGAGGTCTTCAAACAACTGGGCTACGTCCGGGAGGAAGACCTTGCTTCGATTCCAGTCCTCGAAACGCAGCCCCGGTACGTGATCTACTCCCCGCTGGCCGAAACGCCCCTGCCACCAGACATCGTAATTCTGTTCGTGAACGCTATTCAAACGTTGATCCTGTCAGAAGCAACGCAGCAGGTGGAAAGTCAGAACCCGCCCGCGATGGGACGGCCGGCATGCGCCGTGGTCCCCCAAGTTATGCGCACTGGGCGGGCCGCCCTCAGCCTCGGCTGCTGTGGCGCCCGCGCTTATCTGGACGGCCTCACCGACGATGTCGCAATTTTTGCGATACCCGGTCCGAAGCTTCACGCTTACGCCGAGCGCATCCAAGCTCTGGCGGCGGCTAACTCCCTGCTCTCGAAGTTTCATCGCATTCGCCGTCGCGACATTGCAGCCGGACAACTTCCCACCGTCAAAGACTCCCTGGCCGCTCTGGGAACCACTTAATCATCTCCGCGCTGGACCTCTTGCGCGTGGCGCGGGCTTTCAGCCGGCTGAGCCGAGAGTCATCTCGGCTGTTCCCCGGCGCCGTTCCTCGCACTCGACCAACGCGCGTAGACTGTTCTGTCGTTTCAATCGTAACCAGGCACAGCCCACTCTCCCGCCGCCGGCGACCCTGTGGTGGTCAAATGGCTTCAATGGCTTCTTTCAAACGTTTGATCGCCCTCCTTGTGGTTCTGGGGCTAACGGCCGGACGCGTCCTGCCCCAATCCCAAACGGACGCCGACCTCCGAAAAGAAATCGAAGAGAAACTCGGGGTCGGAGAGAAACTCGGGACGGTCGGAGATTAAATCCGAGAGAGAAACTCGGGACGAGAAACTCGGGACAGAATGGAGTGCGCCCCAAAAGTGAGACACCGTAACCCGGGACAGTTTTTCAGCGAATGGAGAACTGAACGGGATGAAGAAGGCGCGAGTATTTACAGCAGAGTTTAAGGGGCGGCCGTCAAGCGGATGCAGCAAGGGGAGAACACCTCAGCGTTGGCACGCGAGCTCACGATCCGGCGAAAGCTGTTGTATGAGTGGCGGGACGCCGTTCTGGCGGGACGGCCACGAAGACTGCGAGGGCGGCCGAAGAAGAGTTTAGAGATAGATCCACCCATCCAGGAACCACCGGAACGGGTCCAGGAACTGGAGCGGCTGGTGGGTCAACTA
>CAJCIT010000247.1 GCA_903970405.1 Acidobacteriaceae bacterium | reverse complement strand
GTTCAGGCGTTGAGAATAGTCCGACTGCACCCGCCGCATGGAGCGGGCAAGAGACTCACGCCGTTGCGGCACGGCCAGCAGGTGGATGTGATTTGTCATGCAACACCAGCCAAGAATGTCGAGGCCCTCAATGGCCGCGTGGTGTGCCGGAAGTCCCAGGTATTCCGCCCGGTCCTGGTCGGAGAAGAAGACGTTCCGCCGGTAGTTGCCGCGCGCGGTGACGTGAAAAAATGAACCGGCTTCGACGAGACGATCCACTCGTGCCACATCGATGTAGTGCCGGAGAATGCCGATGGTTCTCAGGGGAAAAGACCGTCCGTCCCCAGTTCTCCCCACCAGTTCTCCCCAGTTCTCCCCCAGTTCTCCCCACAGTTCTCCCACCAGTTCTCCATGCCGTCCCCAGTTCTCCCCTCCCAGTTCTCCCACCAGTTCTCCATAGACTCAATCGGCTAACAGCGTTGAGGCGTTTTACACTATGAGCTTGGTAGCCTGCCCTACGGGCTGATCTTTGTCGATTCAGTCGCAGTACTTAGCGAGGCAAACCAAATTGGGGAAGGCAAGAACCGGTGCCGACGGGTGGGAGTTTAGCTACCTATATTGGCAATTTACGCTCACGCCGACACGGGTTTTGGACGGTCTGAAGCAAGAACGAGTCGCTGGTGAAAAGTAAGTGTCGCGGTCAGGCAGACGCGAGGTCACTCGCCGGTACTCATCTCCCAGCGACAAAATGGAGGAGGGCGGAGGTATGAGGCGGGAAAAATTATGATCGCGCGTCACTGGCGCGGCTGGACGGAAGTGCGGGACGCCGACGAATACGAGAGCTTATTGAGAGAGAAGGTACTTCCAACGTTGAGAGGCATCGAAGGGTATAGAGGTGGGTATATCCTTCGGAGCAACGGACCGAAGGAAGTCGAGTTCGTGGTGATCAACCTATTTGACTCGCTGGACTCCGTGAAGCGCTTCGCGGGTCCTGACTATAGTGTTCCGGTTTTCGAGCCCGAAGCAAGAAGGCTCTTGCGGAGGGTCGAGCCGATTGCAATGCACTACGAAGTCCGGGCCAACACCGTCTAAGTCCTGCTGGATACGTTCCGAGTTTACCCTTTAGGCGCTTTCGGAGAAGATCGCCTCTGTTTTCTGTTTTGGTGTCTCGCCTTCTAGCATCGTCAGCTACTCGCAGAGTGGGCGCGCTCTGCAAACGCTCACAGGAAGTCCCGTTCGGGGAAACCTCGACGATCAAAAACTGCGGCGTGACCCTGAGCAAGAATTGCTAGCGACATTGGCGCATAACACGCACGAATTTCACAATTCGCAATCTTCGTTCTTTCCGGCTGGCTGGAGGCGGCAGGTCTCGTTCTACCTAGCGGCAGGTCCCAGGGGGCGATTGCATGAGGGGATCGCGCATTCGCGTGCTCCAGCAGATCTCCCTATCAAATTCCGCAGTAATTATCCAGGTACCAGCGTCGGTCTGCCTTAAGCGCTGGGTAGCTTTGACTTCGCCCTGATTCAGCTTCACGCCTGGGCCCGAGAATCGAAAGGCCTTGTCGTACTCAACTTGGACTCCCTCGTTGACGCGCTGGAATGAGGGATTTGAGAGAGTAAGTTCGCGTGTCGGATACTCTTTTATCTCATCGACCATCATTTGCACTACCTCGGCGATAGGCACGTCGGCGTGACCATAGAACCTCGTAAGCCGGCCAGCATAGGATTCTCTATATCGTCCAACGTCTCTTAATAAAATGGACGACTTCCAATTCTGCAGGGCCTTCCATATATCCTCGCGGGATTTTGTTCCTACCTCAGACCCTAGACCGTCCGATCCTTCAACGACCGTCTCACCGCCAAGCCGCTCAGGTTTCTTCTCTGCGTTTCCCGCGTCATCATGTTGGCCAAAGGTATTGCCCGAGCTCTCAGGAACTGGTGCGGAAGCAGCTGTCCCCTGTTTGAAGAACGCACGATCCCCATACGTATAGCGGGCAACGCTGGAAAACCGAAAGATGAAGTCAGGGTCATCGAGTTTGCCGCTCAATGTCATGCTTGACTCCTCTATGCAATTTTCGTTGTCCGGGATGAATCTGCCTGTGAATGCCACCGCCTGACCGACCTTGAGCAGCGAGGCAGTTCGAAACAAATCGGTCCGCGGCTGAATCAACGTGTTGTCGCTAATGTCGGAAAACTCGTTATTCCAAGTGGCTACCGTTACACCATGAGATAGTGAAATGGCCATCACACCTTTACCATCGCTATTTGAATCTATCTTCGCTACAGTACCGACCCAATCCTCGGCTTTGAAGCTATTCGAAGCAAGTACTCTGCAAACGCCATCATCACGCGTAGCCTTTATTCCGCCCCGCTGCATGTCATTCTCTGCTTGAGAGGATTTGTGCTGCGCAGTCGAGACTATGTCTATGAATTGCGCCTCCGCGGCCGGCAGCACAGGTGCGCTAATTCCATCGGCGTTAGATAATTCAGATCTAGGCTGCGTTGAGGAACGTTCCCCGCATGATGTGAGCAAGCATATCGTTGCGCTGATCAGCAGAATCTTGACAACTGGCCGGCGCGGCCTGGGGGGAGAGTTCATAGAAGAATCACCTTAAATCGTACCTCCGCGCGAAGCCTTCTAGTGAACTTGCCATTGGGACAGCGAACCTCGTCGACGCGGGTTGTCTCTCGGACGAAGTAGCTACCGATAATAGCTGATAACGCCCGGTTGCACGGCTGGAAGCGGCCGCCCCAAGCCAAAGTGTCATCCCCGCCCGATGAACGGCATCGCGGTAGCCATCACCGTCATGAATTCCACGTTTGCGTCGAGCGGGAGATTGGCCATGTAAAGCACCGCCTCACCCACGTGGCGCACGTCCATGCGGGGCTCGACTAAAATCGAGCCGTTCGCCTGCGGGACGCCGCTCGACATGCGCTCGGTCATCTCCGTGGCGGCATTGCCGATATCGATCTGTCCGCAGGCGATATTGAAATTGCGGCCGTCGAGCGAGATGCTGCGGGTGAGTCCCGTGACGGCGTGCTTGGTGGCGGTGTAAGGCGCGGAGTTGGGGCGCGGAACGTGCGCCGAGATCGACCCGTTGTTGATGATGCGTCCACCTTGCGGCCGCTGCTCCTTCATCATCCGTACGGCCTCCTGCGCGCACAGGAAAGCCCCGGTAAGATTCACGGCGACCACTTCACTCCACTGTTCGAAGGTAAGATCCTCCATGGGAATTGCAGGCGCGCCACGTCCCGCGTTGTTGAAAAGAACGTCCAGGCGGCCGAAGGCTGTTTTGGCGGTTGCGAACAGCGCCTTCACTTGAACTGGATCGCCCACATCGGCCGGCACGGCGAGCATGGCGCCTCCAGCGGGTGTTGCCATCGAGACGGTGCGCTCCAGTTCTTCGCCACGGCGGCCGGCAAGGACCACGGAGTACCCGGCCGACTGCATGGCGAGGCTCACCGCCCGCCCGATTCCACTGCCCGCGCCCGTGACCAGGGCGATCCTACCGCTCATGGCTCCAATTGTGGCACCGGCATGCTGATTTATTTGGAACACATTGACGTGACGGGAACCTCCGCTGATGGCACCGCTCAGAGTTCCGGTGCGACCTGATGGCACCAGTGCAGGCAGAAAACGATGGCTTCCGGGTCCGGGTGCTCCGGTCGAACATCGCGAACCCTTGCAAATCCAGGGCATTTCTCGCACCCTCCGGACCCAGCACAAAGATCAGCTGTGAGCACTTGCGGCTCGTCGCCAGGCTCGAATGTTGTCCGCTGAAGGTCGTCCATGGAGATATAGGAACACAAGGGCGGGTGTAACCCACCAAAAATGTTGAGGATACGAAGAAGTTGCATAAGGCAGCGAGTGGATACGGCCTCAAACACGGAGGACAATACACGGTTTCGAAGGCCGACCTGCGTGTTTACCGAGTTGCGTAAATACAGCCCACCTCATCACCATCTACGGAGCAACGGAAGTCGCCCGAAATCCCGAAAAAGCCCACAGTATGCACCATCCGAGGACGAACACCGCCAGAGGAACGCCCAAAGCCCATTCCGCAGTCTCAATGGCTTTCGTTCTTCCGGTGTGATCTTCCCATCCCACACCAGCTTTAACGTACAGGCGCTTGGCGATTTCGTAATCGCTCATGTCCCGATATTCGGTGAAAGACGCCCTCAACTTCGGCGGGGTGTACCAGCAATGCCCGTCACGCCGGTCGAAGTCACGGCCCTCATCGCCCCGAGCCTTCGAGCAGTCGATTGGAACCATGATGTCGGACACCGGAGCGCGGCCGCTGCGTTTCTGAAGAGGATCTCGCAAGATCCAGAGTTGCGGGTACATCGGTTTAAACCCCGGAGGAGGTGGAGGGTCGATTGGAACCATGATGTCGGACACCGGAGCATGCCATTGGTTCTGATAGGCGCGGTATTCGGTATAGCCGACATAGCGAGCGCCCAGAACCCATAGGCCCGAGGACAATAGCCAGAACCGGAATAAGCCCCGCCGGACGTTCACCCGCATTCAGCTAATTTAAGGTAGGCCTAACGTCGTTGTCTTGACGGCATTTGAGCGGCATGGCATAAAAACAGGCCGATGGCTCCGTGCGGGAGCGCATCGACCCACCACGAACGGAGCGACCCGTCATGGCCGACCCCCGCCATACTGTCCTCGTCCCCCTCACTCAAGGCAAATTCGCCATCGTCGATTTTGACGATTACGAACTGGTGAAGCTGTTTCGCTGGACGACGAAACTTTCTGACAGCAAATACGATTACGCCCACCGGCAGACAAAGACCCCGGAAGGCAAGACAACTTTCATTACCATGCATCGACAGCTTCTGGATGTGCCCCGACACATCAGGTCGATCACAAAGACGGCAACACCCTGAACAACAGGCGTTCCAATATTCGCTTATGTACGCCGAGCCAGAACCACCAGAACAAATCCCGGCAGCGGAACAACAGCACCAGCAGATATAAGGGCGTCAGACTCGACAAGAGTTGGGACAGAAAGCTCGGTAGATGGCGAGCCGATATTTTCGTGAACGGCGAGATGATCTTCCTCGGCTATTTCGTCACGGAAAACGGCGCGGCCCTTTCTTACAACAGGGCAGCAGAAGAACACTTTGGGGTCTTTGCGAGATTGAACCGGGTCGAGGATACTTTGATGCACTTGAACCAATTTCGGCGACAGCAAGGTTGTTCGCGGGTTATCCGCGCCGCAGAGCCCATTGATCCATCCCGACACATCATCGTCCCCGCCACCGCGCCTGATACTGTCAGCATTTCGGGCGCCTGAACCTCCGCAGCAAAATCAAGACGGCTCAGGCTTCCTTGGTATCTGAACAACCCCGGCAGCTCGTTCCCGAGCCAATATCGGGTGGCGCCGACCATGGAGACACGCGATTACAAGGCTGTTATCCGGCTTCACAAAAAACCAGAGGCCGTAAGGGAATTGCTCCAAATTCGCCCTGCGCAGTCCCCTGTAGCCCTCTGCGTAGCCCGTGGGATTGGTTTCGATCCGCTCCAATGTTTCCCGCACCCGATCAAGAAACTCGCCTCCAAGCCCTTCCTTGCGACCTTCGTACCAAGACGCGGCGGAATCTATTTCAGATTGAGCTTTGCCCGTGATTATTACCGGCTTCACTGAGGCGCTGCGCGCATGAGTTTCGCCTGGCTGTCGGCCATCACCTCGCGCCACGGCCGTGCCGTTTTTGCGTCGGCATCGATCGTTTTCAGGCGTTCGTCGAGAATCGCCTGCGTTTCCTGATCGACCGGATCATCGGGGCGGATTGGGACGCTACTCATACCTCAATGTTGGCATATCGGCCACCGGCCAGCAAGGGGTTGCCAGACGCTTCCGGCTGGTTTAGCATTCGCGCCATTGCAACCAAAACTCATGAGGTAAAGGATGTCTGGACAACGCCCTGATCTGAAGATCACCGTGCGGGACGGCGAAGGCGCACCGCAGTTTCGCTTACCAGGGAAGCACCATCGCGGTGGGCTCAGAAGCCCATCATGAGCTCGTCAAGAGGGCCATCCGCGCGAAGCTGGAGGCCCACCCAGAACTCGCCCGTGCGTTCGCGCAAACCGCGCCGCGTCCGCTAGTCCACCAAACCGGCTATCCCGACGGCGCCGATTTCCCCGCCGCGGTGCTGTGCCGGATCCTCACGGAACTGCGCGGCGAGTGCGGCCCTACTGGTCGTTAAGGCCCAACGCGCGCCGACAAGCCACAATCTTCGCGGTCACATACGGATTGTCGTGCCGGGTAATCAGCTTCCCTCCCATGATCGGGCCCCGCGGCACCTGCCGCGGATGCGTCATTCTCCACCAGAACCGGCCGTATTCGGGGGACGCTTTCGTACCGTCGGCGATTGCCAGTTCCGCCAACGCATTCTTGAAATCCTTGTGCTGGTAATACCGCATTGCCTGTATCCAATGGGTCGTCAAAACCCCAGGTTCCACCTCGATCGCCGGAGTCTGCGCCAGCATGCTCCTGACGGTCGCGGCTCGGAAGGGTTGGCGCGAGTATCTGGCTGCACGTTCTCAGGCTCAGGAAGTGACTGCGGAGCGAGGAACGGGCCACAACTTCCCTCCGCGCATCAAAGAAACAGCCGACACAAATGTCGGCTCAGCCGGCTAAAAGCCCGCGCCACGGCGCCTGGCGCTGCGCCTCATGGCGGACGGTCAACGCCGAAGGCCACGCTTTCTTCGTTATGATTCGGGTAACGAGGCGGCTTTGTCCCGCGGGCCGGCGTGGAGGGAACAACTGTCAGAGCACCACCGAACGCATCGCAGCGGAATGCCCGTCACGATTGACGAAGACGAAGTCCGCCGGCTGTTGACGTGGGACAACCTGCTCCCCGAACTCAAGGCGGCGCTGATTGAATTCTCAGCCGCAGAGATCACTCAGCCGGTGCGGCAAATTATGGTGATTCCGGGGGAAGCGGCGTTCTTCGGGCTGATGCCCGCGGTGCGCGGAGATTTGATCGGCACGAAACTGGTCTCAGCGTATGCCGGAAACAGCCGGCTGGGCATTCATACACATTTCGCGATCATCGTGTTGTTCAAGAAGGCAACCGGCGAACCGCTGGCCATTTTGGATGGCCGGCTGATTACCGAGATGAGGACGGCCGCTGTTTCGGCGTTGGCTACCGATGCTCTGGCGCCGCGCGATGCCAAAGTGCTGGCTGTGCTCGGGAGCGGCGTGCAAGCGCGGTCGCACGTCGAGATTCTGCGCCGCGTTCGCGCGGTTGAGGAAGTGCGCGTCTGGAGTCCGACGGCGCGGAATGCCGAACGATTCGCCGATCAGGTGGGGGCCCGCGCCATGTCCGCCGAAGAAGCTGTGAGGGATGCTGACGTGGTGGTGACGGCCACTCCCTCCACGGCGCCCATTCTGCACGGGGCGTGGCTCAAACCGGGAGCGCATGTCAATGCCGTGGGATCGGTGGGACCGGGGCGCATCGAACTGGATGCGGCCGCGATGAAGAACGTGGTGGTGGTGGAATCGCGCGCGGCGGTGCGGCGCGAAGCGGAGGAACTCAAGGACCTGAGTGTTGAGATTCACGCCGAATTGGGCGAGATCTTTGCGGGGCGGGCGTCAGTTCCCGCGAACGTGACAACGATTTACAAATCGGTCGGCATTGCCGTGGAAGATCTCGCCGCGGCCCGGGTGGTGTGGGAAGGGTATCTATCGGGGAGGACGAGGTGACTGAGGACGCAAATCGGGAGGTTAGGGCGCCAGCGAAGAAACGCGTAAGTCACAAAGGTTTATAATGCGGCTAGTGCTTGTATGAGTCTTCCCATTCGTGTCCTGGTAGCCAAACCTGGCCTGGATGGACACGACCGTGGCGCAAAAGTGATCGCAAGAGCCCTTCGCGACGCGGGGATGGAAGTGATTTATACAGGCCTCCGGCAGACTCCGGAAATGGTCGTAAACGCGGCGCTGCAGGAGGACGTCCAGGTGATAGGCCTGTCGATTCTCTCCGGCGCGCATAATGCGATAGTGCCGCGAATAATGGATTTGCTTCGCGAAAAAGGTATGACGGATGTGCTCGTGATCGTGGGTGGAATCATCCCCGATGAAGACGCGGCGGAAATGAAGAGTCTCGGGGTCTCCGAGGTTTTTCAGCCGGGCGCATCGCTCGAGAAGATTGTCGGCTTTATTCGCGGATCCGTGAAACAGATTGCCTGAGAGTAAGACCTCGCGCAGCATCACGGGAACACCCGGTACGCAAGGATGCGTACGGGGCAGGAGCGCGATTTGAAACGCACACTGACAGCCGCTCAGCGGCACGGAATAAGAGGGACGGTCTGAGCCCCCGATTATGGGATCGGCCCGACCGCCGAAAGAGGATATCCATGCAGGAAAGACTGAACATTGCGGTGTTCGTCGATTACGACAACATTGAGATTGGCGTGAAATCGACGTTACGGCGCGAGTTCGATGTGTCACTGGCGTTGGACGCGCTGAAAGAGCGCGGAGACGTGGTGGCGAAGTTCGCTTATGCGAACTGGGGACGACAGGAGGGCGCGACGCGGCAGATGGCTGAGAACGCTGTGCAAATGGTGCAGCGGATTCCCTCGCCGCGGGGAGACAAGAATGGGGCGGACATTAACCTGGCACTGGATGCGCTGGAGATGGCCTTCACCCACGCGCACGTGAATGCGTTCGCCATTGTGAGCGGCGACAGCGATTTCATTCCGCTGGTGAACAAGCTTAAGGAGTACGGCAAGACCGTGTTCGTGGTGGGCGGCAAGGCCTTCACAAGCACAATTTTGCAGCAGAATTGCCACGAGTTCGTGAGCTATGAGTCGTTGCTCGAAGACGGGGCCGCTATTGTGCCAAGCCCGATGCCGGATCGGCGCGACATGCGCGGACAGGGCGAGAAGAGCGGCGGCGGTGGCGAGAAGCGCGAGCGCGGCGACAAGCGGGACCGGGGACAACGGCCGGCGCCGCTGGACCTGGCGCAGGCCATGCCGCTGGTGGAGCGGGCGCTGCAAGTGCTGGAACGCCGCGCCGTGCAGCCGCAATTGGGCTTGCTGAAATCGACGATGCTGCAATTGGACCCGGCGTTCAGCGAACGAGCTTATGGGGCGGGCAGTTTCTCTGACTTTGTCGAGAAATTGAAGAAGTCCGACTTCATCAACGTCAGTGGTTCGGGCGGCCGGTATATCATTGAGCGCCGCGGCGGCGGGCATGGGCCGGAGCGCGTAGCGCCGAAGCCGGAGGAGGCGCTGCCGGGGTTCAGAGACGTTCTGGAAACGCACCGAATGGAACTGGAGAATGGCGTTCCAGGGAGCGACCTGGAGCAGTGGGTGATGCAGGAGTTGCCGGACTTCAGCTTGCAGAAGTATGGATTCCAGCGGTTTGAGGAGTTTCTCAACTATGCGCAGGATAAGACCGTTGTGCGCACGGAGCCGCATGAAGAGCTGGGTCTGATAGTGAACCTGGGGGCGGAGTTCTATCCGCCGGCCCTGCCGCCTCCGCCGCCGGAAGCGGAGGCTGACGAGGACGACGAGCCACAGCCGATTGTGGAAGGCCAGCCCTCCATCTTCGAGCCGAATCCTCCGCCGGCGAAACCGAAGAAGACGGCTTCGCGGCCGAGAAAATCGTCAGGGGGCCCCACCACGAAGCGCACGCCACGCAAGCGAAAGCCCGAGTAAGAGGCGCATCTGGCGCTTCCCCGAGTCGCGACCGTTCGAAGCCGTGAAAAAAGCGACGCTGTACTTATGCGGCGCGCTCTTCCGAGCCGCGACCGTCATCAGGGAGCGACCGCAGTGCTGGTTCTGTCCCCCCAACCGGTCGCTCCCTCACGGCCGCGGCTCGGAAGGCGTGAGCGCGTCCGGTGGCTGGTCCCCGAAGTTCGCAGATCGCTCGACGCCCCTACCGAACCGCGCGCGTAAGGTAAGCAAGCGGGTGACGGCAACGACTTTAATTATTCGATTCGGTCCGGGTTTTTCTGACGGCTTCTCAACGTCGCGGCGCGGTCCTGCTGTCTCGGTGTGTTCGATACTAATAGCAGTGAGCGGGGGGGAACACAGATCGAACCCAAAGGACTGAGTCAAAGTAAGCGATGCCAATTGTCAATTTGAAAATAAGCAAGGGCGCGAGGAGGGCGGAAAAGGCCCAGATTGTCGCCGAATTCACAGACACGCTGCGGCGCGTCCTGGGCAAAGGTACCGAGCACATTCACGTTGTCATCGATGAGGTGGATGAGGCCAACTGGGGTTACGGCGGAATGCTGACCGATGAGTACCGGGCCAGTGCGCCGGCGCCGGCCGCGGTAGCCCCTACGCCCGTTTATGCTCCACCGCCGCCCCCTCCAGTGGTGTATGCTCCGGCGCCGGCGCCTCCGCCGGTTTACCACCCTCCGCCGGTGCAGGAACCGCTGCTGCCCCCACCCCCGCCGCCGCTTTTTGCTCAAGCCGCACCGGCGCCTCCTGCTCCGCAACCAGTCTTCGTTCCGCCACCGGCTCCTGCGCCGGCTCCGCAAGCGGCGCCTGAACCACCGGTACAGTCCGAGCCCGATCCGGATGCTCCTCCGCCGCGCGTGATGATGGAGCGGACACCGGGCGCCAAGGAAGAAGAGATCTACGTCGACATGGTGAGCGGAGGCTTTGCCTGCTTACGCAGTGTGATGGCGGAAAACCTGGGCCGCGAGGTCTACCGCATCGTTGAAAACATGCCTGAGAACGAGGCGTGGAAGTATGGACCCGGCGCGGTGGTGCGCGTGAAGAAGCAAAAGCTCTCGACGGGCAAAGCGTGGGTTGCCTACGAGGCAGTCCAGCTACAAGAAGTGAGATAGACCGGCACGCCGGCTGCGCCCCGGCGGCTTCAGGGGAGGCGGCTGCGCAACACACGCAGGCTCTTCCGGGCGCTGGTGGAAACATCCGGATTCGTGTCGCTAGCCAGAGACTCAAGTACCGGCACCGAATCCGGGCCGCCGCTCTGGGCGAGGCATTCGGCCAATGAGATCTTCTCGTCTCGAGTCGCTTCGGCGAGCAGAGGCTTGACGGCTTGGCGAATTTCGGGACGGCGGAACAATTCCATCAGATAGTTTTGGGACGACCCCGCCTGCGCCTTTAGGTTGAGACCGTTCACCAGATAGCGAAGGGCGCTGAACTCGGAAGTCTCCAGCTTGCCTTCGGAAACGATGCCAAAGGCTGCCGCCAGGCGAACGCGCTCATCCAGATTCTGCTCATTGAAGACGTTCTCGAGCAAAGGCATGTCCTCTGGGTCGCGGATGCGGCCGAGACCCTCAATGGCGGCCGCTCGCAACTGCGGATCTTTGTCAGCGCTGTAGTTCATGAAAATGGCCCTGTCCTGGGGCTGGGCCAGCAGCGCCAGCGAAGAGAGCGCGGCGCGCCGTATTTTGAGACCGCGCGCCCGCTCAAGGGCTTGCCGCACGTTGGGGGCGGATTCCAAGCTGTGCAGCGAGCCGATGGCTTCAAGCGCGGTGATCTGCACCTTCTCATCGAAATCCTGCGCCAGGAGTGTAATGGAGGGACCGGCCGAAGTATCGCCGATCTTTTCGAGAGCGATGAGGCTCTGATAGATAAGATCGGTTTGGCGGGAACGCAGTGCGCTCACCAGATCCGGGACGGCAGGGCGTGCCCGGAGGATGCCGGCTGCGAGCGCGGCATTGCTGCGAGCGTCGATCGACGCTCCATTAGCCACCACGCCGCCGATAGCCTTCCCCAATTCGTCACGGACAACGATGCCGGGTTCCACCTCTACGTCATTGCGGCTGGTGAAGAAACCCCTCACGTAACGGGAGGTGCGGGTGAAAGTGCTTGCCAGGCCCTTGGCCACGTAGCCCGGGACGTAGAAGTTCACGATACCGTCCGTGGCCCGAATCTGCACTTCGGGGTCCGCATCCGCCAAGGCCTTTTGCAAGGGAGTCAGACTGCGCTGGGTGCCGATAGCCACGATGGCTTTGACGGCTTCGATGCGGACATCGGGGGAGGGATCGTTTAAGTACGGGACGATCTCAGGGATGGACTGCGAATCGCGCTTGCCCAGTTCGCGGATCTGTTTGATCTTGGCCTTGTTGTCCACGGCGTCCTGCGCCGGGGCACTTGAGACGAACAGCAGACCCATGTAAGCGAGGGTAAGGCAAGCGGCGAGCAATCTCATAAGAAGGGTCCTCAAGAACGTCCCCACCAAAGAATAGACGTGAGCGGCGTGCGGACGTTGCCGTCCGCGATGCCTACTTTATCGAACCACTTCGATGGTTGTCTTGTGGGGGATCAGGCCGGCCTCAAAACCCAGGTCCAGGAGCTTCTGAGCGGCACGCGGGACAATTTCGCCGCCATCCAAGGTATGGTGATTGACATACATGCCGACGAACTGCTCGGCCAGATGCGGCTCCAGGTCGCGAGCGAACTGCATGGCGTAATTGAGCGCCTCACTTTGATGGTCGAGCGCATACTGAATGCTTTCGCGCATCGCCCGGCTGCATTCGGCCTGGACTTCCGGGCTGAGATCGCGCCGCAAGGCGTTTCCACCGAGCGGCAGGGGCAGATCGTAAGTCTGCTTAAACCATTTGCCAAGATCGACGACGTTGTGCAGGCCCCCGCTTCCGTAGGTGAGCTGGCCTTCATGAATGATGAGGCCGCCATCCACTTCGCGGGCATGAACCGCCTCCAGGATTCGGTCGAACGGAATAACCACCGGCTCAAAATCGGGCTGAAAGAGCTTCAGCGTCAGGTAGGCCGTGGTCATCGTGCCGGGGATGGCTATTCGCTTGCCTTTGATTTCTTCCGGCGCCATGGACCGGGCGGAGACAACCATGGGGCCGTAGCCATCGCCTACGCTGGAGCCGCTCGACATGAGAACGTACTTGTCACTGACGTAGGAGTAGGCGTGGTAGGAGATAGCAGTGAGCTCGTAAATTCCCTGGGTGGCTTTGCGATTCAGGGTCTCAATGTCCTCGAGGATGTGACGGAAGGTGACCAGACGCGATCGGATCTTTTTGGTGGCGAGGCCATAAAACATGTACGCATCGTCGGAATCGGGGCTGTGAGCGCAAACAATTTCGGGAGGGGAAGAACTCATACGGACAACGTCTGGAAGGCCAACTCAGTGTAGCAAGGAGGGGCCGGCGGCCCTCCCCGGCCACAGGATCGTACAGGGCCGACCTCCTTACCCGACCTCAAGTAACTGACCTAGAACGGTCTCTGCGGCCGCCGCCGACTCCTTGAGTGGAGCGAGGAGGGCGCCTGCGAAACTGAGGTCACCTGCGGCCATCGCTGTTTCGAGTTCGCGGGCGAGTGCGCCTGCGCGGTAGGCAAAGACTGCCCCGAAAGAGCCTTTCAGCGTGTGCGCCAAACGGCAGGCGGCCGGTACGTCCCGTCGCTGTACCAGTTCCCCAAGTTCGCGCACTTGGTTGTTGGTCTCTTTGAGATAGAGATGGATGATCTCCGACATCACAGCCGCGTCATTGTGCATCTGGCCACGGAATTGATCGAGGTCGAGAACGGGTAGGTTGAGCGAGACCGAGCCGCGCCGCCGGGCGGGATCGGCGGCAGGTTCACCGGGCTCAATGAGCAGGCGATCGAGCAAGTCAGTGACCCGCTCGAGGTTCCCGAGACCAGCGATAACCGCTTCGGTGCTTGCGCCGTTCGACCGGAGCTGAAGGGCGGGCTCGGCGTCCGAGTCATGCAATTCCACCAGCCATCCCGACTCGGGCATCTCGGGGTGGTGCCGCAATCGATCCAGTGGGATAGACGGACCGCAGACAATCAGACCGAAGTGCTGAACCTGCAGAGCCTCGCTCGCCTGATCCGCATCCACCGCGTGTGACACGTCGTATTGGCGCCCTTCCAAAAGAGCGATCATTCCGCGGGAGAGCGAACCCTCCACCCCTACAAAAAGGACACGTTCTTTATCCACCGCAATCCAGGAAATCGAAAAGACTGGAGGCGCGCGCCTCAAACCATGATTGTGCGGTTAAGAAGGACGCAGTGCAATGCTAAAAAGCGTTTACCACCGGAGTTCGTGAGGCGTAGGGGCCGGCCTATCCGGCAGATTCGGGTGGAAATCGCGTTTGTTTTCTTCTGTTGTATACTCATAGTTTAATCGGGGGTGGATCTTCCCTAGCACCGCAACCCGCGCAGTTTCATCGAACGGCCTCTTGACGAGCCTGCAAACGGTGACGGCTGGTTTGTTTAACCTTCTGTTGCCGGACGATTGCCGTTTGTGCGAAACCCCGCTGGGGAATGTCTCACGCATTCCGGTTTGTCCCGCCTGCCTTCTCAGCGTTCGTCCCCTCCAAGCTGAGTATTTCTGCCGGTCGTGCAGAACCCCGTTTGTGGATGCCTATCCACTCGATGAGCATGACCTCTGTACGGTCTGCCGTGAGAGTCAGGTGAATTTCGATGCAGCCTACTCCTACGGCAGTTACGATGGCTCCCTCCGCGATCTGATCCACCTTTTCAAATACGCGCGTATTGATAGCCTGAGCACGCCACTCAGCCGCCTGATGATTCGCGCCATGCCGCGCGACGAACGGTTCGATGCGGTGATGGCGGTGCCGATGCATTGGTGGAAGAGGTGGGAGCGCGGATTTAATCAGGCGGAGCTTCTGGCGAAGCCGGTGGCGCGCAGCCTGGGCGTTCCGCTCAAGCACAACTTGCGGCGGCCGAAGCGGGGCCAGGCGCAGGCCGGGCTAGGCCATATGGAGCGGCTTGAAAATCTGCAGACAGTATTTCGCGTGTCCGAGCCTCGGGAGTTGGCGGGTAAGCGCATTCTGTTGATCGACGATGTGTTCACCACCGGCGCCACGCTCAGGGCGGCCGCCGGGGTGCTCCGTGAAGCAGGCGCCATACGGATCTGTGCGATGACACTGGCGCGGGTGGACCGGCGCCAAAGGCCCGATTCATCGCCTGTTCGGAGCTCTGGTGGAAAAACACGCCGCGCCGCGGCCGCAAGGGGCTTTGCGGATTCCCTGGGGACCCCAAGTTTCGAATCTCGGCCTTTTGAATCTCAGCCGCGGAGCAGAACCGATGCCAAGTCTGGACCGACTACATAAGCCAGTTCTCGTCTTGAATGCCAGCTATGAGCCGATCAATATCTGTGCGGCCCGCCGCGCGTTGGTTTTGATTTTGAAGGGAGTAGCCTCGGCCGAAGAGGTGGCGCCTTCAGCAATCCATTCCGCCAGGCGCACGCTCCCCGTGCCGTCTGTGATCCGGCTGCTGGAGTACCGGCGCATCCCTCACCAAACGCGGGCGCTTTCGCGCAAGAACATACTGATGCGGGACCGGTACACCTGCCAGTACTGCCATAAGACGCTTCCGTCCGGCGAGATGACCCTGGACCATGTGGTTCCGCGTTCACGCGCCGGGGAAACCACCTGGGAAAACCTGGTGGCGTGCTGCCATCCATGCAACAACCGCAAAGGGAATCGCACGCCGGATGAAGCGGGCATGCGGCTGCAGCGTCCGCCGCGCCCGTTCAGCCTGCACACCAGCCGGCATCTGATGCGCCTGCTGGGCCGCAGCGACGACCAGTGGCGGAAGTATCTGTTCTTTGCCGATTAGGTAGCTGCTTTCGGGCGCAAATTTCAGCGGCTCAGCTGATTGTTTTCATAAGGCCGCTGGGCGACGTTGCCGCGAGATCACCCCGTGGCGCGCATAAGAGGTCCAGCGCTTACAAAGCCACTGGCAAATTTGGATGGTGGGCTGAAGAAGTCCAGCTTGACTAGTTAAGCTGAGGAGAATGCTGCGGCGCGCGGCGAAACGATTGCCGTTTACCGTACTTAACGGTACTTTCAAGACGGGCTGTAGGTCCGAGCTAAACCCGCCTGCCGATCCCCCGTCCACACCTCCGATGCAAAGCGATTCCATCTTCACTCTCTCCCGGCGCGGCTTTCTGGTCACAGGAGCGGCCGCTCTCTCCCTGGTGCGCCGCTTGCCGGCCGACCCCACCTGCACGCTGATCGCGGAACAGGAACAAGGCCCGTTCTATATCGCGGACGAACTGGTCCGGCCGGATATCACCGAGGGTAAAATCGGCGTGCCGCTCAAACTGCGAGTGGCGATTGTCAACGCGAAGAGTTGCTCGCCTCTCGGCAACGCCGCCGTCGATATCTGGCATTGCGATGCAGGCGGCGTCTACTCCGGCTTCAATGGTCTGGGCTTTGGCGGTCCCGGGGGGCCCGGCGGTCCTCCTCCAGGCGGTTTTGGCAACGGCGGTCCGCAGGGACCTCCGCCCGGTCCTCCACCCGATGGCCCAGGATTCGGTCCTGGTGGACCCGGCGGACCGGACGGCGGCCCAGGCGGACCGCCCGTTGCCAACAAAGACCGCTTTCTGCGTGGTGTTCAAATGACCAACGCAGACGGCATCGCCGAGTTGCATACCCTCTATCCCGGCTGGTATCAGGGCCGCGCCATTCACATTCACGTCAAGGTTCACCTGGGCGGCTCAACCGCGGGGAACAAGTATCAGGGTGGCCACGTCAGCCATACCGGCCAGTTCTTCTTCCCGGAAGAATTAACCGCCGATATCGCGAAATTGCAACCGTACGTGAAAAACTCGGGCGTCCATCTGACTTTGCACCAGGAAGACATGATTTTCACGCAACAGCACGGCTCGGTAGGAATGCTGCGCATGGAGCGTTTGGTGCCGGGCTCGAATGCGGGAGGCTTTGTTGCAAATGTCACGGTGGCAGTGGATCCGGATGCCACTCCCAAGCCTGTGGGATTCGGCGGCGGGCGCGGTCCACGGGCATAGCTGTGAAAAACGAAGCTAGCTTGGGCGCCAATTGAGAATGGAATCCTGGCAAATTTCATGACGAGGAGTCTCGCTACGCTGTCGCGGAAGACTTCATGAACGCCTTTGTCGCAGCGCAGATTAGAGAACTACGCGGCGATAGAAGTCAGCAGGAAATTGCTGACGCCATTGGAACGCAGCAGTCTGGCATATCAAGGCTTGAGAACGTTAACTATTCCGCTTGGAAGGTTGAAACTCTTCGTAAGCTTGCGCGGGCCTACGGCGTACGTCTTCGCATCAGCTTTGAGGAGTTCGGTACCTTGATTCCGGATATTGAGACCTTTGGAAAAGAGTCCCTCCGGCGGCGTAAATTTTCGGATGATCCCGTCTTTCAAGATACGGCAAAACCGAAACCTAATGACCCATGCCACGCCCCGACGATCCCATCCATATCACGCTAACCACAGAGGAGACCCTTCGTTTAGCTGTCGGGTAAGGCCGGCTGAACGTATGTCCCGCCCCGGGGCAAGTCCGGCCGGAAACGCCCGTGCGTCCTTACAAGCTCATCAACTCCTGCAGCTTAAGCACCGTGCGCCAGTTGCGCCCCGTGCTCACCGTAGAGAGTTTCGAATCGAAGTATGCGTTGGTCAGCTTCGAGTTCGCGATGCCGTTCGGTTGGTAGAGATAAATATCGCGCCCCCGGAGTACGAATTCGTCAGGGGGCGACCGGTGCGGGTCAAGCTGTTTCACGGCATCCTCAGCGGGAGTGTCCCTCAGAAATACCAGTGAAAGCGGCTTCTCTTCGCGCCCCGCTTTGAGAAACGGATTCTGCGCGATGGCTTCATCCAACTCTTCCTTTGAGCGAACCACCAACTGCGTTCGAATGCCGAAGCGGGCTTCGATTTCCTTCGCAATCGCCACCGGCGCCTTCGCGGCCAGCGCCGACTTGGCGCTGTACAGAACATTCCCGCTTTGTATGTGAGTCGAGACGTCGCGGCACCCGGCGTCGACGAAGAGTTGCGCCAGCGCCTTCATCGGCAATATGTTCTTTCCACCGACGTTAATGCCGCGCAGGAAGGCGACGCAGGAGGCGCTCATACGAATCCGGCCATGCTGCCACTACTCCCCTTCACCCCAGAACGATTCGCTCAAATACTTCGCCGCTCCGTCGCACGCAATGGTCACAATCACTCCGCGCCGGCCCTGGGCCGCTAACCGTTCCGCCAGCTCCCGGGCCGCCACCAGATTCCCCGCGGCAGAGATGCCCAGCAGCAACCCTTCCGCCCGCGCCATTCGCCGCGCCATCCGGTGGCAGGCCTCGGTCTCAATCCACATGTTCCCATCGGCAACGGTCGAATCGTAAATGCGCGGTACGATCGCCGCCGGCAGGTGCTTTGTGCCTTCAATGCCATGCAGCGGAGTGGCCGGTTGCGCGGACCAGCATTCAATCCCAGGCACATCCCGCTTCAACCGGCGGCTGGTGCCGATGAAAGTCCCGGTTGTGCCCAACAGCGCCACGAAGTGCGTCACGCGCCCTTCGGTCTGCGCAACGATCTCCGGCCCCGTCGACTCAAAGTGCGCCCGCCAGTTCGCATCGTTACTGTATTGATCGGCGTAAAAGTACTCATCCGGATGCTGCGCATAAATCTCGCGCACACGCCGAATCGCGCCGTCGCTTCCTTCGGCCGGGTCGGTGAAAATCAGTTCGGCGCCCAGCGCCTCTAAAATCTGTTTCCGCTCACGGCTCACATTCGCTGCCAGACACAGCGCGACGCGATACCCCTTAGCGGCGCCCACCATGGCGTACGCAATGCCTGTGTTCCCGCTGGTGGCATCCAAAATGGTGCGCCCCTTTACCAAACGCCCGCTTATCTCGGCTTCGTTGACGATGTTGAGGCCTGGCCGGTCCTTCACCGATCCACCTGGATTCAGAAACTCCAGCTTCGTCCAGATCTCGATGCCGGCCAAATCCGCTGTCAGGCTCCCCACTTGCACCAGCGGAGTGTTCCCAATTTGATCGAGTAACCCAGCGCCGGTCCGAACACCCCTCCGCTCGCTAACACCTGCAATCGGCATACCACCATTATGGCCGTGTCAATCGACGTAGTAGAAATTCGTCCCTTCGGCGGCAGCCGGCAAAAGGGGTGGTACCAGACCTGCTTTACTCGTGGCCCTGCTCATGACACAGTTAGACGGTGGCTTAGCCACCTGTCATGTCCGCTCTTACGCCCAACCCCGCCGCCCCGCTCTTTATAGGGATCGATCTCGGTGGAACGAAGATCGCCGCTGCCATCGGCGCCACGGATGGCCGCATCTTCGCCACCGATCGCATCGACACCCACGGTGTTGGCGCGCAGAAAGACCGATCTCCATCTGAGACCCTCCATCGCGTAGCGGACCTCATCAGCCGGTTGGAGCAGACTGCGGGCGCTGCCGCCGCGATTGGCATCGGTTTGCCCGGCCTGGTCGATTGTGCCGGGGTCGCACAATTCCTGCCTAACCTGCCCGGCCACTGGACCGGCGTCCCCGTCACCGCCACTCTCACCGAGCTCACCGGCCATTCCGCCTTCGCCCTGAACGACGCGCGCATGGCCACGCTCGGCGAATTCGTTTTCGGGGCGGGCCGTCAATCCGATCGTCTGCTGCTGCTGACGCTAGGCACGGGAATCGGCGGTGGCCTGGTATTGGACGGCCGACTCCAACTGGGTGTCTGCGGCGGCGCCGGCGAGATCGGCCATCAAACCATCGTTCCTGACGGACCGGCCTGCTCCTGCGGCAGCCGCGGGTGCCTGGAAACCTTAGCCAGCGGACCCGCCATCGCCGCTTCGGCAGTGAAGCTCATCGAATCAGGGGGCGCTGACGAACTTCGCCCCTTCGCGGATGACGGCACGCTCAACCCGAGTCATGTCGCGCAAGCGGCTGATTGCGGCAACGCCGCCTGCGCCGCCCTCATCGCCCGCGCCGCGGAGTACATCGGCATCGGCATCGCAAACGCCGTCACACTCACGGCCGTCGACACGGTCATCCTCACGGGCGGTCTGGCCGCCTTGGGCCACCGGCTGCTGAACCCCATCCGCGCCACTCTCACAGATCGCGTTCGCATGTTCCCCACCGGCGGTATTCGCATTGCCATCTCCACGCTCGGCGAGCGCGCCGCGCTGCTGGGCGCCATCGCTCTGGCGTCACGCCACCCCGCCGCGCCCTCATCGGCCCACTCCATCGCCATGACTAACTCGGTATCGCACTTATGAGCACTTACACCTACGAATCCGTCGCAAAGACCATTGACCACTCTTTGCTGAACCCCACCCTCACCGTCGCCGAGCTTGAGGAAGGCTGCGCCCTGGCCCTTCACTACAACGTCGCCAGCGTCTGCATCATGCCGTATTACCTTGGCCGTTGCGCCAAACTTCTGCACGGCAGCACCGTCCAGCCCAGCACCACTGTCGGCTTCCCGCACGGCGGCCACGCCACCGCCATTAAGCTTGCGGAGGCGCGTCAGGCTCTTGCCGATGGCGGAACGGAGCTTGACATGGTCATCAATATCAGCCGCGCGAAGAGCGGCGATTGGACCTACGTCGCCGCTGAGATCAATGCCCTCACGGAAATGGCGCACTTGAACGGCGCCAAGATCAAAGTGATCTTTGAGAATGCTTATCACGGCGACGCGGCCAAGATCCGCCTCTGCGAAATCTGCGGCGAGATCGGCGTGGATTGGGTCAAGACCTCCACCGGTTACGCGCCCACAGGCGCCACCATCGAAGACCTGATGCTGATGCGCCGGCACTCTCCGGCAAACGTCCAGGTGAAGGCGGCCGGCGGTATCCGCGATCTTGACGCCCTGCTGAAGGTCCGCGAGATCGGCGTGACCCGCGTCGGCGCCACGCGGACCGCGGGCATGCTTGACGAATGCCGCGTGCGGCTGAATCTGGCGCCCCATCCCTTCAAGCAGGCCGCCAGCGTCGCGGGCTATTAGACGGAGCCGCAAAACCACATGACCAGCGCCGCCTCACTCGTCCGTCTGCCGATGTACCAACAGCTCAACGCGTTGCTGCGCGAACTCCTGGACTCGGGCGCCTACCCTGGTGACCAGCAGTTCCTCACTGAACGCCAAATTGTGGAACGCTTCGGCGTCAGTCGCCCCACGGCCAACAAAGCCTTAGCCGCCTTAGTTGGCGAAGGGCGGCTCGATGTCCGCAAGGGCATCGGAACTTTCGTCCGCGGCCGGCGTCTGGATTACGACATTCGTTCGCTGGTCAGCTTCACGCGCAAAGCGGAGCAGGCCGGCCGCCGCCCTTCCACCAAAGTCATCGAATTCGAACCGCAGCCCGCTGAAGAGGCCGGGCCCGGTGTAACCGCTGCGCTGAGCCTTTCCGCGGCGGAGCCCGTCTACGCCATGGTGCGGCTCCGTCTTGCCGACAACGAGCCAGTGATTCTGGAGCGCCGCTGGGTCCCGGTCCGTCTCTGCCGCGGCCTGACGCGCAAAGACTTGAAGGGTTCCATCTATTCGCTCTGGGTTGAGAAGTACCGGCTCCCCATCACCGAAGCCGATCAGGTGATTCGCGCTGTCAACCTCTCAAAAAACGACGCACACCTGCTGGGCGTGCGCGGCGGCGCGGCCGGCTTCTTAGTTTCGGCCACGGGCTATTCCCGGGGCGCCGCGCTCTGGTATGAGCAAACTCTGTATCGGGGCGACTCCTATGAGTTCCATCACCATCGCCCAGCCGCGGGCCGTCTTCGCCAGTTGCCGGCATCGGGGACCTACGCTTGAGTTCGCCGCATCCGCCCTTGCGAGGCACGCTGATTCTGGTGGCCGGGCACGCGGTGCCCCATCACTTTGACCGCTTGGATTTCGACGACGGCTGGTTCCTGAAGCACTTTCAAGCCGGTGAAGGCCGTCTCTACGTGGAGCATGTCCGCGAAGGCGTCCGCCTCGCCGCCGAAGCCCGGGGCAGCGTTCTGCTGTTCGCCGGGGGCCAGACTGATGCGGCCGCGGGCCCCAGAAGTGAAGGTCAGGGCTACTGGCTCATTGCCGAGCACTTCAATTGGTTCGGCCATCCGGAGGTGCGCAGGCGCGCCTCGACCGAAGAGTTCTCGCTCGATTCGTTCTTGAACGTTCTCTACGGTCTCTGCCGCTATCGCGAACTCACCGGCGCTTATCCGGAGCGCACCGTCGCGGTCGGCTGGAAATTCAAAGGGCGGCGATTTGACTTGCACCGCGCGGCCGTCCGCTATCCGGCGGAGCGGTTCTCTTATGTGGGAGTCAACGATCCGCCGCGGCTCCAGGAAAGCATTCACTTCGAAACCGTTCGCCGCGAAGGTTTCGCCGCGGATCCCTATGGCTCTGAACCTGAGCCAACCGCCAAGCGCGACGCCCGGAACGTGTTCCACCGCCAGCACGGCTACTCAATCAGTTGTCCGGAACTGGCCGGACTGCTTGAGCACAAAGGCCCAGCGCTCTACGCGGGACCGCTGCCGTGGGACTAGCAGTGTCTCGCCGCTGCTTCTGACCCGCGCGCGTGAGCAAGCGGGTGACAGCGGCTATTCACTGTATCCAGACGACCCAGCCGGCGCAATGGGGCGGATCAGCCTCATTTCATTCGTCGGCGTAAAGCCCATCGATTTGTACAACGCTCCGCCTTCGGCGCTCGCGTGCAGGATCACCGCATCCACCTGATTTGCCGCGCACCACTCGAGTGCGATTTGCATCAGCCCGCGAGCCATTCCTTGACGGCGCTGCGCGGGCTCCGTATAGACGTTGAGAATGTTGCCGCG
>CAJCIT010000246.1 GCA_903970405.1 Acidobacteriaceae bacterium | reverse complement strand
AGTTTGCGGTCATCCCCGTCGAGCGCGTCTGGCTTTCGCTCGATGATCAGCTTCGCTAGCCGGGCGGTTGCTCGATTCCTGCACGACCGGTGACAGGAGGCGAAGCCACCGCGGTGGGAGAAGGGATGGAGAGAAAGGCCTGGCGTTCCTCAGTCAGGCAGTACGATCTCTTTGATTGGCTGCCCTTCAGCGGTCGTAACAACAAGATGGTGACCTTGCTTCGTGGCTTCCATCGCAATCTTTACCAAACCAAGTCCGAGCCTGACCACGTCCGTCATGGACCGATGTGTCGATGCGGCCAAGACTGGGGGCACGCTCCAACACGGAAGATTCAATGGGGTCGGCTTGCCCCAAGTTCAATTCGGAATGAAGATTCACACAGATTGAGTGTCTGATCTCGGCGGCCATCGGTTTGAGAAACGTCGCTTGGCGATGTAGGAAAAATCCCAGTCAAAATCTCTTGTGACTCATCGACCCCCGCGAAACCCTTCTGGCCTGACGCCCTCTACTCCCCGCTCATGTCGGCCGTCACATCAATTGCCTTTTCTTGAATCGCTTCGATCTGGACTCGCGCCGACCATTCCGCGCCGGCTAAAATCAGCATCGCCGCAAAGAAGCTCCACAGAATGATGCTGATGGATTGCACAAACGGCGGCACTTCGCGCTCCAGCTTCGAGCGCAGCCAGGGCCACGTCAGAACGTTGATGTACCTCAGTACCTCCAGCAATGCGCCAACGGTCATCGACGCCGGAATCAGCCGCCGGATCGGAATCTTCCGGTTCGGCAGGATCCAGTAGATCAGGAAGATGGTCAACATCAGCAGCGGCAGCGCCACCACCTTGAATAACACCAGATCCAAAACGCTCGAAAAAGCCCCAGCGCCCAAGTAGGAATTTATGAATTGCAGATTCAAGGCGGCCGCGCTCATGGAAGCCAAAGTCAATGCTCCGCATAGGAAGATGAGCCCTTGACTCACCACCTGATTCCAAAGAAATGAGCGGTTCTTCGTCACCCGCCAGATCCGGTTGAGCGCAACCTCTAGCGGTTCAAAGATGCCATTGGCCGTGAAGAGCAGGAACAGAATGGCGAGCCAACTCAATCCATGCTGGCTGCGCGCCGCCCCGTCCAGCAGTTTCCACATGGGAGTGATGTTGAAGGTAGCAGGAAAATAATCGTTCACCGCGAAATAGATGGCCCGCACCGCCCCTTCCCAGTGCAGGAACGACCGGCAGACCAGGATCATCACCACAAGGAACGGGAAGAACGAGAGCAGCACATTCGCGGCGACGGCAAAAGCATATACGTGGACCTCCGTCTCCATGAGGAAGTTCAGGGTGGGCCGGACACTCGCCCAGAAGGCCCGCCAATTGCGAATGCGGATCGGTGGCGCCTGATGAAACGGATCGCGACGTGTGATTGCCTGCGGCTCGGCGGGCGAATTCGCTGGTTCCGAACTCACAAGTCTCAGCTTCACTTCGCCGCATTCTGCTTATGCACGCCGCTGAGGCTATAATTCATGCCCTTGATGTTCACCGTGGCCGTAATTTTGTCGCCCACCTTGAGCTGGGCGAACTCCTCTTTCGACTGGACGGGGTATTCCATGGTCATGGCGTCCATCCAGTCGCAAATCGCCTGGTGCTGGATCGTCGCCGTTTGGCTCTTGTCGTCCAACGCTTTGATTTCGCCGGTCAGCGCGCAATGTTTCTCTGGTTCGGGGGCCTTTTGGGAAGAACACCCCAGACCGAGAGCAAGCAGTATTCCAGCCGGGAGGAGGATTGTTTGTTTCACGCGTTTTCCGCTTACCAGCTTAACGGTTGAACCTGCGCCCAGGTTCCCTCGTCTTGAGTTTGACGATATACTACGCTGAGCCCTCGGAAGAGGGCGAGTCTGTCAAGGGGGATGTACAGATGTCAATTCCGGAACTACCAACCGCCGAAGAGAAGGGCTCGCTGGCCGGCGATTTACTCGGCATGTTCAACTTCTTCATCGATCCCGGCGCGGCGGCCAAACTGATCAAGCACAAGTTGTTTTGGATCGGCCCGCTAGTGCTGATATCCGTCGTCACCGTAGTGGTGACCATGGCCACCTTGCCGTTTATTATCCACGTCATTGAGGTGGCGCCTCCTCCTCCAAACACGGACCCTGCCGCTTACCAAAAGTCTTTACCGACCATTATTGGCTTTTACCGGATTGTTCCCTTCTTGACACCGATTTTTGTGGTGATCTTCAGTCTCATCGCAACGCTTGTCCTTTTCGGAACCACCGCTGTGATGCAGATTAAGGCCAAGTTCGTCTGGCTTTTTAATCTCATCATGGGATGCGGACTGATCAACATGCTGCAGTCTATAGCCACGTATTTTGTGCTTCGGGGCAAGGGCGAGGTGGAGACGCAGGCGGAACTCCAGCCACCGTTGGGTCTGGATATCTTCATGCCTGAAAGCATGAACAAGATGCTGCTGGCATTCGTGGGCTTCTTCACGCCCTTCATGATCTGGTACATCGTGATGTTCGTGTTGATTTTCGCCATCGCCTTCAAGGTGTCGAAGGGAAAAGCTGTTGCCGCCATTACGCCGATGATCGTGATCTTGCTGCTGCTGAAACTAGTCGGCGCCGCGTTCCAAAGATAGGAAAGGCCCCGAATCCCCCGGCGCTACGGCATATCGGCGGGATTTGCCTTCAGCAGGTCCAGTTTGTGCTTCGGCTTCTTCCGTTCCGATTTCGGTGTCACCACGCGCGATGCCGGAACCCTGCCGACGCGCTCTCGTGCGATAGCCTTCACTTCCTTCGTCGCGCTGTAGGTTTTGCGCTTCTTTGCCGCCTTTTTTCGAGGTTTGGGCTGCTTCGTGACCATAGGGAACCTCAGGAATCGGTGGACGCCGGACCCAGAATCGATGCGGAAACTGACCTGCTTTCCAGCCATAACCGCGGAATAGTTTTACAATAGGGTTGTCTCAGATACAAAGAAGGAGGCCGAATGTTTAGATCTATTGGCTTGCCGGAGTTGGCGGTCATCTTGGTTGTCGCCGTACTTCTGTTTGGCGGGAAGAAGATTCCGGAGCTGGCGAAGGGGCTTGGCGAAGGCATCAGAAATTTTAAGGGCGCCATGCGTGAGGAAACGCCGGCGAGCAAGGATGACACGAAACCGTCGTAATCCGCTGGCCCGTGCCGTTCCACGGGCCGCTCCCTCACAGCCGCGCCTCGATTGGCGTGCGCAGGCCGTGTCGAAGAGGCTTGCCCTTCACGAAGAGAAACGACAACCCCCGTCAGCAAAGGCCGGCGGGGGTTTGTTGCTTCACATTGTCACGTGCCGCGATAGTTTCCGCGAACTACTTGGCGGCGGTCTTTTTCGGTGGAACGATGGCGTCCTTCACCGACTTCGCGATGCGGAACTTCACCACCTTCTTGGCTGGAATCTTGATCGCCTCCCCTGTCGCCGGGTTGCGTCCGATGCGGGCCTTGCGGTCAGCGCGCACCAAGCGGCCAATGCCTGGGATGACGAACACCCCGTTCTTCTTGGTCTCGCGGATCGCGAGGGCGGAAAACGATTCAAGGAAGAACTTCGCCGTCTTGTTCGGGATTTCCGTGGTTTCGGCGAGTTCCTTAATGATCTGGGTTTGCGTTAGCTTCTTAATTTCGGCCATATCGACCTCCCTGTGCACTTGATCTAAAATCTGGAGCAATCTCCCCCAAAGACGCGTTCACGCTGGACTAAATATGTTCTAAACAGGAACGCTCAGGAATGTTCGGAGTCTCTTCAGTCACCACGATCATAAGCAAGCAGCGGCCTGATGTAAAGCGGAAAGCAGTAAAAATGCGCTTTTTTCAGGCTTTTCTGCATGCAAACTCACTGGAATGCGGATTTGGCGCGGTTTTGGACTCGTCTCGCGTCGCGTCAGAGGCGTTCTGACGCGCGTTCTAACGCTGCGCTGCGGCCGCCACCAGCTTCCGCACGCCGGGTTCAATCTGAATGAGTAGCTCCGCCGGCGCGTCCTTCATGGCCAATTCCGTCGGCAGGGTATTGCCTGGCTCGCTCCCTGTTTTGCCTGACTTCAAACGATCCACCGCCTGGCGCCCCGCGGCCGTCAGCTTCTCCACACGGTCAGCCACCGG
>CAJCIT010000245.1 GCA_903970405.1 Acidobacteriaceae bacterium | reverse complement strand
GAATCTAGCAATTGTGGATCCGCGTGAGGCGCTTGCACTCGCGCCGCACTTTTGGGCGGCAGTGGAAGATTGTCTGGTGAGCTTCCATCGGGTAAACCGGGGTGAGGCTGCACAAAAAGTGACAAGTCTGTGGCGGCAGCTCCCAACCGCCGAGGGTGCGAACGCCGCGTTTTCGGACATCGTCTATCACGCGGAGCCGTGGCGGATCGGCTGTAACCTGGCAGGCCGCGATTTGCCTATTTCCGAGCATCAATCGGCGTATCAGGAGATTCTGGTTCGCAATGGGTTAACGGCCCTCCGATAGAGCAATCGCGCATCGACGCCGATAAAGTTCTCCGCTGCCGCGAAAAACGGCGTTGTGTCAGGTTGCCGAAAAGAGCATACTCTAGTCATGACGACCGCCAGACTTGCGCTAAGTTTTTGGGCAGTCGTCGAGGATTGCCTGGTTGACTTTCACGAGATTGACCGACCGGAAGCCGCTAAAAAGGTGGCAGATCTTTGGCGGAGGCTTCCAGCCGTGGAGGGCGACGCGGATGAGTCGTTTTCAGACATAATCTACCATACAGAGCCTTGGCAGGTTGCCTGCCATTTGGCGAACAGCGATCTAGCGATGCTCGAATATCAGTCTGAATATCGAGAACTAATGGCCCGCAACGGGCTGTCGCCAGTAATGGCACCGGAAGAAGCGGTTTTCAGAGTGCACGCCGCAGGCATCGGTTAGCCGAGCGATTGGCACCGGAGTGAAATTGACCACTCGGAAAACAGAGTGAGGTGCACCCGTGCCTCTCCGCTTAACACGGTTGCGCAGGAGAAGATAGCGAGCGCATGAAAAACCAGGAATTTAATGTAAATTTCTGAGAGAGCCGCGAAACATTTACGTTTCGGCTGAGTCACAATGGGACAGGGGTGGACTGCCTCCGAGTCTACCCCGCCCGGGGAGCCAGCCGAACGAGAGACGGTCTGGCTCCCATTGATTTTTGGCGTCCTGGCTGGAAGTCCTCGCAGCGTTGGGGTCTGCTTTCCGGAGGCGGCCCCAAAGGCTTTACGACGGCAAGTAACTCTTCAGCGGTTCGAAAACGGCTTTCACAAACTTGACTGCTGAATGTTCGGCAGTCATTGTGTCGCCGTTCGCCACCGACGTCACCACGCGCACCAGAGCAGTATCCGTCCGGTTAAAGCGCACCGCATCGAGCATCGTATAGATTTTCGCGCTGAATTCGCTGGCAACTACCCGATCCTTCGATTGGTACCAGTAAAGAACCACGCTCTGATTGGACCCACGGGCCACAATGTAACGGTTAATCCGGATGGGATGGGTTTCGCCTATGATCGGTACATCAATGGCGCCAGATTCGGAGGCCGTCCACCCGCTTCCCGGCAGACAGTTCTTTGGCGAGTGCGGCGCTTTGCCATTCCGTTGCGTCTGGAAGTACGCAACGAAGAGATCCACTGCTTCGCCGGTACCGCGTTCCCGATAGACGCGGGAAAGAATGTCGTCCGCTTTGAGGACGTTCAGAGTCTCCTGGTCCAGTTGAACATCCTGCCATGTGTCCCAATCCGCTGCCTGAAGAGCGAACTGTTGCAACGGGCGAGGTTTCGGGGCCACTTCCGATCGCGAGAAAGCGTAGAACGCGCCTGCTTGGGCCAATAACGCCAAAGTCAGGATCTTGGTGCTGGTGGATTGAAGAAATGAAGCCATGTGAAGTCCCAGTAAGAAGCTAGCTGGCGAGCGGGGCTGCCGCGCTCTGTTTACCAAACCGCTTGGCGCAGAAATTAATCAAGCTGTGGAAGGCCAGAAGCGCCGCCAGAGCAATAACAAAGACAATGTACCCTTCCACTTCGTGGTAGATCCCGGAGGCCCATTTCGTATTCATTTCCGAGAGGACGCCGGTAAACATGACCCGCATACCGTTGGCCCCGATGGCAATCGGAATTGTAGACAAGAAGAGTAGCCAGCGGACCCAGTTCCGTTTATCTCGGAAATAGCCGTATACCAGGGAAAGAAAGGTGAGCGACAGCAGAGACCTGATCCCGCTACAGGCTTCGGCGACGTCCAGTGTTTGGCTGGGCAATCTCAGCAGATTTCCCTCGCGCAGCACTGGAATGCCGATTGCCGACAGCAACCACTCGGCCATGGCTGTTGCCATCTCCTGCAATCGCAGCGTGAGCTGAGCGTAGAGAATGGCCGGAATTGGAATCATGAAGACCAGCAGGAACAGCGGGAAGGATAGAATTTTAAGCCACCGCTTGCCGCCCAGATAGAGCACAATGCCGGTGAGCGTTACGACAATGGCCAGCCGCTGGGTGAACAGTTCCGCGGCCAGGGTGGCGAGGATAGACTGCACTGCGCCCCAGGCGATAATTGCCAGACCCCATTTGTTGGACCGGGCGGGTTCGGCTAGCAGCTCGGCGCGATGCTGCCAGGCGATAAAGCCGGCGATAACGGGCACGAAGAATCCGTGGCCCATGTTGTCGTCGGTCGCCCAGATTTTGACCAGGACGAAGATCGTCGGCCAATAGCACACCAGGACCAGGGCGGAAAACCAAGCAATTTGTGCCCAGGGGAGCGACGGGCGCAAAGCTACCGGAATCTCGACGGACTGGGTGAGGGGCCTGCTGGACATCGGGATTCCTACACTTTCAGTAGATCATACGCGCGATGGAAGCTCCGAGATACGTCTACTACAGAAAGGTACGGGATATTACGAGAAAACTATCGGGCTTTGGAACAACCTTACAATACAAGTGTAATCACATGAATCGAAATCTCGACCATCCATTGCGCCCCAAGCCGGCCGGCGGACTGCGCCAGGCTCGTTGGCGGCGGCTGTGCTGCGCGGCAATCGGTGGTTCGATTCTGGCTGGCGCGCCGCAGGCGCAGTCACTGCCGCCCAAACCGCCTCCGGAAGCCATCTTTCCGCTTCGCGACATCCGGCCCGGCATGCACGGCGTGGGAAAGACCATTTTTCGAGGAACCAAGATCGAGGAATTTCAGGTGGAGGTGCTGGGCGTGCTGGAAAACACAGGTCCGCGGCAGTCCATCGTTCTGGCCAAACTAACGGGCGGCCCTCTGGCGGAGACGGGCGTCATTCAAGGGATGAGCGGAAGCCCGGTGTACATTGACGGAAAGCTGGTAGGCGCCGTGGCGCTAGGGTTTCCCTTCGCGAAGGACGCCATCACGGGAATCCAGCCGATTGAGCAGATGTTGCGGGATGCCGTGCCTGCCCAGCGCCCTTCCCGTGGGCAGACGGCCGGACAAGCCACGCGGATGGAGGCCAACTCCGCGGATCTATTTCCAGGCGCTCCCGGCCACCCGTTGCTGGTAAAGAACGCGGTGCCGAGCGATTTTCCCAGCGGCGAGAGCGCGATGCGGAACATTGAGACGCCTCTGGTGATGTCCGGCTTTACCGAGCGGACGCTTGAGGCGTTTGCCGGCCCTCTGTCAAGGCTTGGATTTCACGCCATCGGCGGCTTGGGCGGCGCCAGCCCGAATGAAGCGTCCGGATCATCCGCACCCACTTCATTTGCAGGTGCGGGACACACCGCGCCCCCCACCGTAGAACCTGGCTCCATGATTAGTGTCCAACTCATGAGTGGGGATATGAACATGGCCGCCGACGGCACCGTGACCTATGTGGATGGCAACAAGATCTACGCTTTCGGGCACCGTTTTCTGGCCACTGGCTCGGCCGACTTGCCGTTCGCCCGTGCGGAGGTGATCGCTATTCTGCCTAACTTGAACGCCTCCTACAAAATATCGAGCAGCCATGAGTGGCTCGGCACGATGACCAGTGACCGCAGCACGGCTGTAGCTGGCGAGATCGGGCTGAAGGCCGATCTTGTGCCCGTAACGATTTCGGTGGCGCCTTCGGGCGGGGCCGAGCGCCGCTACAAGGTTGAGATCGTCAACGACCGCTTGCTGACGCCCTTCCTGCTGCAGCTTGCCTTGTTCTCGGCCATTGACGCCACAGAGCGGACGATCGGAGTTTCGAGTTTGCGCGCCGAGGGCCGTGTCGTTTTCGAGGGAACCGCACAGCCGCTGACCATCAACAACGTTTTTGCCAGCGATTTGAGCGTCGCCATGGGCGCTTCGGCGAACATGGTGGTGCCGCTTTCGTTTGCGCTGGAGGCCGGCTTCCCGCAATTGCGCGTAAAGAGCGCCGATTTCAAGCTGCTTTCGGCTGAAGAAAAGAAATCGCTGCAGATCGATCAGATCTGGGCTTCCGCCAGGCAAGTGGCCCCGGGCGGAAGTGTGGATGTCAGCGTGCTCTTCACCGGTGAGAGCGGCGTTGAGATCGTGCGCCATGCCAGCGTTCGGATTCCCGTTGGCGCACAGGCAGGTGTCCTGAACCTAACGGTGAGTGACGCCAACGGGCTGAACTTTCCGGAGCTTGCCGGCTTGTCGCCTTCCACCGTTTCCCGCCCGGATGAGCTGCTCAAGGAACTGAGCGCTATCCGCCCCAGTGACCAGGCGTATTTGCGGGTCTGGCGGCAGGAACCTACATTCCCCGTTGCGGGCCGCGAAATCGCGGATCCCCCGCCTTCTATCGCCATGGTTATGAACCGGACCTTGGGTACGGGCATCGGAGCCGGCGCGATCATGCTGGTCTCCGCGCGAGGCGCGACCATTGAAGAGATTGAAATGAGTCCTGGAAACTACGTCGTCAGCGGTTCAAAGACGATCCAGGTGGAAGTGAAAGAGTGAAATCGATTTCATGGATGGCGCTGGCCGCCAATCTATTTCTGCCAGCCGCTGCCCTGCTTATTTTAGTGCTCCCAGCCTTGCCCGCCACGAGTACAGCTTGGGAGTCGGCTAGCGGCGGCGAGTTCCTAAAGGGAAAGCTTTCCGGTCTGGTACTGACGGCCGATGGCGTTTTGCGTCCGGGCCCCGCCGTCAAGAGCACGTCCGTTATTGACCAGCCAGTTCTGTGGACCGCCGCCACGGCGCCAGACGGCGCAACCTACGTCGGTACCGGCCACCGCGGCAAGGTCTATCGAGTTGACAAGAATGGCACGGTGACCTCCATTTGGACCGCCGCCCAGCCGGAGATCTTCGCGTTATGCGTAGACGCCAACGGCGTTGTGTATGCCGCCAGTTCACCGAGGGGAAGCGTCTACCGCCTTGACGGAAATAAGGCTGTAGAGCTTTTTCATCCGGAAGCAAAATACATCTGGGCGCTCGTCCCCGCTCCGGGTGGCGGCCTCTATGTGGCAACTGGCGACCAGGGCCGCATCTACTACGTCGACCCCGCCGGTAAGGGCGACCTTTACTACGAAACCGGACAACAGAACGTAACCGTTCTTGCTGTTGGGGCGCAAGGACAGCTTTATGCGGGCAGCGAGCCCAACGGTCTGCTGTTTGAAATTACGGCGAAAGCGAAGGGAACTATTCTGTTCGATTCCACCCTTCCTGAGATTCATGGGATCGCCGTAGGCAAGGATGGCACTGTGTACGCATCCGCGCTAGGCGGAGCGCTTTCAACGCGCAGCGCTACCCAGGCCGCAACCGCGAACGCCAATGCTACGGCGGTGGTTGCCGCCTCGCCAACCGTAATCTCTGTGAGTGAAAGCGCCGGTCAGGTTGGCGGTACGCCGGCCCAGGTTGGCGATTTGAAGAAAGACTCTTCGCCAACTTCTGTCACTTCAACCGTCACGCCCGTCGCCTCGGGAAATGCCGCGCAGGCGGTGGACCTTTCGGGGGTTGAGAAATCGGCGATCTATCGGATCGCCGCTGACCGGACCGTCGACACGCTTCGCAGTTCCAAGGAGGAGAACGTCTACGATCTCTTGCTAGACGGCGATCGTATTTTGTTTACCACGGATCAACAGGGCCGCATCTACGCCTTGGAGCCCGACCGGAAAGTAACCCTGCTCGCTGAACTGGGAGATTCGGAAGCGATTCGGCTCCTCGACCGGAATGGCGGATTCCTCGCCGCGCAGAGTACGCCGGCCAAGCTGGTGCTGCTGGATTCAAAGGCTTCCACCACCGGCGCCACGTTTGAATCGCCGGTTCACGATTGCACTACCGTCTCGCGATGGGGACGCATCGCCTGGCGCAGCCCAGGGACCGGCATCGTCTTTGAAACACGCACCGGCAACACGGCGCGCCCTGACCAAACCTGGAGCAGTTGGTCAGAGCCGCTCACCGGCCCGGGGGACGCCCTGATTCCGAGCCCCAATGCCCGCTTTATACAATGGCGTGCGGAATGGTCTCCCGCCAGCACCACCGAATTGAGCGGCGTCACTGTCTCCTATCTGCCGCAGAATACGGCCCCGGTGATTCGAAGCATTTCTGTCTCCGCAGTGGCGGGGACGAACGTCACCAAGGGGGCCAATGCCTCAGCGTCAAGCTCAAACGCTTACAGCGTGACCGTCACAGACACGGGCGACGCTCCAGCGGCCAGCACGTCGTCCACGGCATCGCAATCGGTTTCCCGTGGCAGCATGACGCAAACACAAATAACATGGCAAGCCGAAGACGCCGACGGCGACAAGCTCATTTACGCTCTCTACTTTCGCGGCGAAGGGGAGACTCAGTGGAAGCTCATCCGTAGTCAGATGTTCGAGAACTCGCTGCTGCTTGACCCGGATGTCCTGGCCGATGGCCGCTACTGGTTTCGTGTAGTCGCCTCTGACAGCCCGTCCAACGCCAAAGCCTACGCCCGGGAAACTGAGTTGGTGAGTCCGCCCGTGGTGATCGACAATACGCCGCCGCTCTTGAAGGCGAGTCCGGTACGGCGCCAAGACGACAGGATTGAGATCGATCTCGAAGCCGAGGACGCCACCAGCGCGCTCCGCCGCTGCGAATACGCCTTGGATGCCGGCCCATGGCAGCCGATTGAAGCCGCCGATGGTGTGACGGATTCGCCCAAAGAAGCGTTCGAACTGCGGCTCGACAAAGTCAAGGCGGGAGAACATCTGGTCGTCTTCCGGGTCTATGACGCCGCCGGCAACGCAGGATTGTTGCGGGTAGTCGTACACTAACGCTCAGTGAGTACTCCTCAAACCCGGCTTGGCCCGCGCAGCTTTCTTCTGGCGGCTGGAGCGCTTGCCGCGGCGTTCACTGCCGCGATCTCGGTTAGTGGCGCGGCCCACACAGTCGAGGCGCCTCAACCCTATGGCGCTCTGCCTACGGAGCGGCAACTGCGCTGGGAGGAGATGGAGTTCAACGCGTTCCTCCATTTCACGGTCAACACCTTTACGGACCGCGAATGGGGCAATGGCGACGAAGACCCATCGCTTTTCAATCCCACTGATTTTCAGCCCGACGCCATTGCGTCAGCCCTGGCTGCGGCCGGAGTCAAAGGCGTCATCCTGACTGCCAAGCATCATGACGGCTTTTGTTTGTGGCCCACCAAGACCACGGACCACTCCATTGCCAGGAGTTCCTGGCGCGACGGCAAGGGGGATGTAGTGCGTGACATCTCCGAAGCGGCGCTGCGTCACGGCCTGGCCTTCGGCGTCTACCTTTCGCCGTGGGATCGCAACAGCGCCCTCTACGGCAAACCGGAGTACATCCAGATGTATCGAGCTCAACTGCGCGAGTTGTTGACGGGCTATGGACCGATCTTTGAGGTATGGCATGACGGCGCCAATGGCGGCGATGGCTACTACGGCGGCGCGAACGAAAAGCGCGCCATCGATCGCCGGACTTACTACGAATGGCCAGCCACATGGAATCTCATCCGCCAACTCCAGCCCGGCGCGGTGATATTCAGTGACGTCGGTCCCGACATTCGATGGGTGGGCAACGAAAAGGGGATGGCCGCCGAAACCTCCTGGGCCACGTATGATCCTGTGGGCGAGGATGGCGGTGCGGCCGCACCCGGTTATGTGCGCGCGGAACTCAATCAGACCGGGCAGCGCAACGCCTCCCACTGGCTTCCCGCCGAGTGTGACGTTTCTATTCGCCCGGGCTGGTTCTGGCATGAGAGTGAAAACGGCAAGGTGAAGACGCCTAGCGAGCTATTCGATCTCTATACAAAGTGTGTGGGCCGCGGCGGCAACTTGCTCTTGAACGTCCCGCCGGACAGGCGCGGGCAACTGGGCGAAGCTGATGTGCGGACCTTGCGCGCGTTCGGCGCTCTGTTGAAGACTGCCTTCCGCAAGAATCTGGCTCTTGAAGCGCAGTTCTCGGCATCGAATGTGCGCGGCGGAAGCGCATCGTATTCGCCCAGCAAGCTGGTGGATGGCGACCGATACACCTATTGGGCCACTGACGATGACGTCACCACGCCGGAATTGACGGTGGACTTCAAACACGACGTGACGTTCAACCTGCTGCGACTCCGCGAGAACATCAAGCTGGGGCAACGCATCGAGGAGTTCGCCTTCGACTCCTGGGAGCGGGGCCAGTGGCGCGAGATCGCTCGCGCCTCAAGCATTGGCGCGTGCCGGATGATTTCGCTGGATCAACCGGTGACGACGCGCAAGCTTCGATTACGCATCACGAAATCGCCTGTGGCCGTGGCGCTCTCTGAGTTAGGAGTTTACCAGAAGCCTTGAGCCCGAATCTTAACGATGCCCTGAATCCGGGCTCGTCTGGCGTTCGGCGGGTACACGGGCCGGACAAGTCTCCTGTGCCGGCCCCAATCGCCGCTATTTGGGGACGACCAGCAAATGAAGGTGGTTGGTATGCCTGGAGGCAGTCCAGATACGTGTGGCGGCGATATCTCCTCCCGTCGCGCAATGCGCCTGTAAAGTATTGATTCTAAAATGGCGGAGAGAGTGGGATTCGAACCCACGTTAGAGTTTCCCCTAAACACGCTTTCCAAGCGTGCGCCTTCAACCACTCGGCCATCTCTCCTGGGTTGAAACTCCACGCTGGCCTCAGCCATCTCGGGAAGCGGCATGCCACTGCCTCACGGCACTACGCGGCAACTGCAAGCAATGCTCAGTCTAGCATTCGGGCTCTTGCAGTCGATTTCATCGCCACGCCGGCCAGACACACTAACAGATTTGCGGCTGTACGCAGGTTTCCGGGCCTCGCTTACGGGGACGGCCTACAGCTTCAGGCTAAGGAAGACAACAGAAGCGAAAAGTCCGGCTACAACCGGCTTCCACTTCGTGGGCGTGTCAGAGAGCAGAAACTGAATCGTTACGGGCGTCAGGATCCCACTCGCTAAGAAGAACACGAGATAAAGGATTCCGTACAACATGATCCAAGAAGCATAACACAAAAAAAGCGAAGCTTGTTTAAAACATCGATTCCGGCAAGTCCTCAGCGGCCTCGTTGCGTCCTACCTAGCCCACACCCAGCTTTGTCTACGGCTTTGCCGATGAGTCGAATACCACTCTCCCGGCCACCAGCGTCATCTCGCAACGCAACCGAGCTAACTCGGCCGTGGCCACCGCGTACGGATTGCGATCCCACACCGCGAGATCGGCCTCCTTCCCCACCTCAATCGTCCCCACCCGGTCCTCCAAGAACAACTGGCGCGCCGCCCATGCCGTGTAGGACCGTAACGCGGTGTGGATATCGACGCTCTCCGCTGTGCCGAACGGCTGCTTCCCATACGTGCCGTGCAACGTCTCTCTGGCAACGGACGACCACAGCCCATACCGAGCAGGGAAGGGCGTCACCGGATAGTCGCTGCCGCCGGTCCACAGAATGCCTTTCCGCAGATAGGTCTGGAGAGGAATCAGATGGGGCGCACGGACCGTCCCTAAGTTACCGGCGTAGTTATCGCCCAACCACCAGAGGAACGGCGCCTGTAACTCCGGGTATCCCGCGTCATACTCGCGCTGGAGCCGCGCCAAGGTGTCGATTGCGTGCTCCGTGGGTAGATTGCCGTGGATCAGTCCATGCCGCAGACCCTTCGTGGGCGTCTCAGCCAGCACCTGGGCATACGTATCCACCACCCAATCGATGGCCCGGTCGCCGATGGCGTGCGTGCTGACGTGCAGCCCGGCCTTGTGGAACATCCGGACCTGTTCGCGATAGAGATCCGGAGGGGTGGACGGATAGCCGAAATTTCCCGCGTCGATACCCGTTGATCCCTTGTTCCACTCCTTGTACATCCAAGCCGTGCGGGCGCCGCCGCTGCCATCCATGAAGATCTTGATGCCGCCCGAGATCAGCATCCCGTCCTGCGCCTGCCGTTTCGGGAGTTGGCCAACGCGCGCTACCAGCTTTTCAGCCGATTCCCGTGTCGGGGACGCGCGCCACAGCGCAAACAGGCGAATGTCGAGCCGGTGCTCCTTCAACAACTCTTGATAAAGTGTCCAATCCTCTTCCTCAATGCCGGGGTTCTTCACGCCGGTCATGCCTTCGCGATGAAAATCGGCAATGATCTTCAGCAGGCCGTTCTTGCGCTGATCGTGCGTGTAAGGGGGAACCAGCTTTGTCACCAACCCCTGGGCCGCTTCCTTGAGCACCCCTGTGGGACGGCCATTCGCGTCGCGGTCAATAGTTCCGGCTGGCGGATCCTTGGTAGCCGCATTGATATCGGCCGCGGCCAGCGCAGCTGAGTTCGCCACGCCATAATGTCCTGTCGTATGCTCCAGCCAGACCGGGTTATTCGGGGCCACGGTATCCAGGTCGGCCGCCGTCACATACCGGCGCTCCGCCAGCTTGCCTTCATCCCAGCCTCCACCGCGGATCCATTCGCCGGGCTTGGCGAGGGCGGCGCGCACCTTCACCCGCGCCAGAATGTCCGCTACTGACCCGATTGACGGATCGCTCAAGGCAATGTCGTACAGCTCGCCCACTTCCTGAAAATGGCAGTGGGTGTCGATCAGGCCCGGCGTCACCGTGCGGCCCTGCAGGTTCAGGAAACGCGTGTTCGCTCCGGCCCGAGCCTGCATTTGAGAATCGCTTCCAACCGCAACGACCCTGCTTCCTTTAATAGCCACGGCCTCGGCGATGGAGTCTTTCGCATCCACCGTGAGCACGGTTCCGTGCAGCAAGATGAGGTCCGGCACCGCGGCTGCGCTCTGGGGCGCGGCTGCGGTCAGCGGCAATCTGCCGCCCAGCAATGAAGCGGCAATGGCGCCTGCTATCGACGCAAAAGCAAGGGTGGTGGTTTTCATAAGCCCCGGAACGTAAGGAATATGCGGAGGTTTCCGATGGTACCGCAGTGGAACCGGCCGGCCTGACGGCCGCGCGGCGAATTTCCGACAGTCATCGATTCCAGCGATTGGAAATGAATTATCTACCGAGGTCCGCTTGCTGCACTGCGGGTCCGCCGGATTGAACAGAATGACTTGCACGCCGGCTTTAGAGCCGCGACCGTCAGGAAGCAACCGCAAGGAGAGAGCTACACTCCAACCGGTCGCTTCCTGACGGTCGCAGCTCAGAAGAGTTGGCGACTAAGTCAGGCAATTCCTATGTGGGCCGACTGTCAATCGGCCCCGGGGCGGCCACTTGAAAGGCCACGGCGGATTCGGCTAGGTGGGACTCGCGGCCCCACGCTTCCTAGTGCCGGATAGCCCCTACGGCTTTCGGATTTAATCTCCGACCGTCCCGAGTTTCCCCCCCCGGCTGTGCTTGGTTACGGTTGAAACGAAAGAACAGCCGACACGAATGTCGGCTGAGCCGGCTAAAAGCCCGCGCCACGGGGATTCCTGTCTCCTCCCAACCACTTCGTGCGCCCTCTCCAATAGCCACCTGCGGCGGGTGTAAGCCTATGTCGAGCGGAATCGGGTCGCCCAAGCCGAGCATTTATGAATGGTCAAGCGCGGCGATTCACCTCGGGCTCGTGCGTGACCGGCTGCACCTCGCCGACGCACCGAAAACTCCGGAGGGCAGTGGCATCGCGTTTGAGCGGACTATCGCCAATCAGGAGATTGGCGTTCCCAGGCGCGCGGCGGGCAGGCGAGCGAGTAAATTTCCTGTATGCCCACGTCGCGAAGGATTACAGGGGATTTGGAGGGATCGAGGGCGAAGTCAACACCGGCAAGCATCCCGGTCTGTCGAACGGCGATGAAGCTCATTACGACGCCGGAGCTGGGTGGACTATTTCAGCCGCAACCTTTTCTCAGGCGCGCTAATCCCATCGAGTATATGGAATATCGGACACTTGGAAATTCGGGCCTGAAGGTATCGGTGCTCAGCTTTGGGGCCGGAACCTTCGGCGGCACAACGGAGTTCTTCAAAGCATGGGGCGACACTAACGTCGCTGAGGCAAAGAGGATTATTGACGTCTGCGTGGATGCGGGCATCAATCTGTTCGACACCGCGGACATTTATTCGAACGGCGCATCGGAGGAGATTCTTGGCCAGGCTCTGGAAGGCAAGCGGAACAATCTCCTGATTTCAACCAAGGCTACCTTCCGCCTGAGTAAAGACGATCCGAATGCGGTGGGCTCATCCCGGTACCACTTGATCCGCTCCATCGAAGGCAGCCTGCGGCGGCTCCGCACCGATCATGTGGATATCTATCATATGCATGGCTTCGATGCCACGACGCCGCTGGAAGAAACGCTGGAAGCGTTGGACACCATGGTCAGGAGCGGCAAGGTGCGATACATCGCAGCCTCGAACTTTTCCGGTTGGCATCTCATGAAGTCCATCGCGATTTCTGAAAGATATGGGTGGGCGCGTCACGTGGCGCATCAGGTCTACTATTCCCTCATTGGCCGCGACTATGAATCGGAGCTGATGCCCTTAGGCGTCGATCAGAAAGTGGGCGCGCTGATTTGGAGTCCGCTCGGGTGGGGCCGGCTGACGGGGAAGGTCCGCCGCGGGCAGCCGTTGCCGGAAGTGAGCCGGTTACACAAAACGGGTGACGTGGGCCCACAAGTTTCCAACGAATATCTGTACAAGGTTGTGGACGCCCTGGATGAAGTGGCGACGGAGACTGGCAAGAGTGTTCCGCAAATTGCGTTGAACTGGCTGCTTCAGCGGCCCACGGTATCGAGCTTAATCGTCGGCGCCCGTAATGAAGAACAACTGAAGCAGAATCTGGGCTCAACCGGCTGGACATTGACGCCCCGCCAGATGAAGAAGTTAGACGCCGCCAGTAGCCTGCCCCGGCCCTATCCCTACTGGCACCAGGAAGGCTTCGGCGAGCGAAATCCGTTCCCTGTCTGATTGTCTTCAGCGCGCAGCCGCCACCATCGCCGCCCCGCGGGGAGCAACGGCCATCACCGCCCACGCCGTGGCTGCGCTCGAGATCCATTGGTCATGGTCATACGGGAAACCGCTTTGGAAGTAGGGCTGTAACTTCAGCGCCCTGCTCCGCACATACCAGGAACCATCGGGCATTTGGGTCTTCAGAAGAAACTCGACGCCAGCCCGATAGACCGGATCGTCCGCCGTCATCTGCCCCGTCGCGCGCAGGGCATGCAGAGCCATGCCCGTGGCATAGGCATCGGAGGAAAGATACCGCGTCTGCGCCCAGCCGCCGTCCGCCCGCCGCGCCGACGTCAACTCCCCGGCCGCTTCGAGCAGCTGCGTTTGCGTCGAGCCCGCGTAGTAAAGGCCCAGCAGCCGGTCCGCCTTCTCATAGGTGGTCTCCGCCTTCGCCTCCAGCAGCCAATGCTTTGCCCGGGCGATCCGTTCGTTGAACTCCTCTTGCCGCGCCGGCCACGAGTAGAACTTCAGTGCCCGAATGGACGCCGCCGTCCGCGAAATGGAAGTGGCCTGAATCGGCGGGCGCGCGTCTCCCGCCAGTTCCCACTCGCCCGTCCTCTCCTGCCGGGACGCCAGGTAGTGCACCATCGCATCGGTGGTGTCGCTCGGCTTTCCCTCGAAGTCAGCCAGCGCGTCTAACTCGGCCAGCGGACCGTCGTAATCCCCGCCGGCATGCTGCAGGAACGGCGCCATGCTCAACGCACGCGGACGGTCTGACACCATGCCGTCCATGAACAGTTTCTTCATTGACTCGGGTGGATTCAAGCCAGCATCCCGCATTGCCAAATACGCCCGCGCCGTCAGCGGCTGCGCATGACACGCCACGCAACCGCCGCCGGCCGGCCAGAAGTGTTCGTTCGTCTTTGCCAACAGGCTCGCGCTCCGCTGCAACGCGTCCGAAGCCGCCGGTCGATACTCCGCCGGACGCACCGGGGCACCCGCCCACTCCCTATGCGCGCCCCCAGCGTCCGCCAGCGCCCGCTCAATTACCGGATTCCTATACTTCAGCGCCCAATCCAGGGCCGTCTCGCCGTTCTTGTCTTTCGCATTGACGTCCGCTCCCGAGGCTAACAGCACTTTCACCGTTTCGGGGTTCGCCTGGTCGTTCGCCACAGCCATCATTAACGGCGTCATTTGCCGGACATCGCGCTCGTTGACGTGCCCGCCCGCCTTCAATAACTTCTCCGTCACCGCCGCTTCGCAGGACTGTACCGCCCACATCAGCGCGCTCATGTGCGTCAGCGCTATCGGTCCATTCTTCACCTGGCCCGCGAAGGTGTTCAGTGCATTCACATCCGATCCGGGCAGCAACAGGTCCACCTTCTCGCCGCACTGCTCCACCGGGTCGCCGGACGCCGCCACAAAAAGCGCCGTCTCTCCAAATTCATCGGTAGTCTTCATGTCCGTGCCATGCGCCAGCAGCAGCTTCATGGTTTCAAGATCGCCACGTTCCGCCGCATCGATCAGCACATGCGATTTCGCATCGATCTGCGCGCCGTGCTCCAACAGATACCGCACCGCCGGCGCGTTCCCATGCACCACCACCGCCACGTCCAGCGGTGTTACTCCCTGCTTAGACGCCACTTTTACCCGGGCCCCGTGCTCCACCAGCAGCCTGGTCTTCTCAAAGCTGTAGGCTGCGTAAATCAACGGGGTGGCGCCGCGGTTGTCGGCGGCATTCGCGTCGGCGCCGGCTTCGAGCAGCAGCTTCATTGACGCCGCACTGCCGTAGAGCGCCGCATAGTGAAGAGGCGTGGTTTGCAACTTGTCCTTTGTGTTCGCCCCATTCGCTGTGTTCGCCCCATTCGCGGCGAGCCGCTTCAGGTCGTCCATCCGGTTGGCCCGGATCGCCCGGAAGAGATCCTCAGCGGTAGGAACGTCTTTGGCCGCGGGCGTTTGAGCCCCCAACTGAATCGCCCACAACAGCACCACACACCCGGAAAACCTGACGGCAGAAAATACGCGCATCGCTTCGAAACTCCTCAGCGCTTTTGAGATAGCACGCCACTCGCCAGCGATCGGGAAGGCGCTCCTGCCTTAACAAAGTAGACTGAAATCTCGGATTAATCAAGTGTGCAGAAAGAACCGACGGGCTGGCGAGTCTTGGCTAGCCCCAAACCATTCACTTGGGGGCCCATGTCTCTCCACCTTTGGATAGTGCGAGAGACACGCATGCGGAGCGCCGTTCTTGCCGGTTTGCCCAACGCATCACCCAAACCGCCCGGCCACGGCCGTTGTGTGGCCGATTCGCACTTATCCCGGCGTCAGCGCCCCGCAGCGAATCAGATCCAGCGGACCAAGGTCGGGGAACCGCTCAGGTCCACGCTCAATTGCGCCGCGGATGGATTCAAAGTCATCAGCGTTGTTGTGAACAAGAGGCAGGCCGGCCACCAGGGCGGTGGCGGCAATCAGCGCATCGAATCGCCAGCGCGACAGACGCTCTTGACGCGATTCCGCAAGCTGATGCGATCGCCGCGGCGGCGTTGGCGGGCTAGGCAGCAGCGCCATGATCTCACCGGCCACCGCGGCAACAGCCCCGTCCACGGGCCAGACGCGCCCCAACGCATTGAGATAGGCAATCCGGGCCGCTTCAATCCACTCGCGCCTCGCCGGCTCCTGTTCTTTGCGCCAGAGCAGACTGTAGCCTCTAACCCGCTCCGTGATGGTGACAGAGGAAACGTGCACCGGGTGCGTCGACAAGTACTCTCGTATCCAACGAACTACTGCGATATGGCCGCTTCGCGCCAGCCAGCTCTCAGCACTCGTATCGAAAAGGAAGGGCCCGGACGATGGGTCGATCATTGGAAAGTGATGCGGGTAGGCCGGGCCTTTACTGAGAAGAGACCGGATCAAGGATGACGCCATTCAGAATTGCGATCTCTTCTTCGGTAAAACCGGAGAACGCCTTCCTGTAGGACTTGAGTATGGCTTCACTGCGCTCGACCGCCGCGCTTGACCGCAAACCATCGGATAGCGCTTCTGATATGACGGTGCTCAGGTTCACTTTTCTAATCTGGGCGATACGTTCCGCTTGTTGGAGCGAATCGGCCGGCAGGGTCAAAGTAGTCCTGCGCTTCGCGGGCTCGGTTGCGTGCAGCGATCTCTGTCTCATTGATACAGTTTAGCATCACTTTCGGCATCAAAGTGCTGAGACGTCTTTTTTTCTCCCGAGGCCTGAGCGGGCCGAGGCGCTTCGACTTCGACGGGAACATCCAAGCGTGGTTGGCTTCGGTTGACGGAGCCTCCTGGCGGACGGTACAGTAGAAGCGGAGCCCATTCCGGCTGCCGCATTATTGCGTCCCCATCGTCTAGCCCGGCCTAGGACACCGCCCTTTCACGGCGATAACAGGGGTTCGAATCCCCTTGGGGACGCCAAAGTATGCCTCTGGCCGCCCACTCAACATTTCCCGCGCGGACCGTCTTGTCATTCGTTCACTGGCCGGAATCCGATCCGGCGCTTAGACCTCGGCGGGC
>CAJCIT010000244.1 GCA_903970405.1 Acidobacteriaceae bacterium | reverse complement strand
TATCAAAATCTTGTGTTTAGCTCTTCTGAGCGCTACTGTGTGGACGACAGCGGCGTGCCAACAACAGAAGGGCGTGCGGGCGGCTGGATTTGCGGTGCCGGCCGTGGCCGTGCGTACCGTAAGCGCAACTACACGCGATGTTCCCTTGGCGATTGCCGCTATTGGCAACGTGGAAGCGGTGGCGACGGTGGATGTGAAGTCGCGCATCGCGGGCGAGGTGACGCGGGTGGCCTTCGAAGAAGGGCAGGACGTGAAGAGCGGCCAGTTGCTGTTTGAGCTGGACCGGGAGCCGTTTCTGCGGCAGATTGCCGAACTCCAAGCCAACGTGGCGCGGGACACAGCCCAGGAGAAACAGGCGGCGGCGAACGTCGCGAAGGACGAATCGCAGCTAAAGTCCGACAAGGCCAAGGCCGACCGGGCCTTGGAGCTGGCGAAGGAAGGCATTTTTTCGAAGGAGCAGACCGAGACGCTGGTCTCAACAGCTGACTCGACCCAGGCGGCTATAGATGCCGATCGAGCATCGGTTGAGAGCGCGCGGGCGGCGCGGGCGGCCGACGAAGCGAAACTCGCGGAAACAAAGCTGCAATTGAGTTACACCCGGATTGAGGCGCCGATGACCGGGCGCGCCGGCGCGGTGGCCGTGAAAGCCGGAAATCTGGTGAAGGATAACGACACCACGCTGGTCACGCTGCTGCAGACCACTCCGGTTTACGTAACGTTCGCCGTGCCCGAACAGTTATTGCCGAGCGTCCGGAAATATAATGCGGCAAAGCCCCTAGAGGTTATTGCGCTAGCGGCCGATTCATCCACAGTCAAAGGGCAGTTGAAGTTCATCGACAACACAGTGGACAACACCACCGGGACTATCAAGCTGAAGGCGGCCTTTAACAATACTGACCGGAAGCTGTGGCCGGGCCAATTCGTCAATGTCACGGCCGAATTGGAGGTGGAACCAAACCGGATTGTGGTGCCTTCGCGGACGCTGCAGTCAGGTCCGCAGGGTAAGTATGTCTGGGTGGTGAATGCCGACAATACGGTGGCTATGCGGGCTGTAAGCGCGGAACGCACCTACCCGCTGGATGGCACGGACCAGACGATTATCGGCAAGGGCCTGGCCCCCGGCGAGCGGGTGATTTCCGAAGGCCAGATGTTACTGATGCCGGGAGCGCATGTTCGCGTCCTGGATGGAAAGAAGGCTACCGCCTCGGCGAGTGAGCCGGGCGGAGCGGCGGCGGCCGGTGTGAGCGGGACCTAGGGAGTAACATGCGAATTACAGACTTCTTCATCCACCGCAAAGTCACTACCACTTTGTTGATGGTGGCGATTCTCATATTCGGCGTCATCAGTTATTTCGCGCTGCCGGTCAGCGATTTGCCCACCGTGGAGTACCCGACCATCCAGGTGACGGCCGCCCTGCCGGGCGCGAATCCGGATACCATGGCCAGTTCGGTGGCCACGCCGCTGGAGAAGGAATTCTCAACCATCGCGGGCATCGACAGCATGTCGTCTTCGAGCTCGCTCGGGACGTCAAGCATCACGCTCCAATTCAATTTGAGCCGCAGTATCGACGCCGCGGCGCAAGATGTCCAGGCGGCGATTTCGCGCGCCGGCGGCAACTTGCCCACTAACATGCCATCGCCGCCTTCGTACGCGAAAGTGAACCCGGCCTCGCGATCGGTTCTCTATATGAGCTGCCGGTCGAAAACAATGACCCCGGCGCAGCTTGACGAATACGCTGAGAACCTGATTGCGCGCCGCCTTTCGATGGTGGATGGCGTGGCGCGCGTGCAGGTGTTCGGCGCGAAGAAATACGCGGTCCGGATTCAAGCCGACCCCGACAAACTGGCCTCGCGGCAGGTGGATCTGGAAACCCTTCGAACCGCTATCACGACGGGTAGCGTGGACTTGCCCGCGGGTGCGCTTTATGGCGCGACCAAGGCTTTCACCGTGATGTCCAACAGCCAATTGACGTCGGCCCTTCAGTTTGCGCCGCTGATTGTCAGCTACAAGAACGGCAACCCGGTACGGCTGAGTGAAGTAGCGAACGTGGTGGACAGCGTGACCCAGAACCGTTCCATCTTCTGGATCAATGGCGAAGAATCCATGGTTCTGGCGGTGGATAAGCAGCCAGGCTCAAACACCATCGCCGTGGTGGAAGGCATCCGCAAGCTGCTGCCGACCTTGCGTCAATCGATTCCCGCCGGGATTGAAATCGGGTTCGAGTTCGACGCTTCTCAGAACATTCGCGCCTCTATCGCCGATGTGAAGTTCACGTTGCTATTGACCATCGTCCTGGTGATTCTTGTCATCTTCTTCTTCCTGCGGAACATTTCGGCCACGTTGATTCCGAGCCTCGCCGTGCCGCTTTCGCTGCTAGGAACCTTTGCCGCCATGAAGCAGTTAGGGTTCACCATTGACACGCTGTCGATGATGGCCATGACGCTTTCAGTGGGATTCGTGGTCGATGACGCCATCGTCATGCTTGAGAACATTGTCCGGCATATGGAGATGGGCAAGACCCGGATGCAGGCGGCGCTGGAGGGCGCGCGCGAGGTTGGTTTCACCATTCTCTCCATGACCACGTCGCTGGTGGCGGTGTTTATTCCCGTGCTGTTCCTGGACGGCATTATCGGGCGCCTGCTGCGCGAGTTCTCAGTGACCATCGCCGTCTCGGTGTTGATCTCGGGCTTCATCTCCCTGACGCTGACTCCGATGTTGTGCAGCATCTGGCTGCGGCCCAACTGGCAGGATCTTGCGCATTCCATGCATGAATTGGGCAAAGAAGGCGTGGCCCTGCCGAAAGGGCCGGACGGCATGCAGAGCGGCTGGTTCTATCGGTGGACGGAGGCGTTCTTCAACGGCCTGAACAACGGATACCGGCGGACGCTGGATGGCGTGCTGCGCCATAAGGGCTTGACCCTTGCCCTCAGTATTCTGCTAACTGTATTCACGGGCTACCTGTTCGTGGTGATGCCCAAAGGCTTCATGCCCGTGGTGGATACCGGCGGCGCATTCGGCGCGACGGAGGCCGCTGAAGACACTTCTTATGAGGAGATGGTGCGGCTGCAAAAGCAGGTGGTGGACATCGCCAAGAAGAATCCCTGGGTCACGGCGATGGGTGGAGGAACCGGTGGTTTCGGGGGCCAGAACCAGGGTTTCCTCTTCATGCACCTTTCAGATGACAAGCACCGGCCACACGCGACGAAGATCATTCAGGATCTGCAAGCCCAGTTCGCCAACATCCCCGGCCTGATGGTGTTCCTGCAGGTGCCGCCGCTGATCACCTTGGGCCAGAACGAGGGGCGAGCCCAGTATTCCGTGGCTCTGGAGGATGCCGATTCCGCCGCTCTCTATAAATGGGCGCCGGTGATGGAGGCGAAGCTGAAATCGCTGCCGGAGCTCACCAATATTAACAGCGACCTGCGCCTGGGAAGCCCGCGGCTGAGCGTCGTGATCGATCGCGACCGGGCGCTGGCGGTGGGCGTTTCTCCCGAAGAGATTGCGAACACGCTCTACAGCGCCTACGGCGACCGGCAGGTGGCTAAAATCAATGCCAATTCGAACCAATACGATGTGATTCTGGAGGTGCTGCCCCAAGACGAGCGCGATCCGGCCCAGCTTTCGAAGCTATACATCAAGAGCGCAACCAATAAGATGGTGCCGCTTTCGGCCGTTACCCAGCTAAAGCAGATCGTGGCGCCACTGACCGTGCAGCATATCGGCCAACTGCCGGCCGTTAACTTCCAATTCGACGTCAAGCCGGGCGTTCCCTTGAGCGATGCCACTAAAGCAATCGACGAGGCGGCGCGAGAAATTGGCCTGCCGGATACGATGAGCTTCACCTATCAAGGCACGGCGCTGGCCTTTCAGGATTCGCTGCGTAACCTGGCGATTCTGCTGGTGATGGCCGTGGCGGTGATTTACCTGGTGCTGGGCATTCTTTACGAGAGCTTCATTCACCCGATCACGATTCTTTCCGGCCTGCCGGCGGCGGGTTTGGGTGCGCTGCTCACTCTGCGGATCTTCGGCATGGACCTGAACCTCTATTCGTTTGTCGGCATTATCCTGCTGATCGGCATTGTGAAGAAGAACGCGATCATGATGATCGATTTCGCGATCGCCGCACAGCGCAAAGGCGGTTTGAGTCCTGAGCGGGCCATCTATGAGGGCTGCCTGAGGCGTTTCCGGCCCATCATGATGACCACGATGGCCGCCCTGTTGGGCACGATTCCGATTGCCGTGGGGCAAGGCGCCGGCGGCGAGGCGCGGCGTCCGCTGGGCGTCGCCGTGGTGGGCGGCCTGGTTGTCTCGCAGGTGCTGACGCTGTATATCACCCCGGTTATTTATCTCTATCTGGAGAAACTGCGCGGTGGTAAGTCAAAGAAGGCGGTGCAAGATACCGCGGTGATGGAGATGTATCCGCAAGCGGAGACAGTGGTGTAGACGCATCACTGCCGCGACCGCAACGCTACTGAGCCGCGACCGTCAGGGAGCGACCGGTTGGGGAGGTCAGGAACAACACTGCGGTCGCTCCCTGACGGTCGCGGCTCAGTAACACGTATGAGAGGCGCGTCCGTCTGGCACTGCCGCGGCTCATGCAAACGAGGTCGCGATGAGCGCCCCAGTGAGGACAATCATGATGGCGGCGGTGGTCCACGCGACTGCGTTTTGAAACCACGAGTTCCCGTAATCGCCCATCAAGCGCGGCCGATTGATCAGCAGCAGCATGTAAACCAGCACGAACGGCAGAAGGATTCCGTTCGCCACCTGCGAGAAAAGAATAAATTTCAGCAGCGGCAGGTTCGGAATCAAGACAATCAGCGAACCGCCGCCGATCAGCAGCGTGTAGAGCCAGTAGAAAATAGGGGCTTCCGAGAAGCGCTTATCGATGCCGGATTCGAAGCCCAACCCTTCACAGATGTTGTAGGACGTGGCCAGCGGCAAGATGGCCGCGGAGAGCAACGAGGCGTTGATCAGGCCGATGGCAAAGAGGCGCGCCGCAAAATCCCCGGCGAAGGGCTTCAGCGCCAAGGCTGCCTGGCCCACATCGGTGATCTCCGGGTGCTGGGAGTGGAAAATGGTGGCGGCGCAGGCGACGACGATGAAGTATGCGATGACATCCGTAACGATGCACCCGATGATGACGTCCAGGCGGCACATCGAATAATGGCGCTTATCGACGCCGCGTTCCACGACAGCCGCCTGCAGGTAGAACTGCATCCACGGCGTGATGGTGGTGCCGATGAGACCCACCACCATGACCAGGTAGGCGGGATCGTTGCTCCAGGTGGTGGGATAGAAAGTGTTCCTCAGCGCTTCGTTCCAATTGGGTTTGGCGAGGACGGCCGAGACCGGATAAGCGAAGTAAATCAACGAGAAGATGATCAGAATCCGCTCAACGGGCTTATAGCGGCCCTTGACGATCACAACCCACACGACGACGGCGCCGATGGGTACCGCGATGTATTTACTGACGCCGAAAATGCTCATGCCTGAAGCGAGACCGGCGAATTCGGAAACGATGTTGCCGAAGTCGGCAATGCCGAGCACCAGCATGGTGAAAAATGTGGCCCGGAGGCCGAACTCTTCGCGAATGAGATCGGAGAGTCCTTTGCCGGTGACGGCGCCCATGCGCGCGGCCATTTCCTGAACCACGATCAGCGCAACGGTGGTGGGGATGAGGGTCCACAGCAGCGCATAGCCGAACTTGGCGCCGGCCTGTGAATAGGTGAGGATGCCCCCGGGATCGTTATCGACGTTCGCGGTAATGAAGCCCGGGCCTAGAACGGCAAGCAGCGCGAAGAGGCGGGCGCCTATGAGAGCGAACGGGGATCGGCGTCGAGCGGCGGTCTGGCTCATGGTTCGGAGAGCCGCCAAGGCTGGGTCTGCGGCGGCGCATTCTCCATTGTTCCCTATGAGTGTTGTAGGGGCACAAAAGAGGATCGATCACCGTGGAAGGAGGTTACGCGCAACATGGTGGATTGCGCGTTTATCCGCTTGCTCACGCGCGCGGTTCAGAAGGAGGGCGTTGGGCGAGCGTCGTGACCAGCGACCGGTCGCTTCCTGACGGTCGCGGCGGAAGGGTTGCGGGCAATAGCCGTTTATTTAACCCGGCTCGCGCTTGCCCCCGGCTGGCAATCGTAGAACAGAGGCGTCTTCCCGTGCCGCTTCCGGTAAGCCGCGGTGATCTGCTCCGCGAAGTCCTCCGCAAAATTCGGGTCCACCAGATTCACGGTGCATCCGCCGAAACCGCCGCCCGTCATTCGAGCGCCATACACGCCCTTCATCTTGATGGCCGTGTCCACCAGGAAGTCGATCTCGTCGGACGTAATCTCATAGTCGTACTGCATGCTGCGGTGAGCCGCTATAAATAGCCGTCCCATCTCACGCACATCGTTGGCGCGCGCGGCTGCCGCGAAATCCAGCACCCGCGCGATGTCGGTAATAATATGGCGCGCACGCTTACGCGGCACCGGCGACAAACTGTCCTGCACTTCCTCAAAGACCTTTACGGACACATCGCGCAGACTGGCGATACCCGGCTGAAAGGCTCGCAACTCGCTTACCGCCTGCGCGCACTCGGCCACGCGCTGCGAATAGGCCGACGAAGCCAGCTCATGCTTCACCATGGAGTTCACGGCAATCACTTGGAGTCCGGCGGGCAGTTTCACCTCGATATGCGTCAGGTTCCGGCAATCGATCTGGATGGCCGCGCCCTCCGTGCCGAACAGCGAGGTGTATTGATCCATAATTCCGCAGGGCATGCCCACGAATTCCGATTCCGCGCGCCGGCACAGTTGGGCAATTTCGCGGCGATCCATCGGGCGCCCCGCCAACAGGGAAAGCGATGCGCTGACCTCTAGCGCCGCCGACGAGCTCAATCCCGATCCGCGCGGAACGTCGCTGTGAATGTAGAGATCGCTCGGCGTCAGCGCCACGCCGTTCCTTACCAGCAGCCGGGCCACGCCCACCACGTAGTCAGTCCAGTTACGCTGCGGCTCAGCGTCCGCGATCTTCGCGATCGGAAACTCGCGCGTCTCTCCCAGCTCGGCGGAGTGGATTCGCAAAGCGTCATGCTGCGCCGGCGCAACGGCGATGTAACACGCCATTTCAAGCGCAATGGGACACACCAAGCCCTGGTTGTAGTCCGTATGCTCTCCCATCAGATTCACGCGGCCTGGGGCGCGATAAATAGCCGGCTGCGCACAGCTCTTGAAAATCTGGCGGAATTCGCTCTCTAGCTCGCGCGGCGTGACAGCCAAAGCAGGACTCCTCCAAAGCACACCAGACTCAGGCCCGACCACAGGTTCACGTTCACCTCTGTCATCGGCGCCCGCGCATCCGGATGCGCCACCGAGTAGCCCAGCAGAACCAGGCCGAGCACGGCGAAGAGCAATCCAGTGGGAAATCGAAGATCTTTCATGCGCTCCTTACCAGAAGATCAGGTTCAAGAACACCAGCACGCCCCCAACTGTAAAGGCCAACGGCACCGGACGCCGGTACCACGGCTCATGGCTCTCAGAGGGCATGTCCGTGAAGCCATACACCAGGTTTTTCAGCTCGGCTTCGGGCTTCGGCTTGGTCAGAACACTGATCCCTATGGTGACCAGCAAGCACCCCGTCCAGGCGAAAATCGCAATCCAGAAGTTCTGTGCCATGGTCGATGGGAAATGATAGAGCTGCGCCAGTATGCCGCCTTTGTTCTCTGCCACCGTGAGCGACCAAGTCAGCCCCGCAACACTGGTCCCGCTGAGCAGCCCCCAGAAGGCGCCGTGGCCTGTGGTCCGCTTCCAAAACATACCCAATAAGAACGTGGCAAACAATGGCGCGTTCACGAAGCCGAAGACCAACTGCAGGAAGTCCATTATGTTGTTAAACGCCCCGGCCACATACGCCGTGGCCACGGAAAGCAGAACGCCTGCCACCGTTGTTGCCCGCGCCACCCACAGGTAATGCGCGTCCGGCGCCTGCTTCCGGATGTAACCCTGATAGAGGTCATATGTGAAGACCGTATTGAAGGCGGTCACGTTACCCGCCATGCCTGACATGAATGAGGCCATCAGCGCCGTCAACCCGATGCCCAACATGCCGGAGGGATAAAACTGCGCCATCAGCGTTGTCAGCGCCTGGTCATAGTCATAGCCCCCGCCTTCTTTCAGCGGCAATTGGTACCCGGCGCCGTTCATCAAGGCCAGCGCCGCAATGCCCGGAACAATCACAACAAAAGGCATGAACATCTTCGGGAACGCCGCAATGAGGGGCGTTCGCCGGGCGGCGGACATATTCTCCGACGCCAGCGCCCTCTGGATCACCAGAAAGTCCGTACACCAATAACCGAATGACAGTACGAAGCCCAGGCCCGCGAACAGGCCGAACACCTCCACGCCCATCGGATTCTCATTCGCGTGCGCCACATACTTCCAGGAATGAGTCATAACCGGCGGAAGCCGGGACGCAATGCCAGCCCATCCGCCCGCCTTCATCACCGCCAGAATCGACAGCGGAGCGAAGCCCAGCACGATGAGGAAGAACTGCACCACTTCGTTGTAAATAGCGCTGGTGAGCCCGCCCAAGAAGGTATAGATAAGGACAATGGCGGCCGATAGCAGCACGGAGTTGGTGAAACTCCATCCCAGCACCAGCTTGAAGAGCAATCCCAGCGCATACATGCTGATACCGGAGGAAAACAGCGTCATAATGGCGAACGTAATCGCGTTCAGCGCCCGCGTCTTCTCATCGAAGCGCAGCTTCAAATATTCTGGAACGCTGCGCGCTCGGCTGCCATAGTAGAACGGCATCATGAAGACGCCGACAAACATCATGGCGGGCACCGCGCCCAGCCAGTAGAAGTGCGCTGTCATGATGCCGTACTTGGCCCCCGACGCGCACATGCCAATCACTTCCTGCGCGCCGAGGTTCGCCGCGATGAACGCCAAGCTGGTGATCCACACCGGCACCGAATGCTTCGATGTGAGGAAATCTTCGCTGGTTGAAACATTGCGCTTGACCAACCAGCCGATGCCAAGCACGAAGGCGAAATAGAGCGCCAGAATAAAGTAATCGATAGACGCGAGTGTCAAATCATGGACCTCGATTGCCAAAGTGTATCGTAGCGACTTCAGGTAAGCGCTTACATAACTTTACAGCACTCGCCGCCGCAGTCACTGGCAAGCGCTGCCCTTCTCGCGGCCAGCCGCCGGTATAAACTCTTGTGATGACTGGGCCTATCCGGCTCATTCGCTGCTCGGGCCATTCTGCTCGGGTTGGTTTCCGGTTGGCTGAGAATCGAGATCCCTCATGTGGCAGCAAAACTATGCCCCGGTGGCGGGCAGCTTAGCTTGGTCGGCCGTCATTGCCGCTTTCCCGGTGCTGGTGTTGTTGTATGCCATCGGAATCCGGCGCGTTGCCTCCTGGAAGGCGTCGCTGCTGGGTTTGGCGGCGGCGGTGATTGTGGCCGCCTTCGTGTACCGGATGCCGCTGCCCCTGGTGGGCGATTCCCTGCTGTATGGCGCGGCCTTTGGCGCCTTTCCCATTTTCTGGATCATTTTCTGGGCGATTGTTCTCTATCGGATCACCGTCGAAACCGGCCAGTTTGAGATTCTCAAATCCTCCATCGGGCACATCACGGGCGACCGAAACGTGCAGGCTGTGCTGATCGCGTTTGCCTTCGGCGCCTTTCTGGAAGGCGCTGCCGGCTTCGGAACGCCCGTTGCCGTCGCAGCCGCCATTCTGGCGGGACTCGGCTTCTCTTCCTTCTATGCCTCAGGCATCTGTCTGTTGGCCAACACCGCGCCGGTCGCCTTCGGCTCCATTGGCATTCCGCTGGTGACGCTCGCTTCCACCACCGGGCTGCCGATCAATGACCTCAGCGCCAACGTGGGGCGCATCTGCGCGCCGGTTTCGCTCTTCATTCCCGCTTATCTGGTGCTGGTGATGAACGGAATCTCGGGCCTCAAGCGAGTCTGGCCGGCGGCCGCAACGTGCGGCATTGTCTTTGCGACGATTCAATTCGCGACATCGAACTTCATCGGCCCCTACTTAACCGACATTCTGAGTTCCACGCTGTCCATCGGCGCGCTCATTCTTCTGCTGCGGTTTTGGAAACCGGCGCCGGATCCGGCCATCGCCTCCACGGCGGCGAGCTCCGTGAACGGCGCGCCGAACCCGCCAGCCGTGACCATCGCGAAAGCGTGGTCGCCGTATGTCCTCCTGGTCTTTTTCATCCTCATCTGGAGCCTGCCGGGCGTGAAGGCCGCCTTCGATTCGCAAAGCATCGTTTTCGGTTGGCCGGGGCTTCACAGAGCCGTTCTTCAGGTGGCGCCTATTGTTGCGAAGCCCACGCCTTACACCGCGCTGTACCGCTTTCGATGGCTGGCCGAATCGGGTACTGCCTGCGCCTTCGCCGCGCTATCGTCGGCGCTATTCCTGCGCGTCAGTCCTTCGAAGCTGATCCGCATCGTCGGACACTGCACGCGCCAGTTGGCCTTTTCATTCTTAAGCGTTACCACGGTTCTGGCCTTGGCGTTCTTGATGAACTATTCGGGATCCACCGCCACGTTGGGCTTGGCTTTCGCTGCCACCGGGACCGCGTTCCCATTCTTCAGCGCCACTCTGGGGTGGCTGGGCGTTTTTCTGACTGGCAGCGACACATCTTCGAACGCCCTCTTCGGCAATCTGCAGCAGATCACGGCCATTCGCCTGGGGTTGAAGCCGGCGCTGATGGGGGCGGCGAACTCGGCGGGCGGGGTTATGGGAAAGATGATCAGCTTGCAGAGCATCGCCGTGGCCGCTGCCGCCGCGGGAATGAAATCGGAAGACGAACCGAAACTCTTCCGATTCACTCTGCGCCACAGCTTGCTGCTGACGGGCATCATCGGCCTGATCACTCTGGTTTACGCCTACGTGTTGCCGCAATTCGCCCGGTAATTCACGCGGGCCAGCGTCCAAGCACAGCCCGATCCGAAGGCCCGCGCCACGGGCGAGGCGGTAGTCGGATTGAGTTTCATCGTTTGGGGGTGAGCGCTCCGGCGCCTCATGTGGAGATCAGAAGAGCAAGCCATTTTGGCATTTTCACACTTCGGTCTACTGTGAAATAGTCCCATCCAGTTCCTTGGCGATGACACCCGCAATTCGCGCCGTCCACTCCTCCACGCGGCTCATGGAGTCTGCTTCGATCATCACTCGCGCCAAGGGCTCGGTTCCCGAAAACCTCACCAGCACGCGCCCGGAGCCATCGAACTCCTTTTCCGCCGCCGCAATCGCCGCCTGTACGGCGGGCATTTCCGAGAGCGGCTTCTTCTCCTTCACCCGGACGTTCACCAGCTTCTGGGGGAACGTCTCTACTTCGCGAATCAATTCGTCCAGACTCTTGCCCGATGCGCGCATCGCCTCCAGCACCCGTAGGGCAGTGAGCAGGCCGTCACCGGTTGTGGCGAACTCGGTGAAGATGACATGCCCTGACTGCTCGCCGCCTAGGACCGCCCCCCGCTTCAGCATCTCTTCGAGGACATACTTGTCGCCCACCGGGGTCCGTACCAGCTCAATACCATGACGCCGCAGCGCCTTCTCCAGGCCCAGGTTTGACATTACCGTCGCCACCACGGTAGGGCCGGTCAGGTGTCCCTTTCGCTGCATTTCGGTACCCGTGAGGAACAGGACGGCATCGCCATCCACCAGCCGCCCGCTGTGGGCCACGAACAGCGCACGGTCCGCGTCGCCGTCGAACGCAATACCGAGGTCCGCTCCTTCCGCCAATACGCGTTCCCGCAGACTTTCCAGATGCAACGATCCGCAATCCAGGTTAATGTTGCGGCCGTTGGGTTCGTTGCCAATCCACGTCACCTGAGCGCCCAACCGCGGAAACAACTCCGGCGCTACCCGCGTGGCCGATCCGTTTGCGCAATCGATCACCAAGCGGTAACGAAACTCGCCGGTTACCGTTCGCGCCAGGAAGTCGCTATAGACCGAATCCAGGTCCGGGTCCTCTGTCAGCGGCAGTTCAGACGCCTCTTCACCCGACGCGAGCCACTTATACATGCGCGCCTCCAGCAACTCCTCAATGGCGTCCGCCAACTTATAGCCGGAATGGTCAATCACTTTGATGCCATTGTCCTGGTATGGATTGTGCGAGGCCGAGATCATCACGCCGGCCACAAAATGGCCGCTCCGCGACAGGTACGCGACGCCCGGCGTGGTAATCACGCCCGCGAATCTTGTGATCACGCCACTCTTCCTTAAGCCGCCCGCCACGGCAGCCGCCAGCCAAGGACCGCTCTCGCGAGTGTCCATGCCGATGATCACCTCGGGGTCACGCTCCACGCTGTCCCGCTCTTGCGTCGTTTGCGCCCACTCTCCCAGCGCCACGCCGAGCGCGAACGCCGTTCGGCGGTCCAGCGGCGGCTCGCCCGCTATCGCGCGGATTCCATCGGTCCCAAAAAGTTTTCTTGCCATCGCAATGTGCCAGTCTTTGCCTTGTCGTTCTTACGGGCTTTCCGGGCCCAGGTAAATGACATGCCCCCTTTATCGGTGAAGAATTCGAGGAAGCGCCACGCGGCTCGCTCCCCTGCCCTACCGATGAGCGCGGGCAGCTTTGGCTCCGCCCTTTGATGAAGGAGTGTTAGTTCAGTCATTGCCTACTTCGCCCAGGAATCAACAATGCGTTTCGCCTCTCTCAGTTCCAAGCCAGTGATTTCTCGCACCGACTTAATCGCACCAATTGTGTTGCCGCTTTTCATAAACTCCGCTTTTGCTCCATCCAGACCGCCAACCAATGGAGATGGTTGGCCACAATGGGGACAAGTCAGAGCTTCGCTGCTAACCTTTCCGCCACAACAATGGCACGCACCTAATCTGGCCATGACCGAGCCTATCATCTTCCGGTTCCATTTCAACAGCCGCGAGGCGCGAGAGGTGGAACTGGCCTTGCCCGCGTTCCTAAACCCCGGTGAACGCCGCGCCATCTGCGAGGCATTTGCGGAGGAGCTGGTAAAGCGTTATCACGTTGCCGCGTCGGTTGCGATTCACGAACCCGGCAAAGGCGACGACCGCAATTATCATGCACACATACTATTCACCACGCGCGAGATGACGCCGGAGGGCTTAGGCAAAAAGACGCGCATTCTTGACGACCAGAAAACCGGCCCCAAGGAAGTGGAAAAACTGCGGGAGCTTGCCGCCGACATCATCAACGAACATCTTGAGGCCGCGAACTCCGACATACGGGTAGACCATCGCAGCTTCGAGGCACGCGGCATTGAGAAGGAGCCAACGACGCATTTAGGCCCCGCCGCCAGTGAAATGGAACGCCGAGGTGAGCCGAGCGACCGGGGCGACATGAACCGCGAGGCGCAAAACATTAACGGCATGCTGGAGGAACGCACCGCGCTCGATACCGAGATAGCGACCGCAACGAAGGAGCAGGAGGAACGGTTAACCAAGCCGCCGACGACGCGCGAAGACGAACGCGCCCGCATCCGTGCGGCATCCGGCACGGAGATTGCGACCGGCGAGGAGCATGAGCCGCTGCCTAATCCCCCTGCCACAGTTGAAGAGGAGCGCGAGCGCATCCGCGCGGGTGCTAAACCGTTCACGGATGCGATACGAACGCATGGAGAATTGCCGGAAAGGGACGGCCTGAACTGGTGGCAACGCGCGGCCTTGCAAATTTCAACCAAGGCGCGTAATTTCTTTCAGTCGATTGCATCGAAGGCGAAAGGACTCTGAGAACCAATCGGCGCTCGATGTTCTGACGGACGTATTCTTCCGGCGTGTCTGAACGTATCTTAGTGGCCACTCAGTCCTCGATTTGTAACTACTCCTGCTATCCTCATCCCCATGGCCTCGTTCTATAACCGGATTGCCGGCCAAAGCACGGAGCGGCTGGCCGCCCTCAGCGACGGGATATTTGCGTTCGCGATGACGCTGCTGGTGCTCGAAATTCACACTCCCGCCGCCCCGGCGATCCATCAGGAAAGCGACTTGCTCCACGCGATTGTTGAGCTCGGCCCG
>CAJCIT010000243.1 GCA_903970405.1 Acidobacteriaceae bacterium | reverse complement strand
CGAAGCAACAGCGCATTTGTCCAGGATCAGGCGCAGTTTTTCGGCGGCCGTCTTCAGATTTCGGGAGCGTTCCGGGCACAGTTCTTCTCGCTGGACGCGCCGATGTTCTTCCCGGTGGCGTCGGCGCCTTATCAAGGGATCTCGTTCCCTGCGCCGACCCCGGCATACACTGGCGACGGTTCAGCCGCCTATTTTTTCCGCAGGACGGGAACGAAGCTGCGCGCGCATCTGGGCCGGGGCTATCGCGCGCCGTCACTCTATGAGCGATTCGGGACGGGATTCGATCCGGTCTACGGTTATTCCGTCTATGGCGATCCGCGCCTGAAACCTGAACATTCCACCGGTCTCGACAGCGGCATCGACCAAACGCTTTTCAAGGATCGCCTGAAGATCTCGGCGAGTTACTTTTATACATGGCTTCAAGACATTATTGGTTTCGATACGTCGGGCTTGATTAATCCGGCCACCGATCCGTACGGCCGCTACATCGGCTATCTGAACACCAAGGGAGGAATTTCGCGCGGCGCCGAAACCAGCGTCTCCATAGCGCCGGCACGCTCAGTGAGAGTGACCGCCGCTTATACGTATGTGAACGCCATTGAACGCACTCCGATCGTCGGCGACGTCCTCCAAACCTTCGTGGTCCCCAGAAACCAGTTTTCCGTGTTGGCCACCGGACAGCCCACCCGGCGGCTGATGCTGACCTTCGATACGATCGAATCCAGCAGTTATCTCGCGCCGGTCTATGGCGACTTTGTGACGCAAACCTATCGCTTCAACGGAATTCACAAAGTGAACGCCGGCGCCAGTTACCGGATTCCACTCAATGAGTACCGGGCGATCCGCTTTTTTGCGCGAGCGGAAAATATCTTCAACCAGACCTATTTTGAGAGCGGATTTCTCACGCCGGGACGAACGGCGATGGGCGGTCTGCAATACGAGTTTTGATTTGAGACGCGCATTCCTGATCGCCCTGACCTTCGCGCTTTGCCTCACGGGCGCCGATGCGCCAGCGCGCATTATCTCTTTGTCTCCCGACTTAACGGAAATACTCTATGGCGTGGGAGCATTTAATCGCGTCGTGGCCGTGTCCAACTACGATGCCTATCCTCCCGAGGCGGCGAAGCTTCCTCATCTTGGGCAACTGCACAATCCTGATTTGGAAAGACTCACCGCCATGCGGCCCGATCTGGTGGTTATCAACAGTGCGCAAGCTCCGTTCCTGGAAGACACTCTCAAGGAACTCGGACTGCGAGTCCTAAAAGCGTCTAACCGGTCCGTTCAGGAGGTGTACGTCGCGATGACGGTTCTTGGGCGGGCGACTGGCAATGAAAGCGAGGCGGCCAAATTGGTATCGGTCACGCGCGCAGGATTGGAGCGTGTCGCGCACAAGACGGCGGGTCTTCCGAAGCCGCGCGTGGTGCTGGTTATCGACCGGACACCCGGAACGCTGCGCGATCTTTACACCGCAACCGACGGCAGTTACCTGGCGGAGCTGGTGGGAATCGCCGGCGGCCGCATTGCCGTTGCGCCGGTCACAAGCGGTTACGCAAAACTCAGCAAGGAGGATCTTCTTGCCGCAGATCCCGATATCATCCTCGATTTCGTTCAGGGACCAGCGAGCCGTTTCGCGGGCGATCCGATAGAGCCTTGGGAAGAGATGCCCGAATTGAAGGCCGTGCGCGGACACCGCGTTCACGAGGTGAACCAGGATTTCGTACCACACGCTTCGCAACGAATGGTGGATACGGCTCAACTCTTCGCCAAGCTGATTCATCCCGAAGTCCAGTGATGCCGCACCCCTGCTTCGAAGCGCTCCATCTCGACTATGCCTACGGCGGCGGCCCGTTGGCGGTGCGCGATGTCAGCCTGACTTCGACGCCAGGGACCATGACGGCCTTGATCGGCGCGAACGGCTCTGGCAAATCTACGCTGATCCGCATGCTGGCTGGGTTACTGCGGCCTCGCGCCGGAACGATAGCGCTGGATGAGGTTCCGCTGAAGGATTGGCAGCCGCGACTGCGCGCCCGGCAGATCGCCTACGTGCCCCAATCCACGGCGACAGCGTTCCCGTTCCAGGTCATCGATATCGTGTTGAGCGGCCGAGCGCCTCACTCAGCGAGGCTGCGCTTTGAAAGCGCGCGTGATACCGAAAAGGCCATGGAGGCCCTGGAAAACACCGGCGCCGCGCATTTGGCTGGCCGGCCGTTCACCGGCCTTTCGGGAGGCGAGCGGCAGATGGTGATTCTGGCGAGGGCGCTGGCCCAGGAGCCGCGCCTGTTGTTGCTGGACGAACCGTCATCGTCGCTCGATCTGAAACACCGTGCGGACTTAATGCGGACGCTTGGCCGGTTGCGGGAGACCCAACGTCTCAGCGTGATCATGATCACGCACGATTTGCAATTGACCGGCTCATTCGACCGGCTTGTGGCGCTACGCTCGGGAGAGGTAGCCGCGGCAGGAACCCCGGACGAGGTTCTCCGGGACCATCTGCTCCGCGATATCTACGGCGATCCGAACGTGCGCACGCAACGAATGGGAAATCGAACGGTGGTCTGGGTGGATCTATGACGGCCCAAGCAATTCCTTTGCCTGCTCCAGCGGGCGACCGCGCCGTCAGGGCGATGACCGTTTTGACGCTAATCCTGATCGTATCCGTCGCGGTTGGGCTGGCCGTGGGAAGCCAACACATAAACCCGGCCAGTCTCTTCTCCGACTCGTTTTCGCGCACGCTGTTCTTTCGGCTGCGATTGCCCCGCGTCTTGATGGGCATGGTGATTGGGGCGTCGCTGGCCGTCACCGGAGGCGCCCTTCAAGCACTGTTCCGCAATCCCCTGGCCGACCCTTATACCCTGGGCGTCTCAGGCGGCGGAGCGTTGGGCGCGAGCGTCAGCATTGCACTGGGATGGAGCGCGCGTGTCGCGGGCATCCCGCTGGTATTCGCTGCTTCGTTCGCAGGCGCGATGCTGGCAGTTTCGGTGGTGAGGACCATGGCCCGCACGGGTATGGTGGTTCTTCCGGGAGCGCTGTTGCTTTCGGGCGTCGCTGTAAACCTGATCTGCGCCGCGGGTGTGCTGACCATTCAATATCTCACCGACCCCGGCAGCGCTCTGCGAATCCTTCGTTGGTTGATGGGCAGCCTGGACGTGGTGGGGCTGGATCCAGTCTTGCGGATGCTCATGGTCCTGGCGCCGGCATGGCTTGCGCTGCTGGCCTTCTCGCGCCAACTGAACCTGATCGCTATCGACGAAGACACCGCCGCGACGCTCGGCGTCAATGTGCGCCGCTGCGAGGCGATTGTGCATGCGCTCTGCGCTTTAATCGTCGGCGTAACGGTTTCCGCCGGCGGCGCCATCGGTTTTGTCGGATTGATTGTTCCCCACGCCGTGCGCCGGATGTTCGGCGAAGACCTGCGCATTGTGCTGCCGGGTTCGCTGCTGCTAGGCGCGGCGTTCCTGGTTCTGGCGGATGCGTTGGCGCGAGCCGCCCTGCCGTCAAGCGAACTTCCGGTGGGCGCCATCACTGGCCTGCTGGGCGGTCCGGTGTTTCTTTGGCTGCTGCGCAGGCGGCAGGAATACTCAGCGATGTAAGGAGCGATCAATGAACGAAGAGCCAATCGCCGACTCCTACCGAGCCGCGACTGTGAGGGAGCGACCGCGGTGTTGGTCCTGTGGCGCCAACCGGTCGCTCCCTCACGGTCGCGGCTCGGTAGGGAGTATTGCCACCAAGCGCCGGGGGCGCGATTCCTCCGTGCGCCGCCGCGACACGCCGGAGCCGCGCGGGTCGCGAACTTTGTGAGCACGTCATGACGGATCACCGTTTCTCCGAGGAAGAACGCCGCGGCGTTTATCGGGCCATCTACGAACGCCGCGACGTGCGCTCGCATTTTCTGCCGGACCCGATACCGGACGAGGTGCTGGGCCGGATCCTGAATGCGGCGCACCACGCGCCTTCGGTCGGTTTCATGCAGCCTTGGGATTTTGTCGTAATTCGCGATGCTTCCATTCGCAAGGCTGTGCATCGGAATTTCGAGTGCGCCAGCCGGCGCGCGGCCGAGGCCTATCAGGGCGAGCAACGCAAACTCTACGACAGCCTCAAGCTGGCGGGTATCCTGGACGCCCCGGTCAATATTTGCGTTACTTGCGATCACCACCGCCCCAAGGGCAGCGGTCTGGGCCGCCAGACAGATCCTTCCGTGGATGTCTATTCGACGGTTTGCGCCATTGAGAACCTCTGGCTCGCGGCGCGCGCCGAATCGATTGGCGTCGGATGGGTCAGCATTCTCGATCTTGAACAACTGAAGGCGACGATTGGAATTCCGGCGGCGTTGACGCCCATCGCGTACTTATGTGTCGGGTATGTGTCCGAATTCAAGCCCCAACCGGACCTCGAAGAGAAGCGATGGGAGACTCGCGGCAATCTTGCCAGTGTCACGCACTTCGACCGCTGGGGAGTGCACGATAAAGGCTTGAAGGAGTGAGCGCGCGGGCATGAAGCTGCTCGAAAAGACAGTCCGGGAGATCCGCCCCATCGATCGGCGGTGGGTCGACGCCGCCATCCAGCGCCAATTGGAACTTACTAAGCCGCCGGGGAGCCTCGGGCGGCTTGAGGAGATCGCGAACCGGTGCGCCGCAATCAGAGAAAGCTTCGAGCTAACCGCCAGCCGCCCCCGCATCGTCCTCTTTGCCGCGGACCACGGCGTCTGCACGGAGGGCGTCAGCGCGTATCCTCAAGAAGTCACTGCACAGATGGTCTTGAACTTTCTCCGTGGCGGCGCGGCGATCAACGCGTTCGCCCGGTCGGGAGGAATCGAACTCAAGGTGGTCGACGCCGGCGTGGCCACACCGCTTCCGGTGTCGTGCGATCTGATCAGCCGCCGCGCTGCGCCAGGAACGCGCAACTTCTGTCAGGGACCCGCAATGACGGCAGATCAGATGACGGCGGCGCTTGAAACTGGTATTGAAATCGCCTGCGATTCCGCGTTGGCGGGCTGCGACCTTCTCGGCTTCGGCGAAATGGGCATTGGAAACACCACCTCCGCCAGCGCGATTGCCTCGGCCTTGACGCATGAAACCATCGCAGCATTGGTTGGATCGGGCGCCGGAGCCGATGACGCAAGCATGGCCCGGAAGCGCTCAGCGATTCAGCGGGCTCTCGCCCTGCACGCCGATAGTCTCGCAACTCCGCTCGGCATTCTGCGGTGCGTCGGCGGTCTTGAGATAGCGGCCATGTGCGGCTTCTGCCTGGGCGCCGCTGCCCGCCGCGTGCCCGTTGTCATGGACGGATTCATCGCCACCGCCGCCGCGGCTTTGGCCGTCCGTCACTGCCCGCCGGCAATCGGATATCTGTTTGCGTCGCACCGCTCGGCGGAGCCCGGACACGCGCACCTACTCGCGATGCTTGAACAAGAGCCGCTGCTTACTTTGGGAATGCGGCTGGGGGAAGGAACCGGCGCGGCGCTCGCGATGAAGTTGATCCAGGCTGCCGTTGCGGCGTTTACTGGAATGGCCACGTTCGCGGCGGCGGGAGTCTCCAATCAATGAAATCGTTTCTCGCGGCGATTGCTTTCCTGACCAGGCTTCCGGTGGGACAAGCATTCGACACGAAGGACGTGGCGCGCTCGGCCGGCTGGTTTCCACTCATCGGGGTTTTGCTCGGCATTGTTTACACTGTGGCCGCAGCTCTATTAGGAGGTCATCTGCCCTGGGGAGTGATTGCCGTTCTGTTGGTGATTCTCGATGCGCTGGCAACCGGCGCCCTGCACTACGATGGCCTGGCCGACACCGCTGACGGCTTCGGAGGAGGCCAGAGCCGGGAAGATGTGCTTCGTATCATGCGCGACCACGCCATTGGCAGCTACGGCGGTGTGGCATTGGCGGCGCTGGTAGCTCTCAAGGTAACGGCCTATGCCGCTCTGCTGAAACAGAGTAACTGGATGGAAGCGGTGGTTCTGACGCCGGCTCTGGGGCGATGGTCGATTTTGCCTCTCACGGCGGCATTGCCCTACGCGCGAGCATCGGAATCGGTGGTGGAAGGCATGGGGAAGTGGCCGCTGCTGTGGGGAACAGTCGCGATGGCAGCGGCGTTGGCGGCGTCCTTGTCCGTTCGCGCTTTGATTGCGATGGCCGCGGTGGCGGCGATCACCGCGGTCTTTGGTTTCTATTGCCGGCACCGGATCGCAGGGATTACAGGAGACACCTTGGGCGCAAGCGTTCAGCTCTCAGAATGCGCGGCGTTGCTCGCATTTCTATGGGCGTCCTAAGCCAAAGGCTAGGCAAAGACGATATCCGAAGGATCTATGGTGTAGCCCTCATCCAGGGCAGTCTTCGCCGCGGCCGTGCGCAGCGTATCCTGATCGGCATTTTTCGATTCGTTGCTGTGGCGGCGAATGACTTCCTCACCGATTTTGATGCGAATCAGCCACCGGTTGTGTTGTTCGTCACGGGAGATTTCGATGCTGTCTGCCTTCATGTTTATAGAATGCCAGAATTCAGAGAGAGCCCCGCATAGGGCTCATCAGCTTTGTATGCTAAGAGCCATTCTGAGTGCGGCCCGTCCACCACGAACCCTCTAGCTTGCGCCGGCACAAACCAAACCTGACCTGCCGCAAACGGCTCATCCGCGATGGTCCCTTTGCCTTCAAGGCAGACCAGCAGCAAGTAGGCATCGTTCTGGCCCTTCGCTCGCAACTGAGCCGGTACCGCCAAGCGCTCAATTCGAAAATAGGGACAGTCCGCGATCTGGGTCCGTCCCGGCGACAGTTCAACGGTGCGTGACACTTGCGTATAGCGAGTCAGCGTCGACACCTCCTTTCCGCGCTTCAGATGCAGCTCTCGGGGCCGTCCGTAATCGTAGAGCCGGTAGGTGATATCGGAGTTCTCCTGAATCTCGCAGATGGTCAAGCCCGCGCCGATTGCGTGTACGGTTCCGGCCGGTACGAAGACCAAGTCGCCTTTTGACACCTTGCGCCAGTCGAGCAATTGCTCAATCTCTCCGCTCCGCGCCGAGCTCTCCAGCCGTTCGGGCGTAATTGGGTCTCGGAACCCGATGGCCACCTCGCCAGGAGGCTGCGAATCCATCACATACCAGGCTTCCGTTTTGCCAAGCGACTGGTGATGTTGAGCCGCATATTCGTCGTCCGGATGCACTTGAACCGACAAGCGGTCTGACGTGAAAAGTAACTTAACTAACAACGGGCATAAGGAGGGATGCTTGGGATCGGCGCCAGTTCCCAGCATCCCGGGATACTCCGCGAGCAGGGATTGAAGCGGTTTACCAATCGATGTCAAATTGTCTTCGGCCGTGAACCAGACTTCGCCAATGGGCGCGGACGCGGGCTCGGCGGGGAAGAATGGCGATAAGTGCATTCTTCCCCACACTCTTTCGCGAAACGAGGGAAGTAACTGGAAAGGCCGGTCAGGAAGGGTCTTTATCATGTGCGATAAATCTCGGGCTGTTCGCACTAGAATAGCGGGAACGTTCCAGAGGAGCTTCAGGGTGGTCTCGAAAGAGAAGCTGGATATTCGCTCTTTACTGGCCGAAAGGCCGCGCGGACTCGCAAAAAACCGATCTCTGATCTGCTTAATATTGAAACAAGTCTGGAACGTGACGAATCTGTAACTATAGGACTCCTCGTGGAGCAGTCAGGCGGGAAACGCCGATTGGGTCAGTGAAAATGTCTTACATGTTAGGTCTTGCAGCTCTGTTTGCTGTGTGGGCTGCGGCTGGGCTGGTTGATGCCCATCGCACAGTCGGCTTTCTGATGAGCCATCATCGGCTGGCCAGGTCCGGGGCTCGGACCCAGTTTCGCGGCGAGACTGTTTAGTCCGATTAGCGCTCTTCGATCGAGAGTGGCCTGTGCGCTGTGAGCGTTCACCTACTTCGCCTGTGCGGATCCAATGGCAAGGTTCCGTTGAAGGTTGCTGACGAACGAACGCCAACGTCCGATCCGCAGTTTGCCTGACGAGTTCACAGGTCCATCGGGACGATCGCGCAATCGGGAGGGCGTTTCGGTGGTAACCTCGCGGCCGTCCAGGATTTGCGCGTTTTCCCGCAGCATTGCCCTGATCCACTGCGTTCCTGCCTCATCGGTGGACTTCAGTTTCGTTACATCCAGCACCAGCGGACGCCCCAAGACACTCGATTTCGCCGTTCGCCAGCACCCGTCCAACTCACTCAGGTCGCTGACTTTCAAGTCGCCGACAAGTTGGATCCGGAAGCTTCTGGTTCCGTCATGCAAATAGATTTTGAGAGTGGAGGCTGGCATTGGCGAATCGAGGGATTCTTGAGCCGGGCTTTCCTCGCCTTACATCCCGATGACGGTTTGACGAAGAAACTCCTGATTCTGAAGATTTGTTGCATCCCGCCCGGCTTTCGTTTCAACTCATCGATGGTTTTACAAAAACTGACACTGGATGCCGCCCTGCCGGTCTTTTCGGCTGGGGCGATCCTCTAAAATAGAAGTTATTTTGGGACGCTTGCGCAACTCCGCCCGGCCTTGTCCTGCCCAGATTAGGCCGGGGTCCCCTGGCTTCAAAAGGGCCTCTCTGGAATTTACAAGAAGCAGAACCCTGAATCCGTTCATCGAAGCACTGCGTCCGAAAATGAACGACCCACTGATCGTGTCTTAACGAATGAAAAAATCTCACTGCGTCCAATCCGTCGCCGCTTCGCTGCTGGCCGTAACTCTCTCCCTGCCTCTGGCAGCAAAAATCGTGCCTGATTGGCCGGCCTCGGAGACCGAAACCACAGCTCAACCGGTACCGGAACAGTCACAGAACCCATCCGGAACATCAACGTCAACGCAAGCGTCAACCCAAACCACCCCCGCGCCCCAGGACCCTCCCACCGCCCCGGCTAGCGCTCCGAGCAAAGATGATAAGAGCAAAGACGATAAGGACAAGAAGCCTCAGCCTGGAGAATCATCCAAAGAAGTGCTGGAGCAATCCACCAAGGGCAATGGCGGACGCGTTCTGGGCGTGCTGCCCAACTACCGCACCACCAACACCGGCGAGCAGTTCAGGCCCTTGCGCGCGAAGGACAAATGGCTCATCGCATATCATGATTCCTGCGATTACACGGTGTTCGTTGTGGCAGCTGCCTTCGCCGGCTACCACCAGTTGGATGACGCCCACCCGCAATTCCATCAGGGAATCGAAGGCTTTGCCAAATACTACGGGACGGCTTATCTGGATCAAGCCGTTGGGAATTTTATGACTGAGGGGCTATTTCCGTCGGTGCTGCACGAAGATCCCCGCTATTTTCGCAAGGGCACCGGCTCCATTTCCTCCCGCCTCGGCTACTCCATCAAGCAGATTTTCGTCACTCGCACAGACTCCGGAGGGTATCGCTTCAATACTTCGGAATGGGGCGGCAACGCGGTCGCCACGGCTGTGCAGAACGCCTACTACTCCGATTCCCGCAACGCCAGGGACAACGCAATCAATTGGGGCATTGCCATCGGCACCGACACGATCTCCGACGTCCTGAAGGAATTCTGGCCCGACGTCAAGAAAAAGCTGCTGCATAAGTCTGCCGACCAGTAGGGGGCTGCTCCCGGTCTGTTCTTCGCGCTTCCTCCCATTCCCCCCGTTAGAATGGGAGATAGCCCATGATCGAAGTTCTGGCCACCCCTTGGCAAATTATGGTTTCGCACGCCGAATCCACTTATCCTCGCGAATGCTGCGGGGCGATGCTCGGCGACCGGCGGGAAGATCGCAAGGTTGTCACCTCGGCCGTGCCGCTGCCCAACTCTTTCGCCGGAGCGCAAGGCGCGCGCTATGAGATCGGCAATGACGATCTGCTTGCCGCCGACCGCGCCGCGCGCAGCCATGGCCTTCAGCTTCTCGGCATCTTCCACTCGCACCCCGATTGTGACGCCTACTTCTCGACCACCGATTTGCAGAACTCCTGCCCGTGGTTTTCCTTTATTGTGCTGTCCATCCAAAACGGACGCTTTCATCACGCCAACAGCTTTCTGCCCGACCTTGACCAAACCCGCGCCGACAAAGAAGAGCTTGTCTGGCACAATGCCTAAAACTATGCCGAAGATTCTGATTCCCACCGCACTGCGCCAGTTCACCGCCCAGCATGACTCCGTATCCGTCACCGGCGCCACGGTGGCCGAGGCCCTGGCCGATCTCACCGCCCAATTTCCCGAGATCAAGAAGAATCTCTTCAACGATCAGGGTAAGCTGCGAAGTTTCGTCAACATCTATGTGAATGACGAAGACATCCGTTACCTCGATAAGGAAGCGACTAACCTGGAAGGCGCCGAAACGCTTTCCATCGTGCCTAGCATCGCGGGCGGCACGGCAACGCTTGCGGAGCCCGTAGCGCTATCGAACGAAGAGGTGGCCCGCTACAGCCGCCATCTCATCCTTCCCGAAGTCGGGATGGAAGGGCAGCTCAAGCTGAAGGCCGCGAAGGTTGCCCTCATTGGCGCCGGCGGACTCGGAGCGCCCGTCGGTCTCTATCTCGCCGCCGCGGGCATCGGCCGCATCGGTATCGTTGATTTCGACGTCGTCGACGCTTCCAATCTCCAGCGGCAGGTCATTCACGGCACTGAGGACATCGGCCGCAAGAAGCTGGATTCGGCCGCCGACCGCATGCAGGACATCAACCCTCACCTGATCGTCGACAAATTTGACACCGGCCTCACGCGCGACAACGCGCTCGGCATCCTTAAGGATTACGATGTGGTGGTCGACGGCACCGACAATTTTCCGACGCGCTACCTGGTCAACGACGCCTGCGTGATTCTGAAGAAGCCGAACGTTTACGGCTCCATCTTCCGTTTCGAAGGCCAAGCCACGGTCTTTGCTTATGAGGACGGCCCCTGCTACCGCTGCCTCTACCCTGAGCCGCCGCCTCCGGGGCTTGTCCCCAGTTGCGCCGAAGGAGGCGTTCTCGGCATCCTGCCAGGTTTGATTGGCGTCATCCAGGCTACTGAAACCGTCAAGATCATCCTTGGCATCGGCGAAACTCTCAAGAACCGCCTGGTGCTCTATGACGCTTTGACCATGCGCTTTCGCGAGTTGAAGCTGCGCCGCAACACAGAATGTCCTGTCTGCGGCGACAACCCCACAATCAAGGAACTAATCGATTACCAGGAGTTCTGCGGCCTTCGTCCGCCCGCCGGTCAAGCCGCCGCTTCGCCCGTGGTCAGCCCGAAGGAAGTGAAATCATTGCTTGACCAGCGCGCCGCCTTTACGCTGCTCGACGTGCGTGAGCCGTACGAGTATCAGATTTGTAGGATCCCTGGCTCGCTTCCAATTCCGCTCGGCGAACTGCCCAAGCGGCTGAGCGAACTCGACCGCAACTCCGATATTGTGTGCCAATGCAAATCGGGCGGACGCAGCCAGAAAGCAATGGACCTGCTACTGCAAAACGGCTTTACGCGAGTCCGCAACATGAGCGGCGGCATTCTGGCCTGGAGCGACCAGGTGGACCCCAGCGTCCCGAAATATTGATCGCGCGCCCGCGGCTGGGTCGGGAATTTGACATATAGCTACTCACTAGCTATAATGCTCTCATGAACGTCAGCGTCGCCGAGGCCAAGAACAAGCTGACTCAACTGCTCCAACAGGTTGAGAAGGGTGAACGCGTGACCATCTGCCGCCACGGTAAGCCCGTTGTCGATATGATCCCAACGGCTGAGTCTGACCGCAGGCCCCGTCAGTTCGGCACACTCAGGGACAGGATCAAAATCCTCGACCCAGACTGGGCCAAGCCACAGAATGATGTCGAGGCTTGGTTACGTGGCGACGTTTGAGTGCGCCTCCTGCTCGATACCGGGGCCTTCCTGATCCTCGCTCGCGGGGAGGCCGATCTGTTCACTCCGCGAGCTCGCGCGCTGGTTGAGGACGAAGAGAACAGTCTGTTGGTCAGCACTGTTTCATTCGTCGAAATAGCCGTCAAAGCGAGCATTCAGAAACTGGCGGCGACCGCTGCCGATATCTCGAAGGGCGTTGCCGATTTGAGGCTGACGGTGATCCCTTTTGAATCGCATCACGCGCTGAGGATGTTCGACCTCCCACTGCATCATCGCGATCCGTTTGACCGGATGCTCATCGCCACTGCTCTCTCCGAAGGTGTGCCGGTGGTCGGCCGGGACCGGGAATTCAGAAAATATCGAGGGCTGAAAGTAATCTCATAGGGTCCCACATCTTGACCCTTCGCCGTCCCGCGCGCTATTCCTGTCAACATGCCTCAAACCGCTCTCGTCACCGGCGGTGGCCGCGGATTGGGACGCGCCTTTGCCCTCGCGCTCGCCGGTAACGGAATGCGGGTCGCCATCGCCTCCCGCAACGCCGCCGAACTCAACGAAACTCTGGCTCTCCTTGAAGAACAAGGCGCCGATGCCTTTGCCATCCCGACAGACGTCACCGATGGAGCCGCCGTTTGCCATATGGCCGCCGCCACCGAGCAGCGGCTCGGGCCCATCGATCTCCTCATCAACAACGCGGGCGCCGGACCGCCCTTCGGCCCCACCTGGGAGACCGACTCCAACGCCTGGTGGAGCAACATTGAGGTGAACCTCAAAGGCCCCATGCTCTGTGCCAAGGCTGTGATTCCCGGCATGATCCAGCGCCGGCGCGGCCGCATCGTCAATGTGGCGAGTGGCGCTGGAACCGTCGCCATCCCTTACATGTCGGCCTACGTCACCGCCAAGGCAGCGCTCATACGCTTCACTGAAGTTCTGGCCCGCGAGCTGCGCCCGCATGGCATCCCCGTGTTCGCGATTCAACCCGGAACCGTGCGCACGGCCATGGCGGAGAGCCTCATCCAATCGGAAGCCGGCCAGCGCTACCTCCCCTGGTTTAAGAAGATCTTCGACGACCACCTTGACGACTCATCGAAACCCGGAGAGGACCTGGTTTTGCATCTCGCTTCGGGCCAGGCTGATACGCTCACTGGCCGTTTCTTCGCCGCGCCCGAAGCCCCCGCGAATTTGGCAGGCGAAGCCGATCGCATTCTGAGTGAGAATCTGAATGTCCTGCGATTGCGCTCAGGCGGCAGACCCGATCAATGACTCGTATCACTCCGCCCGCGGCAAATGGCCGTCTCACGCAGGCCCCAAATTTTGCTAGCCTGACCACATGCGCGTCCCTTTGCTGATAGTCCTCCTGGCCTGCGCCTTGCTTGCCGATCCGGGCGCTGCGGGCAAGCAAGAAGTCACCCGGCTCACAATCAACGGCGTTACTACCATCACTACCCGGGACACTCAGGGAGACAACTCGCGCATCGAGGCCGTGAATCCTGACGGCTCACACCGTGTTGTACTCTTCAAGCCCAAGACTGCTTACGAACTCGATCCGCAGGCTCAGGAGTACGTCGTGCAGCGACGGCTGGTACCTGCCGCCAGATGCGCGCCGCACCGTGAAATCCGGCCACCTTTACATAGCTTTCATATCCGGTTTGAACTCCGTCTGTCATGACAAGCTCGTGATACATGGCCGTCCACCATTCGTTGGCGCCGGCCGTTTCACGGCTTCTGAGAAGCGAGGGAAATCCTACTTTTCGGGCCGCGGGCGGGGCGCCATTCATGGTGTAGCCTGAAGGGAGTCGCAACTTATTCATGGGACGATTTCTTAATCCGAAAGCGCTGAAGTCGTCGTCCGCAGATCTGGCCACACCTCCCAAAGAAGTGCTACCCGGTTCTGTCCCCGGTTCCGTGCCTCAAGGCGGAAGGGACGCCGACAGGCCTCGCACAGGCGTCGTTGGCGCCGCAGTGGCTATACCGGGATTGGCTGGGCTCGAATCGGATTTCGATACCCGGCCAACGGCCCGGCCCTTCCAACAGGCAACGCCCATCGCGGGTTCCGCGATGGGAAGCCTGGGCATTTACAGCCTGTTCTTCTTCTTCATCTCACCGGAGTTGAACGACCTGAGCCATCACTACCTGGGAGTGAACGCTTACGTGAACTGGATTTCCCAGGCACTCCTGCTACTTGCCTTCATCGCCAGCGGCGCGGCGGGCCAGGGCCTTCGACAGCCAATCGGCAAGGTCTGGGCGATTTTCACCTTCCTGATGGCCCTCACGGTGCTGTTCAGCACATGGCGCAGCGAGAGCATGAGCATGATGCTGAACTACGTTCCGCGCTGTACGCTCTTTTTTTATGCCGTCTGCGCTTTCGTGGTGGACGCCGCCAGCGTGCGGACCTTCATTCTGGCGGAAGTTTCCAAAGGCCTGTTGATTATCGTTATCTGCGTGACGATGGGCGGCGAATCGGGCGACCGCTTCGCTATTCCCGGCAGTTCTTTCTACGCCGGCGCTAACGATTTGGCGCTGGGGCTGGCCACTTGCGCGGGCTTTTTCTTTTATTGGGCGGTCCAAAAGAGCGTCTATCGAATGCTGATCGGCATCGGCGGGTTTATGGCGTCGGTTTATTACCTGTTAAAGACGTCCTCGCGCGGCGCCTTCTTAGGAATGGGCATCATGCTGCTTTGCACGGTTATCTTCTCCGCCAAATACCGATGGCGCCTGCTGCCGATCGTCTTACTCACCCCTCTTTTGCTGCTGGCGATGCCTGACGATGTGATTCACCGGTTGACTTTCGTGTCCCTGGACAGCAAGAACGCCACCGCAACCACCGAGGAGGAGATGGCGTCGCTTGCCTCGCAGCGGGAACGGGAGGAGTTGTTCCGACGCAGTGTCGAGATGATGTTCCAGCACCCGCTGTTCGGTGTGGGAGTGGGCGAGTTCATGGATGCCGTTTTTCTCGACGATACAGAAAAAGGACAGCGATCTCCGGGCCTTGGCACCCATAACTCATACACCGAGGTGGGATCGGAGTGCGGAATCCCCGCGCTGATTGCGTACGTGGCGCTGATCGTGCTGTCTATCCGGCAGAGTTACCGCGTCTTCAAGCGAAGCGCCGCCGATCCGCGCCTGGAAGGGCTATCCACCGCCGCCATGTGCATCATGGCCTCAATTGTCGGCTACGCGGCGGGAACGTTTTTCTACCATGTCGCCTATGGGGGCACCCTTCCGCTATTAACCGGGGCGGCGGCTGGCCTGTGGCAGGCATTCGTCGCGGAGGTGAAGAGCCTGCCTGACGCCGATCTGGCTTTGATTGAGCCGTAAGACGCGCTATTTCCCAATCTGTGAAGACCAACGCGGCAAGGCTTCTGGATTCGCTGGGGATTGCCTATCGGACCCGCGAGTACGAGGTTGACCCGAACGACCTCTCCGCGGAAACGGCAGCCGCTAAACTCGGTATGCCCGCAGATCAGGTTTTCAAGACGTTGGTGGTGAGGGGCGACCGGAAGGGCGTGGCCCTGGCAGTGACGCCGGGCAACACCGAACTCGATCTCAAAGGATTGGCCAAACTGAGCGGCGACCGCAAGGTGGATCTGGTTCCGCTGGCCCAAGTGCAAGCGCTGACGGGATACATCCGCGGCGGCGTGACGGCACTGGCGGGCAAAAAGGATTACCAGGTCTACCTGGACGAAACCGCCATTCTGTGGGATGTGATTTCAGTATCGGCGGGTGTGCGCGGGACGCAGATTCTGATCGCTCCCGTCGACTACGCACGGGTGACGAAAGCAACGCTGGGTGAAATCTCCAAGCCCAAGTGAGAGTTCTATTGCGAGCCGGCAGTGGGCGTTGCCGTAGGCGTAGTTTTCGCGGGCGCGGCGCCCTGGGGAGCGGGCCGGTCATTCCGCGAATAACGCTCAAAGAACTCTACGATCCGCAGCATGTGGTCGATTCTCTGGCGGGGATCGCCGGATCTGGTCAGCTCATGAGTGGCGCCAGGATAGCGAATATACTCCACCGGACGCCCCATCTGCGTCAACGCGCGGAACAGCATCTGGCTCTGCACAAAACCAGTGCGCAGATCGCTGCTGCCATGAATGATGAGGAAGGGCGTGTGAATGTCCGCAACATAGGAAATGGGCGATTCCCGGTCAAGCAACCGCTTCACCTCCGGTTGCCAGGGATAGCCGCCGAACTCCTCCGGCACCAGGGTATAAGCGTTGCCTTCTCCGAAAAAGGTGGATAAGTCATAGACGCCCCGCTGCGCCGCGGCCGCCTTGAAGCGTCCATCGTGTCCAATGATCCAAGCTGTGAGATAGCCCGCATAGGAACCGCCGGTCAGGAACAAGCGGTCCTTGTCGATGGACGGGTTGTGAGCCTCGGCATCGTCGAGCGCCGCGAGCACGTCGCCCTGCGGGCCGTCGCCCCAATCTTTGTAATTGGCCCGTTGAAACTCATAACCGTAGCCGGACGAACCGCGCGGATTCGCGTAGACAACGCCGTAGCCGAACGAACAGAAGAGCTGGAACTCATGCCACATGCTGAGTTCGCCGGGCCCCCACATCGCTGAAGGGCCGCCGTGCATGTCGAGAACCCAGGGATACTTCTTCCCGGCCACCGGGTGGGTGGGTTTCATCACCCAATACTGAACCTTCAGGCCGTCCGGCCGGGTGACCCAATGCTCCTCTGGTAAGGACAGTTCTTTGCCCTTCAGCCAGCCCGAATTCAAGGCGGTCAGTGGCGTTGACACCGTGCTTCCCGCTTCGCGGACATACAACTCGTTCGGATCGGGAACCGTGATGAGAGCGTAGACAATCCTCTTTGCGCTTGCGGCCATCGCCGAAACGCCCACTGGCCCGTCGATAACAATTTCGCTGTTTCTAGAGTTGAGATTCAGCTTCTCAAGGCGGACGCCGCCATGGAAGGCGCGGTCGAAGTACACGTCGCCCGCGTCCGTTATCTCGAACTGCTGCACGGCGGGATCGCCTTCCCGAGTGAGCCAAGTGAGGTGGCTGCCGTCAGGATCGGTTTGAGCGAGCATGGCCTGCCGGTAAGTGATCTGGTCGTTCTCGACGCCCGTCAGAATAATGTGCCGGCCGTCAGGCGTAAACTCCGGCGATCCGAAGCTGTGGTGCTCGTCGGTAATCAAAGGCTTCTCGGCGAGGCTCTGCGGATCGAGAGACCAGATTGCCGATTTGTCGCGTTCGAAGTCGGGATGCTTTGAGGAGGGCGGCCGCGATGCGAACAGAATGGTGCGCCCGTCGGGCGAATAGGTGGCGGCGCGGTGCGGATAGAAGCTCTTGGTGAGTTGAGTTGCCGGGGCCTCCGCGGCTGCGTCAGCAGGAAGGTCAATGCGGAATAACTCTGCCACTTCCATCTCGCCGGAAAGGGTCGCCTCATCCAGAAAGGCCATGCGGGTGATGTCTGACGGATTCTGCTTCGATGCGTTGTAATCGAGCCAGCGCCGGATGCCGGTTAAATCGGCGTCGGGTGTTAACGGAGTTTTCTTAGCCGATGCCTGTTCGGGCGTATCGCTTGCATCGTGTTCCGGCCAATCGCGTTGCGGCTTACCCATTTCAAAGGGCGGCTTGCCGGGAAGCTTCGACAGCGGAACCGAACTGGCCACCAGCAATGCCTTTCCGTCGGGCTGCCAATGGGGCGAGGTTGCACCGAACTCCAGATGCGTCAGCTCGCGCGCCTCGCCGGGACCATGCAAAGGCAGCAGCCAGACCTGCGGCTTGGGCTTCGGTTGGGTCTTGTCCACGCGGACGAAGGCGAGAGATTTGCCGTCCGGACTGATTTCAAAATCGCCGTCGTTCCTTTCGCCGAAAGTCAGTTGAATTGGGTTTGCGGCAGCAGAGCCATTGAAATCGACCATCCAGAGATGAGTGCGATAGCTGTACACCGGGTCGGCGCCGTCTTTTCCCGGCTCGGTGTGGATCGATTGCACGCCGTAGACGGCAAAGGACGAATCGGGCGCGAGGCGAACATCGGTGACGCGTTGGATCTGGAGCAGATCGGAGGGCAGAATGGGATCGGCAGCGTCAAGCGCGCCGGGCAGCCGCGCTAGCAGCAGAAAGCCGGCAAAAGAAGTAGCAAGAAGCCGGGAGCAGCAGCGTAAGTCCATGGGATTTATTGCAGCACACTTACGGCGTGACGCTCACGCCCCCGCGAGCACGGCACGGGCTCGCATGCCGCAAGCGGGATGCAGCCACCGCGGCGTCACTGCTCGTGCGGTTTCGCAGGTAATGGCAGGGGCGCGGGATTCGGCGCTGAGGCCGGAGTAGGAGAAGTTTGCATTGGGGGCGTCTGAAGCGGTGAGGTCGCCGCGGCGGGCGGTTGACCCAAGGCGGGAGCGACGGGAACCAAAACGGGGCTCCCCGGGACGGCGCCCTCCGTGGCCGTGCCACCCGGAAACGCATGACTCGGACCCAGGCCTAACCCGATCAGGCTCAGCGAGCTGATCTTGCCGTCGTTCGGCAGGTTCCGCGAGGCTTGGAATTGCTTCAGAGCCTCCGCGGAATCCGGACCCCAGGTCCCGTTGACCTCACCTTTGTAAAATCCCCGATCCGCAAGTGCTTTTTGAATCTCCTGATAGCGCTCCGGTGAGGGGACGGTCTGAAAACTCGGCCCTTTCTTGACGGCTACGCGCGCGCTCCGGCCGCGTCTTGCCACGGACCGGCCCGCGGCAGAGGCCACTTGGGTTGTGGAACGCGTACCCGCCTTCGAAGCACCTGCCCTTGAAGAGCCCGACTTTACAGTCGCTTTCGATGTTGCTGCTTTCGCGGCCGACGCTTTGGGTGCGGTTGCTTTTCGTGCGGCTGTCCCTTTGGCGCCGGCCGAATTTTTCGCCGCGGTAGTCTTCGCCACCGGCTGCGTCGCGGCAATAGACCAAACGGCGGCTGAAGCCAACGCCAGGGCAATCGCCAAAACGGATCTCATCGCTCTAAAGGTGCATACCATCGGCTAAACCTGACGTTAGACTTGCAGCGGTCCGTTTTGCAGCCAGAGCGAGTGAGCCGGGGACGACTCGCCGTCGGCGGCTTGGCGGAACGAGACAGCCGCCGCTTTCGGCTACCGAAACAGCTCGTCGAGGGTGGGCGCGCCGGGCAGGCGAACAAGAAGGCCAAGTTGGCCGTCCTGCCGGCCTTCTTCCAGCCCCTCCAGCCTGCCCCGATTGTAGGCAGGTCCGAGCACCTTGTTTTCGGAAATATCGATTGTCAGCATCAGCAGAAGCTTCTGTCGTACTCATGCATGTGCCGCGCCGGAACGGGACGGTCGCCGTCGCTGTCCGGTCATCGGAACAACTCGTCCAGCGTCGCCGCTTCGAACAAACGCATCCCAATCTGTTCAAGATTCTGACTCGGGCGCTGCGATAACTGCGCTTCGACCCAGGCCGGCAGAGGACCGAATCTGCTCTCGATCTGATGCAGAAGCAGGTCACGTAGCGCTTCCTGCCGGCCTTCTCGCCGCCCTTCCTGCCGCCCTTCCTGCAACCCTTCCTGCCTGCCCCGATTGTAGGCAGGTCCGAGCACCTTGTTTTCGGAAATATCGATTGTCAACATCTTCGCTTCCTCCTTTACGGCCTCTTCCAACCCGCGTAACCCAGCCAGAACCAACAACGACTGATAGTAGAACTCAGCCTGCTCTCGATCCAGGCGCTTCAGCTTGTCAAGAACACCGCGCAACGCAGCGCGCTGGTCCTTGAGCCGACCCAGAATCCCTAATACATTATCGCTCGGTTCCGGGCTCGCCACCAGCGGCTCGCCGTCCGCCTCTCGCATGTCGATCAGCGTGAACCCGGCTTGCCCATCCGGCCACTGAAATTGGCTGGACATCCGCAAGCGCTCCCGGCCGACGTACAGAAGAATTTGTCGCGGCACACGCCCATAGAGACGATTTACATGGACGAGATATTCCAGCATGCGGAAACCAATGCCGGACTGGTTAGTGCTCTGCACCTCGATCTGAATCAGTTCGCAATCCGCCGTTTCGCCGAGCAGATCGACGCGCAGGTTTTGCACTATGGGGAGTTCGGTGGGCAGCCAACGCACGACCCTCTCGCCGGTGAGCCGCTGCTGCGACTTCTCCAGCAAACGCTTCAAGACAATGTCGTACTCATGCATGTGCCGTGGGTTTCAGGTAGCGGCGTTGACGCGATAGCTCGGGTGAGCCGCCCCTTACCGTAGCGAGTGGACGCGGTTGGACATCAGGCGCCAGCCCAGGAGTTGAAGGCATTCGCTGGCAGCCGAGCGGGCCACGAGGTTCCGGTCTTCGGGGTCCAGAAAAACGTTTGCCGGTAGTAACTCGGGCGGTGGCGTGAAAGGCGGTACCAGCTTCCACCAGACGCGCTTCTCGGCTCATGATCTGTTAGTCCCGGACACTGCCTAAGATTCTCACATCTATCGGGCGACGGTCCCATCTCAAGCTGGTTTCCAGGCGGACCGGCACGAGGCGCGCCGGCAATTCCGGCATCAACCCAGACCTCAATCGCTGCGGACGTCAGTGCGGCCCTACATCAGGACGACGAGCCCTCAATCGGCACCCAAATCCGCTTCACCGCCGCTACCCGCTCCCGGCGGACCGGCCCCAAGTGAGAAGCAGGCAGGCGTGCCGCGCGGCCCACGTGAAGCTCGCGGATCACCGGGCTTTCCGCCAACACCCGCAGCTTCGCCAGCGCGGGCCCACCGGCGGCAATGATGGTGATACGATCCCCGGCGGCGTTTTGCAATTCCTCGAGGCGGAGGCGACGCTCCTTCGCATCCTCCGATTCCAGCCCGTTGGTCAGGATGCGATCGATTTGCGGATAGCGCTTCAATACCTCCAAAGAAGCAAACGGATGGGTTACCGCTTCGAAGGCGCGATGAAACGTGACGCGCCAATCGGCGGGCATCCGCAACAGCAGGCGCTCCACCTTTTCAACTTCAATTTCGCCGCGGCGGACAAAGCCGAAGACCAGTCCCTGAATCGGCGCCGTCTTCAGCCGGTCAATGGCGGCTTCGAGGCGTTCAAACTCTTCAGCGCCGTGCGCCGTGGATGAGTCGCTTTCGCGGATCATCACTCGCAGCGGAATCTTGACGCGCCTGCTCACCAATCCAGGCAAGAGCGGGTCCGGAGTAAATCCGCCCATCACTAAAGCGCGAACCAGCTCAATGCGGCCAGCCCCGCCGCGTTCGGCTTCCAGGGCGTCTTCAAGGGTGGTAGCAATCACTTCCAGGAGTTTAGGAGCGGGCGGCATGGCTGTGGAGATTGTCAATGCTCACGGGGCGAAGGCTCGTGTCAGAAGATAGAGACCGAAAATCAGGACGATCAGATAGAGGATCACCGCCCGATACACCCGCGGCCACGTTTGCAGGAACGGCGGCGGATCGTCCGGTTGAGACGCATCGAGCTTCGACACGGGCATTAGCTGACTCGTGAAGTTCTCGCCGGGCGCCGGTGGGGAAGCCAAGCTTTATTCTCCGCCGCCAGCCCCGGCTGGGACCGCGGTAGCTGCCCCGTAGGCTGCGGCATAGGTCTTCGATGCGCTCAGAAGGTTAGCAAACAGCCGGAATGCGCCCGGAACGCCCGCCGGCAACTCACGGAACCACGAGAACGCCGTGAAAACGTAGACGCCCTTCCCGTAGCGCGTCACCAGCGTAGCCCCTTTCATCGGTTTGTCGCCGGGGTCATGAGTTTCAAACGGCGTTTCGTAGTGTGGATCCCACTTCGTTGAGAAATACAGACCTCGCTCCTGGATCCAGCCGGCGAAATCGCCCGCTGTGATCCGATTGGGCGCCAGAACCAGCGGACTCTTCGCGTCGAATACCACCGGCGCTTCCTCCACAGTAACGCGCTGATTCCCGATCTCAAACGGATAGGGGCCCAAATGTTTCAGCAGTTCGGAACTATCGCGCTCAATGCGGTTATACTGAACAACCAGCGTGCCGCCGGCCTTTACGTAGTCGAGAAGGCGCAGGTGGTTCGCGACCAAGTCCGGCCGCTCCGTGAATGCCCGGATGCCGGTGACAATGGCATCGTACTCCTCCAAATTGCCAAGCGAAAGGTCGTTGGGACCCAGCAACACCACATCGCAGCCGAGCTGGCGCAGCGCATTGGGCATGTCGTCGCCCGCCCCCATCACATAGCCAACTTTATGAGCCAGCACCTTTGCGTCCACGCGCACCAGTTTCGCCTCCGCCGGCGGCATCAAGGTTTGTAACGGAATGTGCGGGTAATCGATGTGATGGATGGTCACCGCGATGGCGCGGCCGCCCACATCGAGCGTGCCCGTCAAGCTTCCGGTCAGCGGCGCCTTCGGGGGCACAACCGTAAATGAATAAATTCGCTGTTGGCCCGGGCCGGAGAAATCCACCGCCTGCGAGGCCGGTTCCACCGTCCAGCCCGCCGGCGCAGCCAGCCGCAAGATCCCGGATTTGAGAGACGCTTCCGATGCCACTTCCACCTCAACCGTCTTTCGATCCGGTGTGGGGAAGACTTGCGTCTGCTCAAGAAAACCGATTGCGACGGGCGGGACAACCGCTACCGGCTGGATGGATTCGCCGTGCATCCGGTCCATGTATCGGTAAAGGACAGGGCGTTCCAGGACAATGTGCGCGGGCCCGATGGTGAGGTCGGCCTTGAGCGCCATCAGCGGCGGGTTCACCGGCAGCCCGACCAGCGTGGAATCCTCCACCCGGTAGAGATTGCCATCGGACGGCAATCGCAGCCAGTAGGGTTGCGAGTACGGATGCGACGCGCTCAGCGTCCGCTCCTCTTCCATCGTTTTGATCTTGTTCAACTCCAGCGTAAACGGATACTGTGCCTTTAGCGGCGCACCGTCGGCTTCAAGCGAATTCACCACCACCGGGGGCGCGGTGCGGGCAATCGCCGTGATCTTCAGTTTAAAGGGCTCCCCAGGAATTAACTGCCGGCGATCGGTACTGAAATCGAGCCACAATCCAGCGCACCGCGCAATGGCCTCGTCAATCTGGCGCAGAAGCGGCTGGGCCTCAGGCGCGTTTATATGAAGGGCCAGTACCCGCGCCTTTGCCAGGGTTGGAATCGGCGCGGTTGGATTATCGGCCGTGAATTCGCGCGAGGCTTGCGCGAGCAGATTCCCAATCGCCGCTCCCCCCTCATAACGGTTCCAGGTCAGGTCGATGCCGTCGAACAGATCCGTCTTGGCCTCGGGGCCCTTCAGAGTGACCAGCGTGGTCTTCACGCTGCCCCGGAAGCGAGGCGTGCCATCGCTCTGGCTGCTGTTGAAGCTCCGGCTGATGCCGGCCAGCTCTCCGTAGCTGTATCCCAGCAGCGGGTCGTAGCCGCCAATCTCAAGCTCCAACTTCCCGGGAAGCGCATCCAGTTGCTTCTGCATCTCCGGCGTGAATGCGCGGCGATTGTTCATCATGCGCGCCGCGCGCCAAGGCTGCACATACTTCAACTGTTCCGGAAAGCGCCTGGGATCGGCAGCCGCCTCATAGGCCTCACGCCCCAGAATCGCCGAGGCCTGGTGTTGGCCGTGCCCATCTTGCGAATTGCCCTGAAACTGGAGAATAATCACGTCAGGGCGGAACTTGCGAATCACCCAGACAATGTCGCCCAACACGGCATCGTGGCCCCACTTGTCCAGTGCCTCCTGCGAGCTCTTCGAAAAACCGAAGTCGATGGCGCGAGTGAAGAACTGCTGCGCTCCATCGATGCGGCGCGATTGGAGCAACTCCTGGGTGCGCAGGATGCCCAAATCGGCGCCCTGCTCCGGCCCAATCACATTCTGGCCGCCCTCGCCCCGTGTCAATGATAGATATGCCGTGCGAACCTTCCGTCCGCGCGCCAGATAGGCGAGCAGGCCCGTGTTCTCATCGTCCGGGTGCGCCGCAATCATGAGGACACTACCCGTGACTGGCAGGGCATCCAGCGCCAGCTTGGTCTGAATGAAGTCGGAAGTCGTGTCGTTCGGTGTTGCTGCAATTAGGCAACCCGTTCCAAGCAGTGCGAGCAAGGCCGCGGAAAGGCTCCGCGGGACGGCTTTTCGGAGAAAGGGCGCGGCCGCTGTCGATCTCCCGGCATGCGGGATGCGAAGGAAGCTCTCAAAATACCTCATCGTTGATCAGTTTAGTGGATGCCGTCAAAACTAGCATTCCCGAACCTTCTCAGCCCCTGCGGCCAGCGGCTTTACAAGATATAACCGTCCCGAACATTCAAGACCTTTTCTGTAAACTTGCCTACACAGCGAGGTCGGGTAAACTAAATTTGTGTCGACCCAGCCCAGACCCGGCGTGAGCGTGCTTATAGTCGATGACGAGGAGGCGCAGCGGGTTCCTTTAGCCGCGATGCTGACGTCTTGGGGCTTCGTTGTGGAGACCGCCTCCGATGGCTTAGAGGCGCTGGAAAAGCTGGGGTCATTCCCCGCCAACGTGCTCATCACGGATTTGATGATGCCGCGCATGGACGGCTTTGAGCTGATGCAGCGGCTGGGTACCGAGGGTAAAATGCCCCCGGCCATCGTTCTCACCGCTTTCGGCAACATTGAGACGGCGATTCAGACCATTCACGACCTGGGCGCCTTCTGGTTTCTGGAGAAGCCCATCCAGCCGAGCGCGCTGCGCATCTTGCTGGAGCGCGCCTCCACCCAGAGCGCCCTGACCGCGGAAACTGAGCGGCTCCAACGCCAGTTGTCCTATCACGGCGTGCTGGTGGATATGGTGGGAACCTCGCCGCAAATGCAGCAGGTCTTTTCCATCGTCCGCCAGGTTGCGCCGAGCAAGGCCTCTGTGCTGGTGGTTGGCGAGAGCGGCACGGGCAAGGAACTGGTGGCCCGAGCCGTACACCACCTCAGTGGCCGCCGGGGCGGGCCGTTCGTCGCCATCAACTGCGCAGCATTGCCGGAGGCGTTAATGGAAAGCGAGTTGTTCGGCCATGAGAAGGGGGCATTCACCGGGGCTATCGACCGGCGCGCGGGTTGCTTTGAACTCGCCCAGCACGGCACTCTGCTGCTGGATGAACTGGCCGAAATGCCATCGGGCACTCAAGCCAAGCTGCTTCGGGTTCTCGAAGATTCGCGCGTGCGGCGGCTGGGCGGCAAGTCCGAGCTCTTTGTCGACGTGCGGGTGGTGGCAGCCACCAACCGGAACGTGGAGGAGGCACTCAAGAAAGGCAGCCTTCGCGAGGATCTCTACTACCGCTTAAATGTGTTTCAGATCGAACTTCCGCCGCTCCGCGACCGCATGTCGGACATCGGTGTGCTGTGCGAGACGTTGATCGCCAACCTCAACCGGAAGCACACCTGCAACGTGACGTCCGTGAGTCCGGAGGTCATGGAAGCGTTCCATAAACACAAATGGCCGGGAAATGTCCGGGAATTGCGGAACGTTCTGGAACGCGCCGTCATCGTGGCCGGCGAAGGCCCCATTGTCACGGCTCATCTCCCATTCGATTTCGGCGCTTTCACCGGCACCCGCACCAACCTTCGGCTAATCGAGCCGGACGGCGTCCACCTGCCCGTAGGCACCACCGTGGATCAGGCCGAAAAGGCGCTGATCCTAGCCACGCTGCAGCACACCAAGAACAACAAGACGCGCGCCGCTGAGATTCTGGGCATCAGTCTAAAGACGCTCTTCAACAAGCTGAAAGAGTACGGCGCCGAAACCGCCTGAACAGCGTGTTACCCTAAGAATTCTTCTTCGATGGCCGCCAGCCCCGATCTGCAGAAAACACCCCTCAACGATGTCCATCGCGCTTGCGGGGCCAAAATGGTTGATTTTGGCGGTTGGGACATGCCTGTTCAATACTCAGGCATCCTGGATGAACACCACGCCGTTCGCACCGCGGTGGGCCTGTTCGACGTCAGCCACATGGGCGAAATCGAAGTGCGCGGCCCGCAGGCGACGGAGCTGGTGGACTACGTCACCACCAACCACGCCGCCAAATTGAAACCCGGGCAGGCCCACTACTCCGGCTTGCTGTATGAAACCGGCGGCTTCGTGGACGACATTCTCGTCCATAAGATCGATGACACGCACTTCTTCCTTTGCGTCAATGCATCGAATCAGGAGAAGGATTACCGGCACATCGTGGCGCGCCACGGCGAGACGGCCTTCGAGGCTGAGGTGGAATTTGCGAGCCCGCGCTATGCCCAGTTGGCGATTCAGGGACCGTTAGCAAACGAAACTCTGCAGAAGCTGACCGGGACTGATTTGAGCGCCATCCGCTACTACTGGTTTACCGATGGCGAAGTGGCTGGCACGCCGGCCCGAATTGCGCACACGGGTTACACCGGCGAAGACGGCTTCGAGATTTATATCGCCCCTGAAGAAGCGCCCCGCTTGTGGCAGGAGATCCTGAACGCCGGGCGAGAGGCGGGTATCAGGCCCTGCGGTCTGGGAGCGCGAAATACTCTCCGGTTGGAAGCCAAGATGGCTCTCTATGGCCATGAGATTGACGCATCCATCAATCCGCTGGAGGCCGACCTGGCCTGGATTGTCAAGTTCGACAAAGGCGACTTTGTGGGCCGCGCCGCGCTTGAAAAAACTCGCGCGGAAGGACTGAAGCGTAAGCTGGCGGGCTTTGAAATGAAAGGCCGCGGCATCGGCCGGGATGGGTATGAAGTGGCCCTCAACGGAAGCGTCGCCGGCTGGGTTACCAGCGGCGGACCGGCGCCCACGCTGGGCAAGAACATTGGATTGTGTTATCTGCCGATTTCGAGCGCAAGGCCGGGCCAAGCTATTTCGATCATGATCCGGGACGCGGCAGTGGAGGCCGTTACCGTTGAGACGCCGTTTTACAAGCGGCCCAAGAGCGCCGGCAAGAGCGCCTAAGGCAGGCGGGACGGCGTTCGCAAAGCAATCGTCAGTTAAGGAGCACACCATGAGTTACCCCGAAAACCTGAAGTACACCAAGGAACATGAGTGGCTGCTGGTGGAGGGCGACATGGGCACAATCGGTATCACTGACCACGCCCAGGAGGAACTCGGCGATATCGTCTTCGTGGACCTTCCCAAAGTTGGCGGCAAGACATCCAAGGGCCTCAGCTTCGGATCGGTGGAATCGGTAAAGGCCGTTTCAGACTTGTATGCGCCAGTATCGGGAGAGGTGCTGGAAGTAAATGGCCTGTTGGCCACCAGTCCCGAACAGCTCAACACCGACCCGCACGGCGCGGCTTGGCTGATTAAGGTAAGGATGGACTCGCCGGCGGAAGCCAGCGATCTTCTTTCCGCCGCCGACTATCAGAAATACTTAGGCGAGTAGCCAATAAGCCATGGCAATGATGTTTTGCCGCTGACGGCTCGACACCGCCGGGCCGGAATCGATTACTCCCGCGCCCAGCAGCGCGGATCTTAGGAACTAAATTTGCGTTACTTACCAAAATCAGAATCCGAACGTCACTCGATGCTCGACGCGATCGGTCTTAAAAACCAGGACGAGTTAGTCTCTTACTTGCCCGAAGACGTGATCTTCCGGAAGAAGCTCGATATCCCGGACGGCAAGAGCGAGTACGACATCGTCGATTACTTCCGGGCGCGCGGCGACCAGAACGGGCCCGGATACGCCAGCTTCCTGGGCGCGGGCGTCTATCGCCACTACCGCCCCGTTCTGGTGGATACCGTTGTCTCGCGCGGCGAGTTTCTCACTTCCTATACGCCCTATCAGGCCGAGATCGCGCAGGGCACACTCACCTCTATCTTCGAGTTCCAGACCATGGTCTGCCAGCTTACTGGCATGGACGTGGCGAATGCCTCCATGTATGACGGATCGTCCGCGGTCCCCGAAGCCGCGATGATGGCGGTCCGCATCAAACAGCGGGACCACGTGCTGGTCTCGCGCACCGTGCATCCCGAGTACCGCGAAGTGCTCTCCACTTATGCCAAGCATCAGGGCATGCCCATCGATACGTTCGCATACGATGCACGTGGCCGCGTGGACATGGACGATCTCAAGTCGAAACTCAACGATGGCGTGGCGGCGGTGATTCTGCAATCGCCGAACTTCTTTGGCATTGTCGAGCAGGTTTCCGAAATCGCGTCTCTGGTGCATAGCCACGGCGCTCTGTTGGTGGTGGCGTTCACGGAGGCCGTCGCGCTGGGCCTGCTGGAACCGCCTCGCGACGCCGACATCGTGGTGGGTGAACTGCAAAGCTTCGCGATTACGCCGTGCTACGGCGGTCCTCATGCCGGCATCATCGCCACGCGCGACCGATTCGTCCGGCAGATCCCGGGGCGTCTGGTCGGTGAAACCGTCGATAAAGACGGCCAGCGCGCTTTCTGCCTGACGCTGGCCACGCGCGAGCAGCACATCCGCCGCGAGAAGGCTACCTCGAACATTTGCACGAATCAGGCTCTCATCGCTTTAATGGCCACCGTCTTCATGACCGTCTACGGCAAACAGGGATTGCGTGAGCTTGCTGAACAGAATCTTTCGAAGGCTCACTACCTGGCCGGGCAATTGCTCGTTCGCTTTGAATCGCCGTTCTTCAATGAATTTGTGGCGCAAACCAACGGCAGGAAGCCCGCTCAGATTGAGGCTGATCTTCTGGAACAGAAGATTGTCGGCGGCCTCGCCCTGGGCCGCTTCTATCCGGAGCTTGAGGGCTGCGTGCTGCTCTGCGCCACCGAAATGAGTAAACGGGCCGACATGGACCGCGTTATTGCGGCCTTTCATAAGCACTAAGAAGGACCGCGACATGATTAAGAAAGTCTCCTCCCATATCAATCAGAATGAGCTGTTGCTCTTCGAGGCAAGTTCGCCCGGCAAGCGCGGTTACCAGCTTCCCGATTTGGATGTGCCCGCCGTTGATCCCGAAAAAGTTCTCGGCGACCTGAACGTCCGCGAAGAAATAGAGGACTTCCCCGAAGTCAGTGAAGTGGAGGCCATCCGCCACTTCACGCGCCTTTCCACCTGGAATTACGCCATCGATCTGGGGCTTTATCCGCTGGGTTCGTGCACCATGAAGTACAACCCGCGTGTGAACGAACTGGTGGCTCGCACTGAGGGCTTGGCCTGGGCTCATCCCTACCAGCCCGAATCGCTCTCACAGGGCTGCATGGAAGTGGTGGCGGTGCTGGAGCATGCGCTCGCTGAAATCACCGGAATGGACAGCGTCACGCTGCAGCCCGCCGCCGGCGCTCACGGCGAATTCACCGGCATTCTGATGATGCGTGCGCTGCTCGAATCCCGTGGCAATCCGCGCAAAAAAATTCTGGTGCCTGACTCCGCTCACGGCACCAACCCGGCCACCGCCATGATGGTTGGCTACACCGTTCAGAATGTGAAATCGAATGAACGCGGAATGGTGGACGTTGAAGCGCTGGCGGGCTACATCACTGAAGATGTGGCCGGCATGATGATCACCAACCCAAACACGGTGGGCGTGTTCGAAGAGAATATCCGCAAGATCTGCGGCATGTTGCATGAGAAGGGCGCGCTGGTTTATATGGATGGCGCAAATATGAACGCGCTGGTGGGCGTGACGCGCCCCGGCGATTTCGGCATCGACGTCATGCACCTGAACCTCCACAAGACATTTTCCACGCCACATGGCGGAGGCGGTCCGGGCTCCGGCGCCGTCGCGGTGGTGAAAGAGATGGCGCCGTTCTTGCCCGGTCCGCGGCTGAAACGCGTAGGCGATGCCTGGAGCTGGAACTATGACCTGCCGCAATCCATCGGCCGCGTTCGCTCCTTCTATGGCAATTTTGGGGTTTTGGTGAGGGCGCTTGCGTACATCATGGCCCACGGCGGCAACGGTCTCCGCCAGGCCACGCTGGACGCCTTGATGAACGCCAATTACATTCGCGCGCTACTTGAGCCGTATTATGAGATCGCCTACAAAGCGAACAGCATGCATGAGTGTGTGTTCAGCGACGATCGCCAGGCAAAGAAGGGCGTGCGCACCGGCGACATCGCCAAGCGCCTTATTGACTACGGATTCCACCCCTACACGGTCAGCTTCCCGCTGATCGTTCGCGGCGCGCTCATGATTGAGCCGACGGAAACGGAAAGCAAGCGCGAACTCGATCTTTTCGTCGACGCCATGATCTCGATCGCCCACGAGGTGGAGGAGAATCCGGAGCTGGTCACCAAGGCTCCACATTCCACGCGCATTAAGCGGGTTGATGAAACGCGCGCCGCGCGTAATCCTATTCTGCGCTGGAAACCGAAATCGACGGCGAGCGAAGCGGCGGATTAGGGGCGATTCTCGAATCGGGTAGTTATCCGGGGATTGGATCGGGATACCAATCGCTGAATCGACGTCGCGCGAGCGATGCATTAATCGCGACCTCTTCGAACAGCGCGAGTTCTTCGCCGACGGAGGTAGTTGCGGTCGCCTCGGCGCTCGATAGCGCCGCGACCCCGGCCAGCGCATCGGCGTGCGCTTCGCGGGCAATCGCCCGGCACGGTGGCCAGGAAACGCCATAGGGAAAGTTCTCCGCAAAGCCAAGCGCGGCGATGCCCTGCGGAGTGCAGGCGTCAACTACGTCAACCATTCTGACGTCGAACGTAACGAGTTCCGGTCGTGCTTCCGGCAATAAGTCGAAGAGCTTGATGGCGCGTCCCGCGTGTCGAGCGCGCGCATTCGCTGCCGCCACTCGGAGGGTGGCGTTCAGGTAGAGTGCGCCGAATTCGCCGGCGGAATTCCACCGCCCGCCGTGCTGCTTTGAGTAAGCCGTGCTGGCGGCATCGGTCCAATCCGGTGCGACTACGCGATAGTAAGTTCCACCGCGACGAACTGTGCGTGCCGCAGTCACATGCCGCCGTAGTTGAATAATCGCCCAAGATACGCGTAGATCGGATCCACTCCATCGACGCGGAGCGTTTCAAGGATGGTGCGGTTGCCCAGCCATGCATCCGGCGTTCGCACGATTTCCGGAATGCGGGACGCAATCACACGCCGCCGAAACAGCGATGCGAGGTCGACAAGACGCTCCACAGAGGCTCGCTTCTCTCGCGGCACGCCTCGCGTTTCCCATTCGACAAGCGATTGGGCGCGCCGCCCAAGCAGGTCGGCTGTCTCTGACTTGGTGAGCCCGAACACTTCTCTGATTTCTTGCAGTTCGCTGAGTGTGGCCGTCATGAGATAAGCATACCATACTTCGGACCCTACAAGGCCCCGAAGGCGATGGC
>CAJCIT010000242.1 GCA_903970405.1 Acidobacteriaceae bacterium | reverse complement strand
GCGATCCAGGATACTTTCTTGAATCCGGAAGCAGTGAAGGTTGGCCAGGCCCGTATGGAGAACCATCAAGTCTTCGTGAGGGCTGATGTCGGGGGCGATATGACGCTCCCTTTGTCAGCGTCGCCCACAGCCGTTCTGATTGGGAAAGCCACAAGCGAGGTTCCGCTTCCCGCGGACGGCTTGACTCTTCGCTTTCTTGCGGAAGGCCAAGGGCTGGATCGTTCCGATGTCTCGATCCGTCTCGATGAGAATCTGGCCTTCAGCGGCGCGGAAAAAACCGTCGCGCCTGGACGGTATCGGGTGTCCGCGTCAGTCCCGGAAATGGAGGTGGCCTCCATCGCTGTGAATGGACAGCCCGCTAAGCCCGGGAATGCGGTGACCCTGCCCGCCGGATCCGTCTCCCTGGTTGTGAATCTGGTGCAACGCCGCGTGGCCCGGGTGGGCGGCCTTGTTACCGAGCAGGATAAGCCCCGGTCCGGTGTCCCCATCTATCTGCTGCCGGCCGCCGGAACGGGCGCAGCTGTCGCCGCTTTCGAAGATCAGTCCGATTCCGACGGCAGCTTCTCCATCGCTGTTAAGGCCGGCAAGTACATCGCGGTGGCCATCGAAAATGGTTACGATCTGGAGTACGCAAAGCCCGACGTGATGAAGCCGTACCTGGCGGCCGGCACTCTGTTCGAAGCGGCGCCGGACAAGAAAGTACAGATCAAGCTCGAAGTGCAACCCAAGCAATAACCCGTGTAGGGCAGGCTGTCAAGCCTGCGGCCGATTGGCAATCGGCCCGCCTTGCACTTGACCTTGCCCGGGCGTCGTTTCGGCGACCACCGCGCAGCTTGCCAAGCTGCCCCACTGCAAGGCAACGCGGCGGCAATCGGCCCGCCCGCTACAATCTCGGATAAAACCATGCCTGCTCGATCAACTCACTCGCTGGCCACGCTCCTCGCCGTGGTCTTCATCTTCGCGTCCCACTCGCCGGCGGCCGATCTCCGGCTGGGCATTATTGGAACCGACACCGGCCACGCCCCGGACTTCACCAAGCTCTTGAATGACGCGACGGACCCGAATCACGTGCCGGGCGCCCGAGTGGTCATCGCCTATAAAGGCGGCAGCCCCGACATCGATGAATCGCGGGACCGCGTCGATAAGAACGCTTCGATTCTGGAAGACAAGTATCAAGTGAAGATCGTCGACAAGATCTCCGATCTGTGCCCGGCGGTCGACGGCATACTCCTCGAAAGCGTGGACGGGCGTCCCCATCTGGCGCAGTTCCGCGAAGCCGCCAAGTGCGGCAAGCCGGTCTTCATCGATAAGCCGCTCGCTGCCGATATCGGCGATGCACGCGAAATCGTTCGTGTGGCTGAAGCGAACCGCATCCCCTGGTTCACGGCGTCGAGCTTACGCTTCACGGACATCGTCACGCTGAAATCGGCCGACATCACCGGAGTTATTGTCTGGGCGCCCGGGCCCACGGAGGAGCACCACCATTTGGATTTGAGCTGGTACGGCGTGCATGGCGTGGAGATGCTCTACACACTGATGGGAACCGGTTGCCTGGAGGTGACGCGTACTCATTCGGGCAACGCGGACGTGATAGTCGGCCGCTGGAAGGATGGCCGGCTCGGTGTCCTACATGTCGAGCGGCCCTACAGCAAGTACGGCGCCGTGGTCTTCAAAGAGAAGACGCAGCTTGCTGCGATCCCCGATCTGAAGTTCAACTATGCGGGTCTGGTGAGGGAGATTGTGAAATTCATGCAGACGAAGACGCCGCCGTTCCCCACCGCTGAAACCGTGGAGATGTTCGAGTTCATGGATGCCGCCCAACGCAGCAAGGAAGCAGGCGGCACTCCCGCCGCGTTGAAGCAGTGATAGTAAAGAGGGCTCTTATAACCCGATCATGCCCGTTCCACATCGGAAGACCTACTGGGAGTAGTATCCGTCGCGCGTCCGCACGGTCAAAGCCCGATTCTTCACTGTGAGCTTGATCTTGTGAAATTTACCGATTTCGTTCATCCGATCCGGCGTGTATCCGATGCTGTACTGGTTGCGCAATGATTCTTCGATCTCTGAGAATACCTTCTCAATGGGCTCATCCTTGGACACTTGAAACGCCGCTCCGCCCGTTTCGGCCGCCATTCGTTCCAGCGCGTGCTTGCCTGCTTCGGAGGTGATCCCTTCAATGATTACGCGGCCGGGCCGATAAAACGGGTTATGGCCGGAGTAGCGAATCGTGAAGATGATCGTGTCAGCCCGTTGCGCGAATTCGATCGCCGTGCCGATGGTCGTCTTGTCGCGGAACGAAACGCCGTCCGACAAAATGATAAAGGCCTTGCGTCCCTTCTGCTTTCTCATCAGATTCTCAGCCGATTGCCGAACGCCCTCATAGGAACGGCACCAGGCCGCCAAAGATCTTCCGTTCGCGCACTGAAGGCGCGCCGTACTTGATCGTCACGGAATGCCCACCGATGGTGGCGCTGGTTTCCGCTGGCGGACTCAAGAGCTGACCCTGGCCAAAAGCTGCGGTGCCACCAATTGTAATAGCCAGTAACGCAAGTGACCTAAAGAAATGTTTCATGGGTTCCTGATGAATAGAAAAACTGGATCTCTGAAGGCGAGTATATGACGGCTAAAGACGACGAGAGGTAGAAAAATGGCTTGCTTTTAAAAAGAGCTACTGAAGAACCGGCTGCACCTGCTGGCCTTCCCTGACCTCGATGTCCGAGGGAAGCACCACACGATCATTAAGGCGTAATCCCGATAGGATTTCTACACTATTGATGTCACTAACTCCGACAGTGACCGGCTGCCACTCCACCAGATTCTTCGCGTTCAGTTTGTAAACGCCTTTGCCCCGGCTCTCATAGTGCAGGGCCTGCTTCGGGATGCCAATAGCATCCTTGACGACCTTCGAAAGAATCTCGGCATTGACATTGACTCCCGGCAGTAGTTCGCGCTTGGGATTGTCAATAAGGCACAACACTTCGCCCACTTGGCGGGTCCCCAGGGGCACGATTTGAGTCGGCATTTGGTCGACGCGGCCGGACCAGCTCAGATCCGGCCGCGCTTCCCAGGAAATGACCACCGGCACGCCCCGAGAGACGCGGCCTAGCTCGGGCTCGTCGACGTATACCCGAACGCGCACCTGATCGAGTTTGCCGACCGTCGCCACGATGTCGCCCGGTTGCAGGTAGGCCCCCGGCTTGAGATCGATTTGATACACGGTGCCGGCGATGGGCGCTTCGATCACTGTCTGGGCGAGCCGGTGCCGGGCCAACGCAGCGCTCGCTTCAGCGTCCTCCAACTTGGCCGCGCTGACGGTGCGATCTGTCGCCGTCACCAGAGTGCTGCGCCGCGCTTCCAGCTCCGTTACCCGGAGATTCGCTTTCGCCAGCGCATCCTCAGCCAGACGGACTTCCTCCTGCGTCGCGGCGTTCTTGGCGGTCAGGCGCCGCAAAGAATCTAAACTACGCTGGGACGTGGCCACCTGCAGACGGGCCGCCTGCAGCGCGTTCTGGATTTCCGACAATTCACCGGCGCGGCCGCCGGCAGCTTGGCTCGCGATCTCGGCCTTCACTTCCTGAATGCGCGCGGTGGCGGATTCCAGTGCCGAGCGAGCTTCCGCGTCATCCAGCGTCACCAGAACGGCGCCAGCCGCCACATCCTGGCCTCGCTCCACGCAAACCTTCTTCACCATGCCGGCGATAGCCGCGCGGGCGCTGGCGAATTCCACCGGCTCCACCTTGCCGTTCGTCGGAATGGTGCTGCGGATGGTTTGCCGGGAAACCTTGGCAACTCTAACGGAGGGAATCGAGTCCTTTCGGGAAACGGCCCACCATAGGAGCAGAAGCGCTGGTATGACGAGCAGGAGCGCGAGTTTTTTCATGCCGGGAACAAGAACATGGCGAGGGCGAGGAAGCGTCGATCCCAAAAGGCGATACTTGAGTTCATTGTGCCAGATGCTTCGGAAACATCGCCGGTTGCAGGGCGTCAAAGGAAAGCGCTGGTGCTTTCCGCGGGTGGCTTGTTTGGCGCTTACCAGGCGGGCGCATGGAAGGAACTGGAGACCGTTTTCCAGCCTGACATCGTGGTGGGCGCCTCCATCGGCTCGCTAAACGGCTGGGCGATTGCGGGTGGCGCCACGGGCGATCAGCTCTTCGACTGGTGGCAGGCCATCGGCTCCCAGCAGATTCTGGGATCGCGCGAAAACATGCATTGGCGATTCCCAAGGTCATGGCGGCAAGGCGTCATCGATTGCAGGCCCCTCCTCGGGCAGATTCAGAGGTTCCATGCCGCGTGGCGGCGGCAGCGCGACTTTGCCGTGGTGGCCACCGGCCTGCCCGGCTTCCGTGTCCGCGAGTTCTGGAACGGCGAAGTGACGTGGCGCCATCTGGCTGCCTCCTGCGCCGTCCCCGCGTTCATTGACCTGCAGAAGATTGACGGTAAGACGTTCGGCGATGGCGGACTCTTGGATCATCGTCCGCTTGCGCCCGCGCTGCGCCCGCGTACCGGGGCGCCGCCGGAACTCGTGGTGCTGGTGGACGTCTTGCCCGGTTGGCCGGTGGCGCCGCTGAGGACTGCCGTTCGCGTCATGCAGAAGCTCGGCGGATACAGAGTGCCGAGTCACAATGAAACTCGCGTCGTCACAATTATTCCGCCGGCGCTGCTTGGCGGCGCTCAGGACTCGCTTTACTTCGATGCGGACCGCAACCGGCGCTGGTTCGAACAGGGCCGCGCCGACGCAGCGCGGTTGAAGGGTGAGCTGTAGTTTGGCGGGTCCGAAGCCTGGGCCGCCAAACACCTGTGCGACATGTGGTGGCACAGACTCTTAGTCTGTGAGTGAAAAATGTAGAAAACTCCGGGGGCCGATTGCCAATCGGCCGCGGGTTGCCAGTCCGCCCCATAGACGCCGAACATTCGACGCTCGAAATGTTTAGAATAGTAGCGGAGTTCCTAAAAAATGCAAACTTACCGAATCCACCGCATGAAGCCCCATCCGCGCGAGGCCTTTCGGTGGGCAGCCCACACGGGCGGCACTGCCGTTGTAAAGGAACGGGACTACGAGCCGGGCGACCCGGTGGACGCGGCCACGCCCTACGCCGCTTGGAAGCAAATGGGCGCGACGGCAACTCCGTTGGAACCGGGCGACCTGCTGCAGGATGCGGCGGACAAATTGCTGATCTTGAAGTACATCGGCTTTGAGCCAGCCGAGTGGTATCGCCCCGAGCCGAAACCCCCGGTTGTGGAAGCCGTTTCAGGTTCAGAAAGTCACTCTCACGCCTAACTGGGCGGCGAACGGAATGCCGACCGTGGTTCCAGGGCCAAAGAAGTCACCGAGCGCTCCGGCGGGCACCAGCAATTGCTTCGGGTTGGTAACGGGCACGGCGCAGGCCGGGGTGGGACACAGAGCCGTGACGTTCGCGAGGTTGTTTACGGGCGCCGGCAGGGCGCTGATATCGGTGACATAGTTCGCGCCCGGATTGTTGCGGTTGAAGAGATTGAAGAACTCGATGAACGGGATAAGAGACCAGCGGTCGCCGAATGAGAACGGCCTCCCTACGCGCAGGTCCATCTGGATATACGGCGTGCCTCGAAATTCATCGAGCGTGGTTTCCACGCCATCCACCACGGCCCTTGTTCCCACGGGTGTGGTCAGAGTGATTGGCCGGCCGGTTTCGGCCTGGAATAGGGCTGAGAGTTGAATACCTCCGGGCAGAACATAGGTGCCCGCGATGACGCCGCGATGCGTCACATCCTCGCCTGACGGCCCATAATCGCCGGGCGCGAACGCCTGGTACGGATTGCACACGCCGTTTACGTAGTCGAACAGCTCACCCAGATAGCAGCCCCACGTCTTCGCGCTTGAGAAGGTATAGTTGGCCACAAGGCTCAGGCGGCGGGATACATTTCCTTGTAAGTGGACCATCAGGGCTTTGTAACTGGAACGGTTGTCTGTGCGGAACACCTCCAGGCCGTCCGGATACTGGTAGGCCCGATATCCGTGCATGCCTTGCTCGAGCGTAAAATCCGTGCTCATGGTCCAATGCGCATTGAACGCGTGCTCCATGCCGCCCGTGGCGTGCAAAGCGTATGGCGTGTGGTAGCTGGGATCGATGAGGGCAGGCGGCGCGCCGCCGTGGATATTGGTGGCGTTGACGGATTGTAGCGCTTCCACCCAGCCGTTTTGCGCCAGATCGTTGTAGAACATGCCGAAACCCGCGCGCAGCACGGTGCGGTTTAACTGCCCCAGCCCGTACGCCAGGCCAAGCCGCGGCGCAAACGCCTTTCGGTAGTCGTGCGGCGCTCCCGTAATGGGCGGATCCACTCCCGGCTGCAGATTCGCAAGCGCGGGGTTCAGCAACTGGCTGCGGCCGTCAGAAATGAAGAGGCCAAAGCTTGTGTCATAGCGCACGCCATAGTTGACAGTCAGGCGCGGGGTAACGTGCCAGGAGTCCCGGACGTAGGCGCCAAGCCGTTGAACGTTTTGCGAAAAGCTTCCATCGCTCGCCGGGTGGAACGTGCAGACAATGCCGGAGGTCGGGTCGGGTTGGTTCAAGCACTCCCGGCTGAAGAAAAACTGACCGGGGTTCGCCGCGTAGTAATTTGGATCGAACGGGTATGAGATCACGGTTTCGGCGGTGCCCGAAAGCGCTCCGCTCAACGACGGCTCATGGATCACGTTCACGCCGAAGCGTGGCGCATGGCGGCCCGATGAGTGGCTCAGGTCATAGCGGAACTGCATTTTCTCCTGATTGCGCAGAACCGGGAAGGCAGTAATGGGTGTGGCGAACGAGTTATCGCCGAATGTGTCAAGACCGGAGATGGTCTGGTACGTGACGCTGAACGGAAACTGCAATGAGAAGCCCAGATACTGGTTTCGCGTCTCCGTATGATGTAAGTCGCTATCGCCCAGCGTGAGAATCCCCACCCAATCGTTGCCAAAGATGAACTGATTGCCCAGGGCGAAGTTGAGATAGTTCGAATGGGACGTAGCGCCGGTGGAAGGCAGCGTCGCTTGTTGGATCAAATCGTTGTGGGTGATGTATGAATCCACCGATCCGCGAAGGAACCACTGCGAACGCGCGGATTGCTGCCAGTCAAGCCGAGTCGTTCCCAAAAAGTCGTTGAAAGGAATCTTCGCGAAGCCGGGAACTGCAATCGAGGGGATACCGGCAATCAGGCCCTGCTGGGCGAGACTGGATAAAGAGGTGAACTCGGCCTGGCTTGAAGGGCTATAGGCAATGCTCGCGAGTTCGTGTACTGCTTCAATGGAGGTGAAGAACCACAGTTTGTCGCGTACAATCGGTCCGCCCACTGCGGCCACATAGTTTTGGCGTGAGAAGGGTTGCTTCGGATCGGGCGAGGGATTCTCAATGGGAAAGCGCGCATTCAAGGCGGCAGCCCGTTCGTAGAATGCCGCGTCTCCGTGCCAGTCATTCGATCCCCTTCGCGTGGTGATGACCACCGAGCCCGCCGTGGTCCGGCCGGTGTCGGCATCCTCCTGAGCTGTGCGGAATGAGAATTCTTGAACGGCGTCCGGCGAGAAATTCTGAAGAAAGCCGCCAATATAATCGTCAGAGTTATCCACGCCGTCCACGGAAAGATCGTTGTTCAAGCCGGAGCTGCCGCCGGTGGAAACGGCTGTAATGCGGGCCTTGGTGGGGTCCGAAGGCTCAACCGGCTCGGTTCCCGGCACCAGGTAAGCGATATTGGCAAAACTGCGCATGGCTAGCGGAATGTTCTGCAGATCCTGCTGGGTTACCACTCCCTGATGGACGGCGCTTGAAGCATCGAGCGGCGCGGAAGAGATGGACGAGGCCAATGCGGCCACGTCCACCCGCTGTTGGACGGTTTGGGGAGTCAGAATGACATGAAGCTCACGCGTGAAGCTGACCAGGACTTGCGTCTCGCTGTTCGCGCTGGCAAAGCCCTGCGCATCCACGGTGATCCGGTACGTGCCGGGAATCAGATCCTCTACCCGGAACTCGCCTCGACCATCGGCGTTGAGTTCGCGCCGGACGGAAGAAGCCGCGTCCTGAAGCACCACATGCGCGGAGGGCACGCGTGCGCCGCTCGGGTCTTCCACCGTTCCACGCAGCGTTCCACGCGAAATCTGGGCCTGCGCTCCGAACGCCCACAGGGCTAGAGCGACGATAACTGAGAGCCTTCTCGTTTTCATGGCTTTCATCTCATGACGGTAGCGCATTGGCTGTCGAGAGAAGCGAGGGCACCCGGGATCGTGACGACTTGAAGTGGGGCTCGGCTGCCAATGTAGCGGGAAGTCGAGACCTAAAGATAGCCAAGGACTGCGCGCTGGGCAGCGCCCTTGAAATGACAAGGAGGGGTGACGCGGTTTGCCTAAGCCCCTTTGCGGCTTGGCGGCTTTGCGTGATCATCCCGGGTCCAGGCCCAGAGTCGCGTGAATGCGGAAAGCCGCGTCGTCTCTCCCCAAGACGCATAGAACGCAATGATTTCCCTCGATGGGCCATGGCGTGCAGGCGGAGCGGCAGGGACGCCCGGAACTTTCGGAAGCCGCTGGAGTCCCGGAATTTTCTGGGGTTACTCATATTTTGCTGGTAATGTTATTTGCGAGTTTTGTCGATAGAGAACTAGGAGGCAAAAAAATGTCTGCTGCTGTTCTAACTCAGTTTGAACCCGTGTGCGAAACCCCATCCACTTGTAGAACGACTAAACGTCCGGTCCGAGTGCTGCTTGCGGAAGACAACGAAGATGCCATGCTGCTGGTCAAGTATGCCTTAGAAGAGTATGGAGAGGGACAATACGTACTAGAGTGGGTGGATCGCCTAACACCCTGCCTGGATCGCTTATCGTCCGGAGCAGTCGATGTGACGCTTCTTGATTTGGGACTGCCGGAAACCAGTGGCCAAGCCACCTATATCGCCGTTCGGTCAGTGGATCCAAACGTTCCGGTGATCGTTCTGACGAGCGATGAACGAGTTCATACCGAACTCGCGGTGACGTTGCAAGGGGCTGATGAGTACCTGCTGAAAGAGGAGGTCTCCGGCCGCCTATTGGCTGACATCATCTCCGATGTCATAGAACGCCGCAAGGCTCGGGGCAATTAGCCTCAGCGAGGATCTCCAGACGCAGCAACAATTGCCGGCGCTAGGCCGCGGCGCCAGCCCGTTAACTGGCGGAGCAGGGACCGGCGGGGCGCGGCTGTCAAGCCGCTTACCCTAACTGCGTCCGCAGATCGTTTCCGAGCATCTGCTTCGGCTGGTCAACGCCAAAGATTCCGAGCAGCGTGGGCGCGATGTCTTTAAGGGCGCCTCCCGGCGTCAACCCGACCTTGTCATTTGTCATGAAGATGAATGGCACCGGGTTGGTGGTGTGATACGTGTGAGGGCCCTTCGTCACGGGATCGATCATCGTCTCCGCGTTGCCATGGTCGGCCGTCACCAGCCATGATCCTCCGCAGCGCTTCAGCGTTGCGTAGATTTCGGCGAGGCCGGCATCCACCGCTTCCACCGCTTTCACGGTTGGCGCCATCTTGCCCGAGTGGCCCACCATGTCGGCGTTGGCGTAATTCATAACGATGACGTCAAAGCTGCCTTGTTCAATCGCCTTCGTCACCTTCTCAGTGATGCCGGCCGCGCTCATCTCCGGCTTCAGGTCATACGTGGCGACTTTCGGCGACGCCACCATCTCACGCTCCTCGCCGCCGTAGGGCTTCTCATTGCCGCCGTTGAAGAAGTACGTGACATGGGCGTACTTTTCGGTCTCCGCCACGCGCAGATTCTTCCAGCCAATCCTGGCCATTACTTCAGCCAGAATGTTGTCCGGATGCTCCCGCGGCAGCACGTATGGCAATGGGAAGTTCTTTTCGTACTGCGTCATCATCGTGTAAGTGAGATTTTTCGGCAGAGTCGACCGCGACGGCTGTTCGAGCGACCGGTCCGTCAGCGCCATGGTGATCTCACGCGCCCGGTCCGCCCGGTAGTTGTACATGACGATGCTGTCATCGTCGCGAATCGAGCCGACCGGTTCATTGCGGCTATCGACGATCGTCACCGGCTCAATGAATTCGTCCGTGACGCCGCGCTCATACGACTTCCTTACCGCGTCCGACGGCGAGGTGAACTTCGCGCCGTTGCCTTGCACCATCGCGCCGTAAGCGCGCTCAATGCGTTCCCAGCGCTTATCGCGATCCATCGCGTAGTAGCGGCCCGAGACCGAAGCGATCCTGCCGATACCCAGTTCTTTCAAATGCCTTTCCACTTGCTCGATGTAGCCGGCGCCGCTCTCCGGCCCCGTATCGCGGCCGTCCATGAAGCAGTGAACGAACACGTCTCTCAACCCGTGCCGCTTCGCGAGATCCAGCAGCGCATAGAGATGCGTGAGCTGAGCGTGGACACCGCCGTCGCTGCATAAGCCGATCAGATGCAACCGGTGGCCTTCGGCGTTCTTCATGGCGTTCAGCAGCACCGGATTGTTGAAGAACTCGCCGGAACGGATCATCAGGTCAATACGCGTGACGTCCATATAAACAATGCGGCCGGCGCCCATGTTCATGTGGCCCACTTCGCTATTGCCCATCTGTCCCTCGGGCAGCCCGACGTAGGGCCCGGAGGTATAAATGAGTGAGTTCGGATAAGTGGAGAGGAGATGATCGTAAGTTGGCTTGCGCGCCGCGGCGATTGCATTTCCCTCAAGAGTGGGCGAGTAACCCCAGCCATCGAGGATAGTCAGTACAAGCGGTTTGAGTTTTCCTGCCATATTCGCCCCAGGTTAGTGCTTGAAAGCACTCTTGCCGCGATAGACGGCGGCCGGGCCAAGCTCCTCTTCGATTCGAAGCAATTGATTGTATTTCGCAATCCGGTCCGTGCGGCTGGCTGAGCCGGTTTTGATCTGGCCGGCGTTCGTGGCCACCGCCAGATCCGCGATGAACGAATCCTCCGTTTCGCCAGACCGGTGCGAGACCACGGCGGTGTAATTTGCGTCGGCGGCCATGCGCATTGCTTCCAGAGTCTCGGTGAGGCTGCCAATCTGGTTCACCTTTACCAGAATCGAGTTAGCAACGCCCATGTCGATACCCTTTTGCAGGAAATGGGTGTTAGTGACGAAAAGATCATCGCCCACCAGCTGGATTTTCTTACCAAGCTGATCGGTCATGATCTTCCAGCCTTCCCAATCGTTCTCGGCAAGGCCGTCTTCAATCGAGATAATCGGGTACTGCGCCACCCACGCAGCCCAATACTCCACCATCTGCTCCGAGGTCTTCTCGCTCTTGTCGGATTTCTTGAACACGTACTTCTTTTTGTCAGGGTCGTAGAACTCGCTCGCTGCGGGGTCCAAAGCAATCGCAATCTGTTCGCCGGGTTTGTAGCCGGCCAGCGTGATGGCTTCGAGCAGCACTTCCAGCGCTTCCTCGTTCGACTTCAGGCTCGGGGCAAAACCGCCTTCGTCGCCCACAGCCGTCGAATAGCCGCGCTTCTTGAGCACGCCCTTCAGGGTGTGGAAGGTCTCGGCGCCCATGCGCAGGGCTTCGGAGAATTTCGCCGCGCCCACCGGAACCAGCATGAACTCCTGCATATCCACCGAGCTATCGGCGTGCGCGCCGCCATTGATCACGTTCATCATCGGCACCGGCAACACACGGGCTGCCACGCCGCCCAGATACCGGTAGAGCGGAGTGATTTCAGAGCCCGCGGCGGCACGCGCCGTGGCCATCGAAACCGCCAGAATGGCGTTTGCGCCCAGCTTGCTCTTAGTTGGCGTGCCGTCAAGATCCAGCATGGTGCGGTCAATGACGGTTTGCTCCTCGGCGTCGAGATTCACCAGCGCCGGCGCAATTACCTCATTGATGTTCTTCACGGCCTTCAGCGTGCCTTTGCCCAGATAGCGCGCCTTGTCCCCATCGCGCAATTCAACCGCCTCATGCTCACCCGTGGATGCGCCCGAGGGGACCGCGGCGCGGCCCAGCGTGCCGTCCGCCAGATGCACATCTGCTTCCACGGTCGGGTTTCCACGCGAATCCAGAATCTCCCGTCCAATTATCTTTACGATTTCCATGGTTTCCTTGTGATTGAGCTCGCTCGCGCATGACGATTGGGTCACACAGCGAGCCTTCGCCGTTGCGAAGTTCCAGCGTATCGCAAGGCGCAAGAAGGTTACCGCGCGGCGCGATCCGTGTGCGTCTGTAACAGAGCCGCGCACGCATGATGCTCTGGGCATGGAAAGCAGTGCTCGTTCGGGCGTATCATGTCTGGCATGGCCTCTGCCTCTCTTCCGCTTTCTGAACCAACCACGGTCTCCGTGAATCCTCTGCCGAAAGCTCCGGCCGGGCGACTGGTGGCGCTGGATGCGTTCCGAGGCGCCACCATGGCTCTGATGGTGCTCGTAAATACGCCGGGCGGCTCCAAATCCTACGGACCGTTGAACCACAGCGAATGGAACGGCTGGACCATCACCGACATGGTGTTCCCGTCATTCCTCTGGATTGTGGGAGTAGCCATCACACTGTCCCTGGGGAAAAGGCTGGCGAACGGAGAGCCCAAAGGCCCATTGTTCGGCCAGATTCTAAAGCGCGCGCTGCTCATCTTTGTACTGGGCCTGATCGTGTACGCGGCGCCTGCGTTTAGCCTCTCCACCCAGCGCATTCTCGGAGTGCTGCAACGCATTGCCATCTGCTACCTCATTGCGTCGGTGATTTATCTAACCAGCAACTGGCGCGCGCAGATCGCGTGGATCTTCGGCCTGCTGACCTCGTACTGGCTGATCATGATGTTGATCCCCGCGCCTGGTTATGCGGCAGGCGATCTGGCGGTGGGGCACAACATTTCAAACTACTTGGACCGGGTGCTATTAGGAAGTCACAACTACTCGGGCACCAAAACGTGGGACCCCGAAGGCCTCATCAGCACGCTGCCCTCGATCGCCACCGCGCTGTTCGGCGTGATGGCCGGCCACATTCTGCGCCTGAAGCGCACGCTTTCAGAACGGACAACCTGGCTTTACCTCGCAGGCAGCCTGTTGCTTGCGCTGGGACTGATCTGCGACATCTGGCTCCCCATCAACAAGAAGCTCTGGACCAGTTCGTTCAGCCTGTTCATGGCGGGCATTGACTTCATCGTGTTCGCGGGTTTGCTTTGGCTGGTCGACGGCCGAGGCTATCAGCGCTATGTACGCCCGTTGGTCATTTTCGGCATGAACGCCATCGCCGTTTACATGGCGTCCGAGTTACTTGAAGAAGTAATGGAAGCCATTCACATCGGACCGGGGCCGAACCGCCCTGACCTTCATGAATGGATTTATCTCACTCTCTTCGCGCCGATTCTGTCGCCGATGAACGCGTCGCTGGCTTTCGCCATCTGCTATGTGCTGCTGATGTATCTGATCGCC
>CAJCIT010000241.1 GCA_903970405.1 Acidobacteriaceae bacterium | reverse complement strand
AGCTTCGAAGATCGCTTCACCTTCTGGGCTGGGGTGTTGGCCCTCGAGGCGGCTGTGAGCTTTCGCCTGGAGCAAAGCTTCACGCCGGCGCTGCATCTCCGCTGCGCTGATTGTCGCTTTGGTTTTCGGCTTCGGCTCTATAACAAGATCGCTCATGAGTACCTACCCATAGGTTGGCGCGATCGATAAGGACACCATCAGAAAAAACCAGAAGCCCATACTTTTCCAGGATCATGCGCCGCTCATTTTGCTGGCGTCATTGTTGGATCCAGTGTGCGACAGCTAGGGCCGATGCGGCGGCGGCGAATCGACGATAATGCAACCAGCCGCGCGTATGCCGAAGAGTTGAGTGTTCTTCCTTTTGCTGCTCGTCTTTTCTTCGTTTCTTGGGCCAGCCGAATTGCGAGCTCAGCGTGCCTACCAGCGGGGCCTGACCTCACGCTTGAGGACGCGCAGGGGCGGCTGCGTTCGCTTGGGCAGGGGTTCAGTCCCGTTCGCGCACAACGGCCAACAGACGGCAAGTGGCTCGCAAGGGACGGGTGAGGTCGGATTTTTCCTAGAGCCTCTAGTCCCAAGACAGCCCCAAGAGAAAATCCTTCAATAACCTACATGAGTGTCATAGGGACGACACCGGTTCCTGCCGATAGACCCATTAGGAGACCACTTCCACATGGCATCGCTTTCCTCGCTGGTCAAACGTTTTGAAGACGGGGATTCAAGGCTCCGCAAGTTGGTTCAGTTGTACCGTTCCGCAATCGCGGCGGTCAGGGACCGCATTGTTGTGACGAGGCCTGGCGCCCGGACTTTGCTGCGCGTCCGTTTTGACCGGCTGCTCGGGAGGATTGACCGGTGGCCCGGCGGCGACGGAGACATCAGCGAAAGTCTGACGGTGCTTTCCGAGATCCTTAACGACTATCGCGCCGGCGAGGAACTGGTCTTTGCCGAGGAGCAACGGCAACTCCGTAAGACGGTCGCCAGTCTGTCCTCCCTGGCGGAGAGCCTTTTCGCGAAACACCGTGAACGGGGCCAGGAGTTGGAGGCCGTTGCGACGGCGCTTGAGAACGCGCTCTACGAACCTGACTCGATGACTATTCATACGGCGATGCAGCAACAAATCCGTGTTCTCAAATCGACAATTGTGGCGCTCTCCGAATCCGCCCATGACGCCGCGAATGCGATTGCCAGGGAAACCGGCGGCCTCAGCGCCATCACGCAATCGGAAGCGCCAGGTGGGCCGGTTGAGATTGGCCAGGCACAGCGGACTGAGCAGGCCCTTCGGGATCACATCGCCCACTTCGAAGTATTTTGTGCGATCAGCGCGGAGATTTCCGGCCTCGATGAGATTGAGCGCGCATGGGGACTTCCAGCGCGCGAACAGGTATTCGTCGAATTTCAAAAGCGCATTGAACGATGCATGGGAGACACGAAGGCCGTTCAGCTTTGGAATGGGCCCCGTGTCACAGTGGTGAACAACAGCGCCGCCATCCTGGCCAACCAACGCTTGAATAAATTGCGTGTGCTCCTTGCGAAACCCTTTTGTTTGGTCTCGGCGGTCGGGGATGTTGAATTAAGACTTCCTATGCGTACCGGAATGATTGAGTACGGGGGCGAGGCAGTGGATGTCTGCATGCATCGGATCGAAGAAAGCCTCTACGAACACCATGTGATGGCGGTTTGACGCGTCACGAATTCATAGCTAAGGGCCGCGCTCTTGAAATCCCGGGTCCATCGTTCAAGCAGTCCTTCTGAACCCCGCGCGCGGTCCCCGACGGGCGTGGCTCCGTTGTGAGAGACTTAGCGGGTGGTTTCGGGAGAGCAAGCGGACCGTGCTCCGGAGGAACTGTCCACGATGAGCCCTGAGCGGGAGAGCCATCTGCACGCGCGCCCGCTTATCTGCGAGGGAAATAGGACCAGCCGTGGTCCGCTTGCTCCGCGCGCTGTTCGGTAGGGCCTCTGGCGATTGTCGAGCAAGTCACCTGGCCAAAAAGTAGTCCACCCTGCCCGTGTCAACACATATCTTGCGGGCGCCAACTACTGGAATTGCATTAGTTCGGTTTCACCGATTTACCTAACTTCATCGCAAATTTGTAACTCTCGCGCCCAGTCGATCATCTTTTCAGGCGAAGGGGCCAAGAAGCCCACGACGTTAGAAGGAAACGAAATGAAGAAAACACTACTCTTGAGCTTTTTTGCGCTTGGCGCGACTGCCTTTGCGGCCGGCAACACATATAAGGTGACCATCGATCACGATTCGGTGGTGGAAGGCAAGACGCTCAAAGCCGGCGGATACAAAGTCTCCGTCGAAAATGGGAATGCCGTGTTCACGCGTGGCAGTCAAACGGTTGAAGTGCCCGCGGTTCTGAAAACCGAACCCAATAAGAATCCGACCACCGTGATGACGTATGAGAGCGCCACCGATTTGCACGAAATTCGCGTGGGCGGCACACACACGCACATCATTCTTGAGGGCGCTGAGCCGATTCAGCCGGGCCAATAACACGAGTCCCATCAGGGGCAGAGTTGGGGGGAGTATGCGCCTTTGCGCATGACTCCCTTTTTTCTTGTAAGCGGCGCGGTGGCGGCTTACAATCCGAAACACAGCAGATTCGGTCCTGCTACCACTGCCACATACTGCTTGCCGTCCAGCAAGAACGTCATCGGTGAAGCTTTCATGCGCACGTTCGTGGGGAAATGCCAGAGCGTTTTTCCCGTGCGCTCATCCACTGCGTCAAACCCTCCCAACGGCTTACCGTAGAAGATCAAACCGCCCGCTGTAGCGAGTACGCCTGACCAGGTTTTGGCCTTAGCCGGGCCGGGTTGCGGCACGTCCCACGCGATGTCGCCGGTTTGAATGTTCAGGGCGCGCAGATAGCGCTGGCCCGGCTGATCGGGATAACTCAGCGGACTGCCGTCGCACTCTTCCAGCGCCAGGAAATAATACAGACCGGTCGCCGGACTGTAGGCCGTGGAGCTCCAGTTAGCTGCGTCGTCCGGGCACCCCTCGGGATCCTTCACCCACGGACGTCCATCGGGACCGATGCCGGTGGCCCAGTCCACTCGACGCAAGAACGGCTTAGCCAATAACAGTTCACCGTTCGTTCGATCGAGTACGTAGAAGAATCCATTGCGATCCGCGTGCAGCAGCAACTTGCGCGGCTTGCCATGAAACACGGCGTCCACAAGCACCGGCGGTTCCGTGGCATCGCGATCCCTAACATCGTGCGGCGTGAACTGGTAGTGCCATTTCAAAGCGCCCGTGTTCGGGTCCAGCGCGAGGATGCAATCCGAATAGAGGTTGTCGCCCGGCCGGCTGTGGTCCTCATCATCGGGAAACGGGTTGCCGGTCGGCCAATAGAGAGTGTTCGCTTCCGCATCGTAGGAGCCAGTGAGCCAGGACGACCCGCCGCCCATTTCGGGTTCACCGGCGGTCCACGTCTCAAATCCCGGTTCGCCTTTATGTGGGACCGTCCAGTGCCGCCACTTAAGCTTTCCGCTGTCGGCGAAGAAGCAGGCGATGAAGCCGCGAATGCCTTCGTCGGCGCCGGCCACGCCCACAATCACTGTGTCGTTTACCACCAGAGGCGCCAGCGTGCCGCCGTAATGTTGTTTCGTATCGTGCTCATTTTCGGCCATGGGCGTCTCCCATACCAGGCGCCCGGTGGCGCGGTCGAGTGCCAGCAGATGAGCATTGTCCGTGACGAAAAACACTTTGTCTTCGCGGATCGCCACGCCGCGATTCGTTCCCAGAGAGGCGTCGCCATCCAGGCCCTTGGTCTGGGGCCGTGCATACTTCCACAGCAGTTCGCCAGTGGACGCATCAATCGCATACACTTGGTTCGGCCCAGTGGTATACATAACGCCGTCTGAGGCGAGCGGCGTCACCTCTAGCCCGAAAGACGGCACAGGAAAGATCCACTTCAGCTTCAGTGCGGAAACGTTGGCGGTGTCGATCTGCCTCAGTTCGCTGTACCGATTCGCGCTCAGTTTCCCGTTATAAGTCAGCCAATCGCCCGGCTGCGGCTTGCCCCAGGAAATTCGTTTCCCTTCGAGGGCCGTTTTCGCCGGTGGCCGGGTACTCGGATTCAGGGTGAGTACGTACGTGACCAGCGCGTCCATGTCGCTTGAAGGAAGATCGAAGGACGGCATGCCGGTGGCGGGAGAACCGCGCTGGATCACCCCGCGCAATTGTTCTGCTGACAACCCGGCCAAATGCGGATTGGCGGCCAGCCCCGGCGCCTTTCCGGTTCCGCGCGCATCGCCGCCATGGCAGCCCACGCAGCGCGCAAGGTACACCTGTCTCCCATCGCTCGCCCACGATGCGCCGGTCAGCAGCAAACCCAAAACCGGCGGGATGACTCGGCTGGCCGAAGTTCTCATCGGTAATCCTCCGGCTTACGCCCCTTGCTATAGCCACCGAACGAGAAGTGTGACGGGCGATACTCGCCCACCAGCCGGACGTCGGCCCGTGGCGAAATCTGCTTCTCCATCCCCAGTGCCCAAAACGTTGCGTTGACCAGCAACCGCCGCACGCCCTCACTGTGGAGGTCCTCCGCGGCGCCCATGGTTGTAGTGAACACGCGCGCTGTTTTACCGCTGGCGCCCCGATATGACTTGGTCCACGCCACGGGCATCATCGGCTGGTTCTTCGCGCCACTCACGGGAGGATCAGTCGCATGCATCCCGGTCAACACTTCGCCCAAAACCAACGGCTGGCTGTCGCCGGGCAAGGGTAACCGGACCGTGTAGACATCGCTCGGTCCCCAAATGTCGCCCGAGTGAATGCCGCGCAGAATCGGATGATCCGCCATACCGGGGGCAATCACGCCGCGCGTGCTTTCCACATCGTGCTCGCCGTGATGGGCGATCCATGTCTCGCCCAGAACAAGGCGGCCGAAGCCCTCAGTCTCTTTGTTGCGCAAGCCGTATCGCGCATACGTCTGGCTGGTTTTGAGATCGAAGGCGTGCGTCGCGGTGCGCAGCCCGATGATCGGCCTGCCCGACTCCACGTAGTCGACGATATGTTTCATCTGGTCGTCGGGCAGATCGCGAAAGCGGATCAGCAGGATGACGAGATCGGCTGAATCGAGCGCCGAAAGACCAGGAATATTGGTCGTGACGTCAGGGTTAATTGTGCCGTCGGCGGGGTCAATTGCAAACAGTACCGTGCATGAAAACCCCTGCCGCACGGAAAGAATCTTCGCCAATTGGGGCAGCGATTCTTCTGAGCGATACTCTTCATCGCCGCTGACCAGGACAATGCGCTTGCCGTGTCCTGGCCCTTTGCCGCCGGGAAAGCCGATCTGGGCGTGAACGAGCACCAGCGAAACCAGCGTCGCCGACACCACGCTCGATAGACGCGCGAGTAGAGAGCGGTTCTTGCCGGATCTGTTCACAGATGGCGCCCATTATAAGCGAGCAGCGCGTGCGGGCCTGGACAACTGGACTCGGCGGCCTTTGACGCGGTTGTCCATTTACTTGGCTCGTCAGAAGATATCGTCCTCATTCATAACGTATCGTGGTTCGAATCCATGCCGGGGAGCCAACCTTAAATTTCAATAAGTTACAAATAATTGTTTGTCATTTTGTACAGATTTTGTACGCGAGCTAGATTTCGACGGATTCGACTTGCTGATATTGCGAAGCAAAACGGATGAGCATGGATTCGAGACCTGTAAAACCATGCTCACAAACCGGTGTTAACGCTTTATCGTCGCTGTTCCATACAGACGTATATGAATACGGGCAAGAGTGTGGCTGGGCAGCGGCGGAGCATCACGAAAGTAATGGCACCCATCCCGCATCGGAGGTCGATTGAGCCTGAGGAACCCAGACAATGAGTTGGACGCCCATGCAATATCAGTGCCCAAGTCGTCTGCGGACCGCGTCCTCCGAATCCCACATTTCTGCATCGCGGTCGTACCCCTCCGCGATGCCTTCGACGACACTTGCAACAGACGGATACTCGTAGGCAAGCTGGCGGGCCCAATTCCTGTACGTTGCCGCCAGATCTCTTTCTTGATCTCCACCATTTGCACGAGCATGTGCGCTTCTGGAATTGTAGACGCCAACCTGGAACCCCGTTGCGAGTTCCGGCGTCCCGCACTCCTCCAGCACTTTGCGGACTTCTTCGCAAGGCCAAACGCCATCCTTTCCGATGATGCGGGCGGACAGAGCTTCTCCAATCTTCTGGTCACCAATCTCCGCTCGACCGTATTGGGCGCACAGTGACTGAGATTGCTTAACCCAGTCTCTGAGCGCCTGTTCATCGATCTTGCCATTGTCATCGCTACCTGGAATTCGCCTGAAATTTTCGAGCAAACGATAAGCGACCGTCGCGATCGCGGAACTTCTCTCGGGGTCATCCACTTTCCACTCAGGTGGATCTTCTCCGCCGTCCTTGCGCCTGTATACGAGCCCAATTGCTTGAGCGAAGAGCGCAGGAGACTTTCCGAGTTGTTTTTCAAGATTCGGAATCCCGTGCGGTTCGTGTTCTAGCGCCCGGACATAAAGGAATTCCAGACGCGCCATTTCTTCTTCAGAAACGCCAGCGCGCTTCTGCAAGATGTCAAACGCTTCGGAAAGTCGATAACCGTCAATGCGGTACGTTCCCGCCTCTTCTTCGTTGCATGTCCCGACTTCTTGGAGCAGTCGCTCCAGCCGCGAGGTCTCCACTTCAGCGAGCCCAAAATGAACCACGGAAAATGCAGCACGGGGGCGTCGCGCGTCGAGCAAGCGGTCGACGGCTTCATTGAGATCAGGAGAATCCGTTCTCATCCAACCAGGTACGACTTCCCGCCAATACCGTTGCCGCATGACATCGCCTTGCTCGTTTACATGAGACCACGTAGCTGCTTCAAAGGGGGCACGCATCAACAGGCGGCATAGTAAGGCGGGAGATAACCTCTTAACCATCGTCCCTATCAAGTTGTCGCGAACATCCGGTTGCAGTTGGTGAAGAAATCCTCGAAGCAGTTCGTCGAATCTACCGATGAAATCAGGGTCCTGGATTTCAAGGCATCGCTCCAGAAAAGCCGGGGCTTCAGTGCTCGCGATCACTCCTTCCGCCATATGCCAGCCAATGGTGAATGCTGCGCCGCTCTTCAAGAGCAAAGCCTGAATACCTTCAAATCCCTTCGCAGTCCAGATTTCTCCAAGGGCGGCGATCCGGAGGTTCCGGATCTTTTCTTCGCGTTTCTGATAGTCGAAATCGGCTTGCTCGATTTCATCCATGGATTCCTGGACCCATTGCTGCTCGAACAGCCATTGATTTTTTGTGACGGGATCTTTAGGAACAAGCAGGTCGTAAGCCGTTTTTGCCCGATTCTTGGTTTCGTCTTTTAGACCGCGCTTGAGCGCTGGCCTTACGAAAGCGAAGCGTCGAATGGTCTCGCGTAGCGCCCCCTTTCGCGCCTCATCGGTTTCGGTTTCTGCCCATTTATCGATAATGTTCCAAACCGTTTCCTCGTCCTGCGGAGCAAGTCCTTGGAGATTTGAGACCAAGTCCCCAAGCGTTTTCTCGTCATGAGAAGGCCAAGCGAGAGCAAGCTCGACCGCTTTCTTAACGAATGGGGTGATCTCCGCCCAGGTGGCGAGCGGTTGGCCTGCACCAGACGCATCGCTGCGCCAGCGGGGCCGATGGCTATACTCACCGGTTCGATGCCCAGGAGCAAACTGCGCAACGCAAAGGTCCCATCCGATCGCAGGAAATTTTTGGATCAGAAGTTTCAGAGTTTTCACTCGGACGTCATGGGACGCCGCTGTCTGGGGCATCCAGCAGCGAAAGATGGCTTGAAGACTGTGTTCCGGCTTGTTGACCCAATTATCCTTGATCGTCCGTTCCGAGAGTTTCGCGAGGATCAAACAAACAAGAGGCAGGGTGTCGGCATTCCATGCGAGATTTTCGAGAGCCCAAAGCAGGCCCGTCCTCGGACAACTGCTGAAAACGCCGCCATCGGCTGGCGTCATCAGCGAATATATTTGCGGGTCTGCTGTATCGAGATCTTCTCTAATAATTCGGAGGAATTCTTGTGGAGCCGCTTCTGCATAGAGCGGCATATTGCCCATTTGCGAAAGTAGTTTCTTGGGCGTAAGAGGAGTCAGCAGCCGTCGGATAAGCTGATCGACTTCCACTTCGATATTTATTCCCAATCGCTTGCCGAAGATGCTGTTGCCATGGACCGCAAGAAGCACAAGCGTTTCGCAGATACCATTTCTAAGGACCCCGGAGTGTTCGCGCGATTTACCGTATAAGTTGGCGAAGGCCCTTTGGTCCTCCGGAAGGTCCAAAGCAGGATCTTCTTCGGACAGAACGATCTCGGCGGCCAAGATAAAGTCTCTGAGGTCCTTCGGCGTCACGGACGCCTGCACAGCGAAAAAGGAGTCTATCTTAGACGCAACGCCACGATACGTACCGACTGACCAAACCGGAGGATCGTCGAACTTGAGGAGTTCCGCGATATCCAGTTCGATGTCGTCGCATGATTTCCCAGCGATCACGCTCATTATTTCGCAGTCGCCTTTGGACTGCGTGTGCCACGAGCCCACAAACATAATTGGAACTAGCCGTCGGACGGCTGTGCCATCTTCCGCCCATTCGGGCGCGCGGATTGCGGGAACGCTCGACAGACGGCGACGTAGAATGGTGGGCGAGTATCCTGACTCGCGTCCAAGCTCGTCAATCCTGAGATGATCCTTGATCCCCATCGCCTCCATAGCTTTTCTGAAATACTCGTAGCGCAGCAGGTCGAGAGTGACGTTCGGTTCGGGATCAACAGTGTTTCTCGGACGAACAATAATGGCGTGTCTGTTCTTGTAGCTGCCTCCGAGTTCACGCTCGGCTTCATCGGAGAATACGATTGGAATAAAGGCAGGTGCGGAGGTCGTTAGTTTCCGCAATGCTTGTCCGGATGAGAACGCGAGGATGCGGTCCTTCATGTTTACGAAGGCCGGCTCCTGCGTTTCAAACATGCAATGCAGGAAGGCCAGAACCTCGATTTTCGAATCGCCACAGATGATGAGAGGCGAAGGGGATGGGTTTTCAATCCAATCTGTTACGGTCTTCCTGAAATGCTCCACGGAGGGCGCAAAGATTTCCTTCGACAATTCCGGGTCGGTAACGGACGCCCAAGCGTGCCAGCGCTCTTCCAGAGAATACACGCCATCCGAGGGGGCGCCGATTATTTCAGATATCCAGCGCTGAGCCTGCAGAGACTGTTCGAGCCACTGTTCGATATCGCTCGCGTCATATACGCGGACTGATTTCCACTTGCCCAGAGCTTCCTTTTCTTTGCGCCAAGTGTCTTTGCCTTTCCAGTTTCGAGGGGTGACGAAGACAAAGTGCATCCCCTTCCGCTCGCTCAACTTCATCGCCTTTACGCGGGCCGCAAAGTCGTCTTCGGCCTTTTGTCTTGGATCTTCGTTGCAACCAAATTCCCATCCGGATTGCCCAATTGGTATCCAAGGGGTTGCGGCACTTGCGTCCACTCGCCCGTCCCAGCCCTTCCGCTCTGCTTGGTCGTAGCCGGGAAAATCAACGAGGGTGAGGTCCTGCCCAGTTGTGTGGACCAGCTTTCGGAGGAGCACAGCGATGAGCGTTCGGGGTTCGATCTTGCCGCTCACCCAGTTTTCGATGTCGTTGGCGGTGATCTTCAGAAACGGTGGCACGTAGGCGCCGACGGGTAGCTTCGGAGCTTGCGAGCGTTGCTGATGCTTGTCGAACGCGGCCTGGAGCTTGAGAAGTTTCTGCGCGTCCGAGCCGAATACTTTTTCAAGACGAGCTGCCATCTCCGTGGAAAGAGCCGCTTTGCCGTTCAGCAGATTGGATAGCGCGGGACGTCCCACTCCGAGGCGTTTGGCGGCTTCCTTGACAGCCATTTTCGGGGGTAGAACTTGTTCTTTGATATACACACTTGGATGTACTGGATCAGCCATTTAGCACCTCCCCAAGTACAGTGTAGCGCAACACGCTACACTACAGCAAGTTGACTTAGAATGTACAATAAAATCAATACCTTGAAGTGGATCTGATTCTCGCACTAGAGAGGAGTATGAAGTTAGACTCGGTACAAGAGTCCAGCCTAATGCCAGTCTGACACGTGAATCGAGGGACTTCCTCCTGCTCTGTGCGACTGCTATCCAACACCTTCTCTGCGGAGATTAGACAGTCTATTCTCCGCAGAGAGCGCGGAGAAAATCTGGACAGATGCGGAGATTGCGGAGTATAATATCCGCAAGAGGTGCGGAGAATGTATATTCATGAACGCAAGGACTGGCCCGACTTCCACTGGGATATACAGAAGCTCGCAGAGCCTCTGGCTTCGGTCCGTTTTCGGCAGGGCGGCCTCATCGGGCAGATGAAAGGCCTCGGCTTTCGCCTTCAACAAGAAGCAGTGCTCGAAACCCTGACGAAAGACGTTTTAAAGACCAGCGAAATCGAAGGCGAAAAGCTTGATGCTGAACAAGTTCGCTCTTCTGTGGCTAGGCGTCTGGGCCTGGACATTGGCGGTCTCAAACCTGCGGATCGCAACGTCGAAGGCGTTGTCGAGATGATGCTGGACGCCACCGAGCATTACGAGCGGCCTTTGACCGATGAACGGCTGTTCGGGTGGCATGCCGCGTTATTCCCGACGGGCCGCAGCGGAATGTCGAAGATCAGAACCGGCGCCTGGCGCGATGAAAGCGCGGGGCCGATGCAGGTTGTCTCCGGCCCCGTCGGAAATGAGAAGGTGCATTTTGAAGCGCCAAAAGCGGAGCGCCTCCACAAGGAGATGACCGCCTTCCTCAAGTGGTTCGAGGGCAAGGACGCAACCGATCTCGTCTTGAAAGCCGGCCTCGCGCACCTGTGGTTCGTCACCATCCACCCGTTTGAGGATGGCAACGGCCGCATTGCGCGCGCCATCGCCGATATGGCGCTGGCCCGTTCCGAGCACAGCGCGCAGCGCTTCTACAGCATGTCGGCGCAGATCAAGCAGGAGCACAAAAAGTATTACGACATCCTGGAACGCACGCAGAAAGACAGCATGGATGTGACGCCGTGGATGCTCTGGTTCCTTGAGTGCCTGGGGCGCGCCATCGACGGCGCACACGACACTTTGAAGGGTGTTCTGGACAAAGCGCGGTTCTGGGATCGCATCAAGGACGCGCCGCTCACCGACCGCCAGCGTTCCGTGATCAATCGTTTGCTGGACGGGTTCGAAGGCAAGCTCACCAGCTCAAAATACGCCAAGCTGACGAAGTGTTCGCAGGACACCGCCCATCGCGATATTCAGGCACTGGTCGAGCGCGGCGTTCTCGTCCAAAATCCGGAGGGCGGGCGCAGCACGAGCTATTCGCTCGCGCCGGTGAAATAGCGCGACCGGAAGAAAGTCAAAACAATGCTATGCCCTGAGATCGGAATTAAAGTTGCGGGAAGTCTGGTCGTGGATTTCGCGAGCGACCCCGAAAGCCCCTATGAAAAGGCGCTGAAGAAGCTCAACGATCCCAGTTGGCCTCTTTACGGGACGCTTTGTGATTTCGTGAACCGGCTTCCCGCAGAAGCGGTCATGGTGGTTCGCAATGACAACATCTTCAAGTCCATTTACGGAACTGACGAGCGTCTTGGCGATGATCGTCTATGGCCGGGCCGTAAACTGGGACGGAATCGCCAAGCTGAAAGAACCGCACCATGGACGGATGATGTCGGACGGGCCTGCCGAACGGTTTGAACTCACGGAATTCTGTTGGGACCCTCGGGACGATGGCGTCCATTTTACGTGTGAGGCCCTCCTTGCACTGGATCGGATCGGCTTCGAAGCTGCGCGGTACTTGCATGCGATCTACGATCCAGGAACGGCGACTATCACGCATCTCGATGGCGCGCTCAGGATCTATTCCGCTCCGCAACTGGAGGAGCGCCTTGCGGTCGGACATCTCAGGAAGGCCGGAAAGGCCGGCGTGCGGCGAAAAATCTTCCGCATTGACGAACCTGTTGGCCGCGACGCTTTCAGTCTCATCTCCCAGGCGTTCTTCGTCTGGAAACGACGACATGAAGACGTACTTCACCGAGACCCTACCGGTCAGCCCTTAAGATGTTTGTACACTTTTTGTACCGAGAACCTGCTTTTGAGGCTTTTGATAACTTCAGTGACTTTTTAGAATCAATAAGTTACGTAAATGTAAAAACCTTGTCAAGTTCACACGTGGTTCGAATCCACGAAGGGGAGCCAACCTTTAGATTCAATAATATAGGGAATCAGTGAAACGTTTTTGTACGGATTTTGTACATGGACGCTGTCTTGGACGCACAGAAGTTATTGAATCTCCAAGGCAGAAACGATGAGCATGGATTCGGCGCATGTAAATCCATGCTCAGCAAGGCCAACACTCACAGCCTTAGTGTATTGATCAAAGCAGCTAGCGCCGCCGGTTGCTGCCGTCGGCTCGGGTAATAAAGGAAAAAGCCGGGAAACGGCTGGCACCAATCCTCCAGGACGCAGATGAGCTCCCCGCTCTTGAGTTGTGGTTCCACGCGCTTATCTGAAATGAAGGCAAGACCGACGCCGTCTAGCGCCGCGCGATATTTTCACCGGAACAGTCCGGATCGATCCTCTCGTCCAGGCCCCGGAACCCTCGCGGGTCACAGCCGGATGCGTCACCTTCGAGCCCGGCGCCCGCTCCGCATTGCACACCCACCCGCTCGGACAGACTTTGATCGTGACTTCCGGCCTTGGCTGGACCCAGTGCTGGGGAGATCCCGTTGAGGAAATCCGTCCTGGAGACGTCCTCTGGTGTCCGCCGGGCGTGAAGCATTGGCATGGGGCGAGCCCAAAGAACGCCATGTCACCATTGCCGTAACGGAGCTTCTAAACGGCAAGAACGTTGATTGGCTGGAAAAGGTCACCGAGGAGCAATACCTTGCTGGTCCTCAAAACAAATAAGGAGCGAATTATGTCAGATGAACCCAACGTCGCGCAAATCTTTCGGTCACATCGCGCCGGCACTCGCGGAAATTACCGACAAGGTGCTGTTCGGCCAGGTGTGGGAGCGGCCGGGATTGTCGCCACCTGATCGTAGCCTGATTACAGTCGCGAGCCTTGTCTCTCTCTACCGGACGAATGAGCTACCGTTCCACCTGAAGAGGGCCCTGGAAAACGGCGTCAGTCGGGATGAGCTGATCGAGGTTATTACGCATTTGGCTTTCTATTCGGGCTGGCCGACCGCGAATACCGCGCTGCCGATTGCGCAACGCGTTTTTGAAGAAGCTGGAAAGTAAGGAGAGAACGATGCAGAAACGCAAACTTGGAAAAAGCGGCCTCGAAGTCTCGGCAATAGGCCTCGGTTGCATGGGCCTGAATTATCACCGTGGCCCGGCTCCGGACAGGAAAGAGATGATCGCACTGGTCCGCGCCGCGGTCGAGCGCGGCGTCACGTTCTTCGACACCGCCGAGGTCTACGGCCCCTTCACGAACGAGGAGCTGGTCGGCGAGGCGCTCGCGTCCGTGAAGAAGGGCATCGTCATTGCCACCAAGTTCGGCTTTGACCTTGGCCCCGGCGGAACGGGCGCGCCCAATAGCCGGCCCGAGCGCATCCGGCAGGTCGCCGAAGACTCACTGAAGCGGTTGCGGGTAGAGGCCGTTGACCTCTTCTATCAACACCGCGTCGATCCTAATGTGCCGATCGAGGATGTCGCGGGAGCGGTAAAGGAACTCATCGCGCAAGGCAAGGTCAGGCACTTCGGATTAAGCGAGGCAGGCGCTTCCACCATCCTCCGCGCGCACGCTGTCCAGCCCGTTACTGCGGTCCAAAGCGAATATTCACTGTGGTGGCGCGAGCCTGAGGCGGAAGTATTGCCGGCGTGCGATGAGCTGGGGATCGGCTTTGTGCCGTTCAGCCCTTTGGGCAGAGGCTTTCTCACCGGCAAAATGGACGAAACCACGACGTTCGGCGGCAACGACAATCGCACCACCTTGCCGCGGTTCACGCCGGAGGCGCTCAAGGCGAACCAGCCTCTGGTGCACCTGCTGGAAGATATCGGGCGCAAGAAGAAAGCAACGCCTGCGCAGATCGCGCTCGCCTGGCTGCTCGCTCAAAAACCATGGATCGTTCCCATCCCCGGAACCACGAAGCTCCATCGCCTCGACGAGAATATCGGTGCAGCCGCCATCGAACTGACGGAACAGGATCTTCGGGCGATCGCGGAGGCGGTCTCAAAGATCAGCGTGCTGGGAGACCGTTACCCCGCGACCCAGGCCGGCATGACCGGCCGCTGACCGGCATCAAACTTAGATCAATAGAAGGAGTAAACCATGACTACGAATAAAGTTTGGCTCATCACGGGTGCCGGGCGCGGCATGGGCGTGGATATCGCCAAGGCAGCTTTGGCCCACGGCTTTAAAGTTGTCGCCACAGGCCGCAATACCGACAAGGTGGCTCGCAGCCGCTGCCAGGGCTGATGTTCTTTGGTGCCGAAGCTTCTAAAACAGAGCGTAAAGCCTTCCTGCTCGACATGATGGACATTGGTAAGCGGTTCCGTTAAGCTCTCGGCCATAGTTGCGCGCCGTGGATGATATTCACAATTTCGACCGCTTCAGTAAGCACGCGGTACACGATTATGAAGGGCAGGGGCGACAATGGTAATTCGCGTGTTCCCGCTACTCGCCCTTTCCGGCCCCGGTTCGGAAATGTATTCAAGGCAACGGCATTTTCGTAAAGGGTATTTACCACTCGCACCGCAGCTTCAGGGTCGTCCCTTTGAATATGCTGGCCAATCGCCAAAAGGTCGGCGTAAGCGTCCGGTGACCACCGAATCTGCATTTATGACGGAAATGCCCGCTTCATGCGCTCCGCGACTTCTTCATTAGTGAGGTACTCGCCCCGGTCGAGTTGCGCTAGCCCAGACTTTACCTTCTCTCGGAACCAGCCGTCATGGTCAACATAATGCTCGACAAGCTGCTGCACGTATTCCGCCGCTTCGCTTTGATTCTCAGCCGCGAGGCGGTTCACTTTCGTTTGCAGGTCAGTATTGAAATGCACTTCCATAAGTAAGCCCCATTTATATTGTCGCAGGGAAGGCGGCGGCCATGTTTCCATGGCCCACCAGCCCCGGCCTCCACCGGACAATCCGGGTGGGGCAATAAACGAAAGCTCGTAGCCTGGAGGGCCAGCCTTGAGCAAATCAAGCTCGCGTCGATTGACAATGTGACCCTTGAAGGCGCGCATATGAAATACGGGAGGCTGAAAGCCGAACGCGAAGCCCGCGCAGAACACGTCCGCGAGATAGGGCAGAGGCATAAAGCTGAACGGCAGAATATCCGCCGCCAAGCCCGGACAGTGCAGCAGAGCAACATCAATGTCGTCGAATAGTTCAACGTCTTCAACGGTGATTCCGTGGAAGCTGCCCGGCGTTAATCGTGCCACGCAAACATCGGGGCCGACGGCCTTAGTTTGAAGAAAGACGTGGGCGGCAGTCAGAAATAAATTCGGAGCGAGGCAAAAGGCCGTGCCATGAAACACGCCCTGCGTGAGGTCGAACATGCGCGTTGTTTTGTCCTCTCGGCCCGCAAGAACCGCGCAGTTCAAAGCGTGGGTATTTAACCCTTGCATATATTAATGGAACCAAACCTGTAAGCGGGAAGCCAGCCCTGGCAATAAAGCGCTAAATCCCAGGGGATATACAAGGACGGAGTCCCCTTGTTCCGCTACTAGGGAACTGGTATGGTCGCTCCTAAAAGAGCAAAATCGACTGGCGGACGGTTAAGAAAAGTTCGATAATCGTCCACGAAGGGGAGCCAAACCTACAAGTCATTGATAACACTGCTTTTTCCTCAAGTCGCTGCGCCTAGAAAGCAGCCGCGCTTGGCATGCAACTGGTCGCATTGGCGTAACCCTGACACGGGGTTTCTGGAGAGTGCAAGAGAGTTGCAGCGCCAGCTAATCAATCAAAAGCCAAGCCGCCTTCTGCGATTGCATCTTCCTTGAGTGTTCTACCGGCAGCGCTTAGTTATGAACGGGGGTTCGCCACAGAAACGGCGGCGCCTCCGCCAGACCACAGTGAACGGTGGCGGAGGACCAGAAAGAAGCCTCGGCCGTCGCGACGAGTCCCGCCCACAGGGTTCGACTCGAGGTAGCGCAGCACCGTCCAGACGGCGTCGCCATTGAGCGGACAAGAACCGCGACTGCCACAGATGCCCGGAGCGGAGGACGCAACGCCGATTGGTGCTTTGCGCGTATTCGCCACTGCGCGCGCTTCATCGTGCGCGCCAGCGAGTCGCGTTTGGCGGGGACCACCAGCAGGTGAACGTGATTGCTCATCAGACACAGCCCAGGAGTTCAAGGCCCTCCTGCCCGGCTCGTTGGGAGAGAAGCGTGAGATAGCTGGCGCGGTCTTCGGCCGAGAAAGACATCCTGGCGATAGTGCCTCGGGCGGTCACGTGAAAGGTCACTCCGGGCTCGACCAGGCGGGACTCGCGGCTCATGCTTGCTAGTGCCGGATAG
>CAJCIT010000240.1 GCA_903970405.1 Acidobacteriaceae bacterium | reverse complement strand
GGCCAACGGCTGAAGCCGCTCCGGCAGTATCTCTCAGGACGCCTGCCCAGCGAATAGGCCTTCCGTTCTGAGAACCCGTGAAAAGAATCGTGCCTGACTTAAGCGCCCGCCTACTGAGCCGCGACCGTAAGGGAGCGACCGCTTGGCCGCGCGGGACCAGCACCGCGGTCGCCCCCTGACGGTCGCGGCTCTGAAGCGTCGGAGATTAATTAATTTAAGTTAAGCAATACCCATGGAGGGCCGATTGCCAATCGGCCGCCCGCAATGGATCTGCAACCGAGCGCCTTCAGCGAGACGCATCCTGGGCACGGCCCTTCCATTCGCCGCCCCGGCCAGTCCAGTGTTTGATGGCCGAGTGAACCGTTGCCGCCAGATAGAAGACCGCCGCTGCTGGAAGCGTTAACGCCCACAGGGCAGGGAGTTCGTAGAAACGAACCATCGGCAGGTAAGTAGCCGACATCAAAAGCCAGGAAGCGGCGCCCAGGGCGGCTGCGGTGCGGTCCAGCGACAGCAGAAGCGCCAGTGGCAGAAGGTACGTCACTACCAAACCGAGGACCGTGCCGGCCAGCAATAACGGGGAGTGGCGAAGCTGATTGAAAGCGGTCCGGGAGATCATGCGTTCCACTTCGCCGAAGCTCTCATAAATGCGATGGCTGTGAGTCTGCGCAGTGAGACCCAGCCAAACGCTGCCGCCGCTACGCTTGACGGCGCGAGCGAGCGCGCAATCATCGATGATCTCACCACGAATCGCGGCGATTCCTCCCGCGGCAGAGAGCGCCGCGGGCGCGATCAACATACAGCCGCCGGCAGCGCCCGCCGTGCGCGATCTCGCGCGGCGAATCCAGGCGGGCGGATAGAGCATGAAAAAGAAGTAGACGAAGGCCGGGATCAGCAGGCGCTCAACCGGTGTGTGGCAGTGGAGCTTCACCATCAGTGACGTCAGGGCGTAGCGGCCACGAGTAGCCCAGGATGTGAGTTGTGTGAGATTGTCCGGGTGGTGATCGATGTCGGCGTCGGTGAGCAGGAGATAGGCGGGTGAGTCGATTGTCGCCTGAGCAATGCCTTGCGAAACAGCCCACATCTTGCCCGTCCAGCCAGCCGGCCGCGGACCCGCTTGCAGCACCGTGAGCCGATCGCCGGCGTTCACCGAGGCGGCAGCTTGACGGGCAAAGTCGGCCGTGCGGTCTGTGCTTTCGTCATCGACGACGAAGATGTGAACGGGACCGGGATAGCGCTGCGCAAGCAACGAAGTGACCGTCAGACCGATGGAGGCCGCTTCGTTGCGCGCCGGGATGATCACGGCGATCGCCGTCTTTGAAAGATCAGCCGCTAGAGGCATCGACGGCAACAGGTGGCGGCGGACTGACCAGAAGCGGCCGCGAAAGAAAGCGAGCGAGATCCACACGGCGAGCGGGATCAGGCCGAGAATGGCGTAGACGTTCACAAAGCCGGCTGTTGCTGGGTCATGCAATGCAGGGTCCCAAGGCCGAGAACCAGATCGGTGGAGGCGATGCCGATCACGCGGCGCGAAGGAAAGAGTTCCGCGAGTGTGTTGAGCGCAACACGGTCATTCTTGTCATTGAACGTGGGCACCAGGACCAGTTCGTTCGCGATATAGAAGTTCGCGTAGCTGGCGGGCAAGCGCTGGCCGTCGAAGTAAACCGGCTCCGGCATGGGCAGCGTCACGATGCGAAAGGGCGAGCCGTTCTGATCTCGCGATTCGCGCAGCACGGCGAGATTTTCGCGGAGCGGCAGGTGGTTCGTCTCAAGGGAATCAGGTTCGCAGGCAATGACGATGGTCTCTGGATCTACGAAACGGGCGAGGTCATCGACATGGCCGTGAGTATCGTCGCCCGCAATGCCGTTACGCAGCCAAACCGTATGACGGGCGCCGAGAAATTCGGCAAAGATTCTCTGGTAATCCTCGCGCGTCAGTTGTGCATTGCGGGCCTGAACGGAGCTCAGCAGACACTCTTCCGTGGTGAGAATGGCGCCGGCGCCATTAACGTCAATACTGCCGCCTTCCAGAACGATGCGCTGGCCGTTCCACATAGGCGTAAAGACGTCGAGGCCGAGCTGCGCGGCAAGGAGGCCGGTAACGGCGTCGTCTTGCCTCCAGTTGTCGTACTTGGCCCAACCGTTGAAGCGCCAGTCGGCCACCGCGACGCGCGCCGGTTCAGGCTCGCCGAGGTCGGCATAAGCGGAATCGAGATCAAAGGCTTCCGACTTGAGGAAGATGGGGCAGAAGTCGCGTGTCCAACTGCGATCGGTGGGCGCGTGGAAGAAGCGGACCGCATCCAGATTAACGTGGCAGCGCGCGAGCGTTGCGCGGACCTCCGCCTCAATACTTTCGTCGGCGACGATGATGTGGACCCGCTCCACACGAGCGAGGTGGCGGACGATTTCGCCGTAGAGCCAGGGAATGGCCTCGAACTTTCCCGGCCAATCGGATTCCTCATGGGGCCAGGCGAGCCAGGTGGCTTCATGGCGATCCCATTCGGCGGGCATGCGGAAACCGTGATAGAGGGGCGAGTGCGATAGGGACGTCGCCATGACTTTAGGCAAGCCAGCGTTCTGTAAGTGGAGCATAAGCATCGATGCGCCGGTCGCGAAGGAACGGCCAGTTCTTACGTGTTTCGTCCATTTTCTTTGGATCGCATTCAACCACCAGGACGTGATCCTTGTCTTGAGGCGCCTGCGCCAGAACGCGGCCGAAAGGGTCGGAGACGAATGAGGAGCCCCAAAACTCAAGGCCATTGTCGGCGGAGCCCTCAAAGCCCGTGCGGTTCGTGGCGGCGACATAGACGCCATTGGCGATGGAGTGTGCGCGCTGGATGGTTTGCCAGGCGTCGAGTTGGGCGGCGCCGAATTCGGCCTTCTCTGACGGGTGCCAACCAATGGCGGTGGGATAAAAGAGGACGCTGGCGCCCTGGAGGGCGGTGAGGCGCGCGCCTTCGGGGTACCACTGATCCCAGCAGACCAGCACGCCAACACGCGCGTATTTCGTTTCGAAATTCTTGAAGCCCAGGTCGCCGGGGGTGAAGTAGAACTTCTCGTAGTAGAGCGGATCGTCGGGAATGTGCATCTTGCGGTAGAGGCCAAGGATTTCGCCATCGGCATCGATGGTGACGGCGGTGTTGTGATAAAGGCCCTGGGCGCGCTTTTCAAAGAGCGACGCGACGATGGCCACGCGCAGATCGCGGGCGACGCTAACCAGCGCTTCGGTGGTTGGGCCGGGGATGGTCTCGGCAAGTGCAAAGAGATCTGTATTCTCTTCGCGGCAGAAGTATTGTGAGCGGAAGAGCTCCTGAGTGCTGACGATTTCAGCGCCTTGTGCGGCGGCCTGGCGGATGCCGGCGATAGCGCGTTCCAGATTTACTGTTGAATCCGTGGAGCAGGCGTGCTGGACAAGGCCAATCTTGAAGGCGGTGTCGCGGATGGCACGGGGCGCCACGGCATTGATGGGCATAGTACGATTGTCCTCAACCTCGATATCTCAAGCAGATGTGTCAAAAACGAATTTTCGGGCAAATTTTCTTGGCGCGGCGGGCCGTTCTCGTCCTGGCCACGCTCGCGGCGAGTGTCAGCGGGGCCACCGTCCCCACTCCGCTGGAGCATTTCGGCTTTGACCCAGGCGACGACTACAAACTCGCCAACTACTCACAGATTACCAGCTATTTCGAGAAGTTGAGCCACGCCAGCGGCCGATTGCTTTGGGTGGAGTTCGGCAAGACATCGATGGGTAAGCCGATGTTCGCGGCCTTTATTTCGTCGCCCGAAAACCTGAAGAATCTGGATGAGTACCGCGAGATCAATCGGAAGCTGGCGCTGGGCCAAGTGACCGATGAAGAGGCGAAGTCGCTGGCCGCGCGGGGCAAGGTATTCGTGTGGATCGATTCGGGGTTGCACGCCGCCGAGGTGGCGCCGGCCCAACAGGCGCCGCAACTGGCCTACCGGCTGCTGACAGATGAGAGCGCGGAGATGCAGGCCATCCGGCACAACACGATTGTGATTCAAATTCCGTGCATTAATCCGGACGGTCTGGATCTTGTTGCGGATTGGTACAGGTCAAACGTCGGGACTCCCTACGATGGGGCGCCCATGCCGTGGCTCTACCAGAAGTACGCGGGCCATGACAACAATCGCGATTGGTTCATGCTGAACCTGGAAGAGACGCGAAACGTCACGAAGCTGCTGTTTCAAACCTGGTATCCGCAGATTGTCTACAACCAGCATCAAGCGCCGCCGTTTCCGGCGCGGATTTTCGTGCCGCCTTACGCTGAGCCGCTGAATCCGAACATTCCGGCTTCGGTGATGGAAGGGATCAATCAGATTGGCTCGGCCATCAAGGATCGTTTTGCGCGGGAGGATATGCCCGGGGCCATTTCGTATTGGGGCTTTGACGGCTGGTGGAATGGCGGGCTTCGCTCCGTGCCGGCGTTTCATAACATGCACGGCATTCTGACGGAGACGGCGGGCGACCGGTATGCGACGCCCGTGGATTACAAGGAGTCAGACTTCCATCCGCGCTTTGAGAACGGCCTGCCGACGAAAGAGCCCACTATCTTCTATGAGCGCCCGTGGAAAGGTGGACGCTGGACGTTGCGCGATGCGGTTCGATACATGCTAACGGCGGACATGGCAATTCTCGATCTTGCCTCAGTGCGAAGTAGAGACTTTCTGTACAAAGGCTACGCGGCGGCGAAGGCCGAGATTCACTTAGGAGAGACAACGCAGCCATTCGCTTATGCGATTCCAGAAAAGCAATGGGACTCGACTGCGGCGCGAGAGCTTTTGATCCGTCTGCAACTGGCGGGCATTCAGGTGCAGCGGTTGACGGAGCCGATTCAGGCCGAGGGTCATGCTCTGCCGGCAGGAACTTTTCTGATCGAAGCCGCTCAGCCGTTTCGCGGTTACCTGATAGACCTGATGGAGCCGCAGAAGTACCCGGATATCCGGAGTTCGGCAAACGGCGGCGTGAAGCGCCCGTACGATATCGCCGGCTGGACCCTGCCGATGCAGATGGGCGTGGATGTGGTGCGGCTGGCTGCGCCGGTACCTGTCAAGTCTGCGGCCCTGGAGGGGAGCCCGGATGCCGCGGTGCAGAGTGACCAGCGCGATCATCGCGACAGCGCGTTCTTTACCCAGATGGCGGACCTTCTGGAGCAGCGCAAAACCCTGCGCTGGGCGAACGACGGGCGACTGCTGGTGGAGGGGGAATCGGCAGCGAGCGAATTCAACGCGGGGCCGTATGCCATTCGGGCGCCTCGCGTGGGCGTCTACCTTTCCTGGATGGCGAACATCGATGCGGGCTGGACGGAGTGGCTGCTTGACCATGAACATGTCGCGCACGCGGCATTGCGCAACGCCGATTTGCAGCATGGCGACCTTAACGAAAAGTTCGACTCCATCATTCTGCCCGCGCAGGCGGCGGACGCAATCTCACATGGGTATTGCGAAGGGCAGCGGACGGACCGGCAGGGCGATGGGCCCCCCATTCTGCAGCGCCCGGAGTATACCGGCGGTCTGGAGCTGGCGGGCTTGACCCAGCTAGAAGAGTTTGTGCGCCGGGGAGGGTGGCTGATCGCGTTCGATCAAGCCGGTGAATTGCCGGCGAGCGTGTTTGGCCTCCCGGTGCGGCTCTTGCTGCATCCGGCGGCGGAGAATGAATCGGCGAATGCTTACTACTGCCCCGGTTCAATTTTGCGAGCGACTTTTGACACGAAGATGCCGATTGCCTTTGGGATGCCGCCGAATGCCTATGTTTTTTCGAGCGGCGGCCAAGCCTATGAGAATCTTTTGCAGCCGGAGTTCAACAAGGGCGACCGCGAAGTAAGGGCGATCGGCAAGTATGCGTCAAGCAATGTGCTGGCGAGCGGATTCCTGTCCGGTGAGCCGATGGTTGCCGGAAAGCCGCTCTTGATGGATGTGCGGCTTGGCAAGGGACACATTCTGCTATTTGGATTCCGGCCGCAGTTTCGGGGGCAGAGCTGGGGCACTTTCCGTTTAGTGATGAACGCCGTCTACCTCGCCTCGGCGCAGATGACCGGCGCCCCGGCCGAAACCGGCGTTACCGCACGTGTACAGTAAGTGAGCCGCCCGCCGTATGGCCCGCGGCATCTTTTGCGGTAAGCGTGTAGGTGGTCTCTTTCTTAACCACAGTCTGCATGCAGTGCAAGTAAGAGGGCTTGGTGTCTTCGACATGGGGCTCCACCGTCACGGAGACAGCGTTCGAGACGCCGTAACACAGTGTGATGGTTTCCCCTCGTTTGGCGAGCGAGGGAGCGGTGAAGGTTAACAGCTTTACGGGTCCGTTGGCGCCGCCCAGGAGCCCGGCAACGAAGCGATCGTCTCTGAGCTTGGCTTCGGCGGCGCGCTTCTCGGCCTCGCGTCCCGTGCTCCAGCGACTGTAGAAAATATACCCGACGTAGATGGCCACGGCGATCAAAAGAACTGTGGTGTAAGGAAGAATGCGGCGCACGGGCGAATCTGGCTGGTCGGAGGCGGGCATAACCAGATTGTCGCCCAGGCACATCGCCGCCTCCGAACAAGTCGCCTCATGGGCACGTGACAAACGCTAATTGGCTGTGCCGGCGGAGCTTTTCCACCTCATTCTCCATCCAGCACGTCGACTACGTGTATACTGATTCTCAGGAAGCCGGACTAAAGTGGTCGTATTTCTTCCTTGACTCGGCTAGAGCCCAGACGAATACTGGGATTACAAATGAATTTCAAGAAGAGCTTGGCCTCCCAGGTGAATGGCGGTGGCCCAGTTGACGGTAGGCATGAGGCTCGTACGCTCGCCGATTTGCGCATGGGCGAGCGCGGCATTCTGGACCGGTTGGATCTTCCTGAAGACTTGGCTAGGCGGTTGATGGAATTGGGTTTCTTGCCGGGCCACGAAATCATTCCGGCGCGCCGGGCGCCGGGCGGCGGACCCCGCGTGTTTCGGGTAGACGGGTCGGAGGTTGCTTTGCGCCGCGACACAGCCGCTCGGCTGTACCTTCGGGCCAAGAGCTCGCGGTCGGACACGTGAGAAAGCGCGTTTGAGATGAGCAGTTGCCACCAAGACTCGCCGTCCATCGGTTTACTGCCGAACCCGAACATTCCCATTCCGCGAACCACACCGGGATCGCCAGGGCAGCGCGAAATCACAGTGGCCATCGTCGGGCCGCCGAACTCCGGCAAGTCAACTCTTTTTAACCGCTTGACGGGACTTCGCCAAAAAGTGGCCAACTTCCCCGGCGTCACTGTCGAACATCGCAGCGGATTAGCGAAGCTCAAAGATCGCCACCCGGTCACGCTGGTGGACCTGCCCGGTGTCTATAGCCTGGAGCCGCGCTCCGAGGACGAGCGGGTATCGCATGACGTACTGCGGGGCGCAATGCCCGGCACGCCCAAGCCCGACGCCATCATTTTGATTCTGGATTCCACCAACCTCGGCCGCCATCTTGTGCTGGCCGCGCCCATTATCAGCTTAGGCTTGCCCACGCTGGTCCTCTTGAACATGGCCGATGACCTCGCTCTGCGCGGGGGAAGCGTCGATGTGGCTCAACTGGCAGCCGATCTGGGAGCGCCGGTCGCCCTGATCAGCGCGGCCAAAGGGACGGGCGTCGACGGCATCCAGCAATTCCTCGTAGCCACCGCCGTCAGCCTGACCGCACCGAAAAGGCCGCGCGTTGAACTGCCCGTTTTGCAAGACGTCCCGAAGTGCCGCCAATGGGCGACCAAGTTGGGAGAATCCGCTGCCTACCGGCCGCCCGCGCCGCCGCTTTGGACCCGCCGCCTGGACGCCGTCTTCCTGCATCCCGTCGCCGGACCGCTTGTTTTCGTCGCCGTCGTGGTGGCCGTTTTCCAAAGCATTTTCTCCTGGGCCAAGCCGATTATGGATGGTCTTACGAGTCTGGTCGGCATCACCGGTCATTGGATTGGCGCACAGCTTCCCGACAACTTATTCCGCTCGTTGCTGATCGATGGCATCTGGAGCGGAGTTGGCGCCGTGGTGGTGTTTCTGCCGCAGATCCTTTTGTTGTTCCTGTTCATCGGCATCCTGGAGGATTCGGGCTACTTGGCGCGCGCCGCGCTGATTGCGGATCGCACCATGGCGAAGTTCGGCTTGCAGGGCAAGTCCTTCATCCCGCTACTCTCCGCCTATGCCTGTGCGGTGCCCGCGATCATGGCCACGCGCGTCATTGAAAACAAACGCGACCGCACGGCCACCATGTTGATTGCGCCGTTGATGACCTGTTCGGCCCGCTTGCCGGTATACACCCTAATCATCGCGGCCTTTGTGCCGAACCTGCCGATTCTCGGCGGCGTGTTCTCACTACCGGCCGCCACCATGCTCAGCCTGTATGTTCTCGGTTTCCTGGCAGCGGTCCTGACCGCGCGTCTCTTGAAGTCGACCGTCCTGAAGAGCCGCAGCACCGCCCTGGTTCTGGAGATGCCCCCTTACCGCTGGCCTACTGTGCGTTCACTCAGCCTGCGCGTGGTGGATCGCGGACGCGTCTTTCTTCACCGCGCCGGGACGGTGATTCTGCTGGTGGCGGTGGTGATGTGGGCTTTGGAGCATTTGCCCATGAAGCACGGGAAGTCTCCCGATATCGAACACAGCTATGTCGGCATGGTTGGGAAAGCGGTTGAGCCGGCTATCAAGCCGCTGGGCTTCAACTGGAAGATCGGGGTCGGGCTCATCACTTCGCTGGCCGCTCGCGAAGTCATTGTGGGCACGCTGGGAACTATTTACGGGGTTGGCGAAGGAGAGTCGGGTGGATTGCAGACTGCTGTGCGGCGCGACCTAAGCCCGGCTGGCGCCGTCGCCCTGCTGGTCTTCTTTGCCTTTGCGCTACAGTGTTTTTCCACCATCGCCGTCATCAAGCGCGAGACCGGCGGGTGGAAGTGGCCCATTGCTCAGTTCTCTTATATGCTTGCGCTCGCCTATGTGGGCGCGCTCGCTGCCTACCGCATCACCGGTCACTTCTGGCATTAGGTGGCGCCGAGCGTCAACCCGGCCCTCAAAACAGGCTAGCGATGTATTCCTTGACCCGGACATATTCATAAACACCCACGGGAGCCGCAAGACCGAAATCGATCACGATGTCAGTGTCGCTTTCGGGGCGTTGATCGCCTCGCGCCCGCGAACCGAACAAAGCGGCATGAGCCACTCCCTGCTTGCGCAGCGCGGCTTCGTTTTCCCCCAAGCGGGCTATGATTTCTTCACGGGTTCATGACCTTGCTTTCAGGGTACCCCGCCAAATGTATGACCGGCGGGAAGCTGTCACTTGAAAAAATCGGGCGGAAGCTTTTTCACGGATTTCTGGCCGCCCGGCTCTGGATTGGCATTAAGGCTTCGCCGCCAACCGAGCCTGTCTCTCCCAAGGTCGTAATCGAAGCCGTAATAGGAACGAGCGTCAACTACTGTTGAGGAGACTAGCCAAGACTGCTGGCTGCGAAAGGATCCGCACACGCCGGCTTGCATCCCTAGGGCTGATATCCTGGAACTCAAAATTCCTTCCTGGCGCCGCACGGCGTCCGAAGTCGCCAGTCTCGCCTTGAACAATTGCCTCATTCGGAACATCGAACAACTGGAAAGCAAATTAAGATATGGATAACGTCATCATCCTCGGCTCCGGTTGCGCCGGCAACACGGCCGCGATTTACGCCGCGCGCGCCAATCTCAAGCCGGTTGTGCTGGAGGGCCACGAACCCGGCGGCCAGCTCTCCATTACCACCGAGGTTGAAAACTTCCCAGGCTTCGTTGGGGGCGTGCAAGGTCCGCAGCTGGTTGAAAACATGAAGCAGCAGGCCATCCGCTTCGGCGCCGAATACCGCGCCGGACGCGCAGTTAAGGCAGACCTTTCAAAGCGCCCGTTTCGCCTTGAACTGGATGACGGTATGGCGCTTGAGACGCGCACGCTGATTGTTGCCACCGGCGCCTCGGCGCGTTGGCTGAATCTTCCCAATGAGCAGAAGCTGATTGGCCATGGCGTCAGTTCCTGCGCCACGTGCGATGGATTCTTTCATCGCGAAAAACTCATTATGGTGGTGGGCGGCGGCGATTCGGCCATGGAAGAGGCGAACTTCCTGACGCGCTTTGGAAGCAAGGTCATGATGGTTCACCGCAGCGAGAACTTCCGCGCATCCAAGATCATGCTCGACCGCGCTCGCTCGAATCCGAAGATCGAATTCATCACCAACTCGATCGTCGAAGACATCTTCGACGTCTCGAAGGGCTACGTCACCGGCGTCCAGCTTAAGAACCTCGTCACGGGCGAATCGTATACGCGCGGCGTGGATGGCTTCTTTGTCGCCATCGGGCACATTCCAAACACCAAACCTTTCATCGGTCAATTGGATCTCGATGAGGACGGTTACATCGTCTCGCACGGCGGCGCGCGAACCAACATTACCGGCGTCTTCCACGCCGGCGACGTGCAGGATCGTAAATATCGCCAGGCTATCACCGCCTCGGCGGCAGGCTGCATGGCGGCGCTCGAAGCCGAACGCTTTCTGGAATCAGAAGGCCACTAAGCGAGTTGCAACACCCGGTACTTATTGTGAAATATCGTGTCCCTTTCTGAGCCGCTTCAGCGCTAGACTAGGCAGAGCGAGTCATGGGATCCACTCCGGTTGCGTCGCGCCCCCGCCTCTCAGTCACGTTGACAATCGTGCTTGGCGTGGCGGTGGTGTTGGCGGCCGCCGGTCTCCTCTATCTCAATCGGCCAGTCCCCCAACAGGGCGGAGACGTGCAGGCGTCTCCTGAAGCGAAAGCTTACGCTGCCAATCTGTCGCTGAGCGATGTGCAAATAAAAGCTACCGAAAACTTCATGCAGCAACAGGTGGTAGAGATTGAGGGGAAGATTACCAACAAAGGGTCGCGCCCATTGAAGAGCGTGGACGTCTTCTGTATGTTCCACGGCTTTGACGGCCGCGAGATTTATCGTGAGCGGGTTCCCATCGTGCTGCCCGCTTCAAGACCGCTCGAACCCAACCAGTCACGCACTTTCCGCCTCCCCTTCGATTCTCTGCCCGACGGCTGGAACCAGGCCATGCCTGGCCTGGCCATGGCTCGCATTGTCTTCGCGCGGTAGTTTCCTCGTGAAGTCCGGCTGTCCCTTTATGAAAGTACTTGTAGTCGACGACGATTTTGACCAATTGGAAATCCGCGCTCTGCTGCTACGCAAGAGTGGATTCGAAGTCTTCGAGGCCGGCGGACGGCTCGAAGCGCAGCGGCTTGCCGCGGACCATCGCCCCGATTGCGCGGTGATCGATTTGAATATGCCCACCTCCGCAGAGGGACTGGCGTTGATTCGCGACCTGAAGCTGATCAACCCGGAAATCCATCTTATCGTTTTGACCGGCGCGGACACCCAGGTTTTCGAGACGCGCGGCGAAGCCGCTCTGGTGGACGAAGTCGTCAAGAAGCCCGCCGGCAGCGCTCAGCTCATTCAGAAACTGAAGGCCTACGCGTAAATTCGGCGCGGAGAAAGGAATGGTGACGACGGTTGCCATCGAGATATCGCAGCGCAAGGTTCTTCGCAACATCCGCGGTTGAGGCTGCAGGTCGGAGCTCCTTCGTCCTCTTGGCGCTTGCGATTCTTTTCCTTAAGGTGACTACCACGGCGAGGGCCGAGGACAGTGCGTCCGTCCGCTCGCGCGAAACTCTCCGCCTGGCTCGGGCATTGCAGGCTGCGGCCGATTGGCAAGCGCGCCGAACTTCGTTCGACGCCTTGGTCCAGCTTGGCATGAAAGGCAAACCCTCGCATACCGCCCCCCGCGATGGCATCCGGAATTTGATACTGAACAACGATCAGCCGGCCAGAGAAGCGTTGGTGGAGGCGCTCATCACGGCCCTCGCGGCGGAGAACCTGTCTTCGCGAAACCCGGCGTCATTCTCCAGAAACGAAGAGGAGCTTCGCATCGATCTGGTGTGGGCCTTGGCTGAATTAAGAGTTCCCCGCTCCTCGGATGTTTTGCTGGATGCAGTGAACACGGGCAATGAAGCGGTTGCAGCGCTTTCCAGCTTCGGCGACAAGTCCCTGCCGAGAGTAATGCAGCGGCTGGGGGCAAAGCCCGATCGCGAGACCAAGCTCAGCTTGATGCTGGTGATTCTCCAGATGTGCGATAGCCGCAACCTTCCGCACATCAGCGCTGAATCGAAAACCACGATTCGTCAAACGCTACTCTCGGCATTGAACGATCGCGATCCGCTGATCCGCCAGACTGGCTGCAAGGGTCTCGCCTTGCTTGCCGACCTCACTGCGATACCTGATCTTGAACGGGTGGCGGCCGGCGATCCGGAGACCAGCATTAAATCGAAGCGAGTGACATATCCAATTCGCGATGAGGCCAAAGAGGCCATTGAGACGATCAAGGAAAACCAGCCGGCGCCGAAACCAGAAGACAAAGTGAAAACCGCCAAATAATGCTGCCTGCATCCAACTTTCGGAGGATAGAGCGAAGCCACCGAACTCCGCTTCGATATGCCTTTCGTCTATTCCCTTCTTCGGCTCAACCGGAATTCCTCAAGTTCACGCTTAAGCGGAGCCCAATATTCCCGGTCCTTGCGGCGTTCCTCCCGTTCCTCAGCCTCCAGTGTCTCGCTCACGTCATCCAGGCCCGCCGACAGCGCGGCTTGAACAGCCGGGCGCAATATCGCCTCGTCGCGGGCCAACTCGGGGTGCGCTCCTGCCACTTCCACCAGCAACTCCGGGGTGCGCAACTCGCGCAGCCAAAACTGCACCAGCTCCTGGCTAGCGCTCGTGGAGCGCCCAAAGTAGCTCTGCTCCACCAGGCGACGGATCATCGGCCAGTCCTTATCACGCTGTGTCTTTTTCGCCCGTACTAGATCTTCCATCGCGAGCAAATCGACGGGTTCCCCGGCGACTTCAATGGTTGTACGGCGGGCCCACAACTCCTCGAAGCCAGCTACGCCGCGCAAAGAAGCCATCAAATCGATTCGCAATCCTGCAACATCTTCTCGGCGGCACCGAAGATGGACCGCGTGCCCCCTCAATAGGTGCCGTTCTTCCAAAGGAGGGACCGCAACGACCTCGGCGTCCAGCGCCTCGATCGCTCGCACCAGCCTCGCCAGGCTGGCCGCATCCGCGAGTATCAGAAGATCCAAGTCGCGGCTAAATTCCGCTGCGCCGTAGAATATGCACGCTTGCCCCCCCATGAGCAGCGTTTTCGCGCCACTCCTCCGGATCGAAGAAAGGGCTCTGAGTATCGGGCTCTGGCTCAAGTGATCCTCCAAGGCTGAGATAGGTCTCCCACAGCCTGGCGGATTCAAGGAAGCGCTCGTGGGGACTCAGCATATACCACTCCGCCCACTCGTGCCCCACTATCTCTTCCGCGCGAAGACGCTCCACGATTCTAACTCTAGCCGATTCGCGGCCGATCGCGTTCCCAAGCCCGCGGAATCGAGGACTGCGCGCCCTCGCTCCGTTGTCAGCACAAAAGAATCATTCGGCTCTGAATACAGCGTGCCCGCCGCGGCCGCCGCTATAAGCGGAACAAATTCCCTACGAGTCATAAAACTGCTTCTTGCCCTCCGAGCAACATCTCTTTCCCTCACCACTTCCAGCAGAAGGCCTGCGGGCTCGCCCAACGGCTTATCGGTAACAATGCGTTGGCGTTCCCTAATTCCCTTCCTTTATCTGAATGACCCGATCAGCCCTTACGTTCTCCAGTACCTGGTGCTTGCCGCCAGGCCACGTCAGCTCGATCCTGGTAGCCATTGTTGCCGAACCCAATCCGAAGTGCACCCGGTCGTCGCTTGACGAACTCAACCCGACGCTGGTTGAAGCGTGGTTGTACTGCACGGGGCCGCGGTCCGGGGTCAGTTTGATTTTGGTGCCAAGGCCTTGACGATTGCTTTTCGTGCCAATGAGTTTGACCAGTAACCAGTGCCCCCCGGAGGGCGAACGATTCATCCAGAGTTCGGGCGGCTGGTTGAGGCAGGTTACGACAACGTCGACTTTCCCGTCGTTGTTCAGGTCCGCAAACGCCGCGCCCCGGTGCTGTCTCGGCTCGCGAAATTGTGAGCCAGCGGCAGGGCTGGCGTCGTCAAACTGCTTTCCGTTTCTGTTACGCAAGACGAGATTGGGCAGTTTGGACGGCGTGCGATCCACGAGTTCCTGGTTGTCGAGGACAGAACCACCCGCGGCAAACAGATCCTTCCAGCCATCGTTATCGAAATCGTACATTCCTGCTCCCCATGCGGTGAGCCGCCGGGTGTGCCGTGCAATCCCCGAAGCCTCGGTCACATCGTTGAAGATGGCTCCGGCGTTCAACAGAAGAGGGAATGTGTCGTTCGTCATCGCGACCACCCACGCGTCGGGCTTGCCATCGTTATCGATGTCGCGGAAATCGGCCCCCATTCCGGCTATCGATTTGCCCGCATCGTTATAGGCGACTCCCGCCAGCACTCCGGTTTCCGTGAACGTGCCGTCGCCGTTGTTGTGAAACAAGAAATTACGGTACGTATCGTTGGAGACGAATATATCGGTGAAACCGTCGCCATCGTAATCCGCGAACGCGACGCCCATGCCCTTGCCAATGTGCTTTCCGATTCCCGATTTTTCAGAAACGTCGGTGAACGTGCCGTCACCGTTGTTGTGAAACAGCATATCGGCTTCGCCCTCATATTGATCAGGCGTACAGTAGGCTGAAATGTTGCCCGACCGGCACGCCGGCTCGCGGTTTGGGTCCCAGCGAAGGTAGTTCACGACGAAGAGGTCGAGCAATCCATCGTTGTCGTAATCGAACCACCCGGCACTCATCGAGAATGGCTTTCTGGAGTCCTTTTGAATGCCCGTCACTCCCGCCGTCGCGGTGACGTCAGTAAACGTGCCGTTTCCATTATTGTGAAAGAGCTGGTTCTTGTTGACGCCCGCAATGTAGAGGTCCACCCAACCGTCATTGTCGTAATCGCCGGCAGCGACGCCCATACCGTATCCCGCACCTTCCAGCCCCGATCCCGCGGTGACGTCGGTGAATGTGCCATCTCCGTTGTTTCGATAAAGCCGGTTCCAGTAGCGTGGATCGCGCTTGTCCATCTCAGGCAGGCGCGCGCCATTGACAAAGTAGATATCCGGAAGGCCATCGTTGTTGTAATCGAAGACCGCCACGCCGCCAATCATCGTCTCGGGCTGATGTTTCTGGGGCGTGGCGCTGTTGTCCAGAACAAACCGGATGCCCGACCTCTCGATCGTGTTTTCGAAAACGATGGGAGGCGGACTGCTTGAGACAGCGAACAGTGCAGCACTGAGTGAGACGAAAGCAAAGAGGCTTGGTTTCATTGGGCTTCAGCCGCGCCGGTCGATCCGCGCCGATTGACCACCGATGAGCCGGAACCTGCCGCTTGCCTCACGCAAGGATGGCGGCTCCTCGCCGATCGCGCCAGTGATGATAGTAATCCCGAAGAGTCTCGTAAAGCTGGCGGTAACGTCCGTAGGCGTCTCATAAGCTTCTCTGATTTTTCTGTTAGGCTCGATGGTGCTTTGAAGGCGAACGCAATCGTGGGCCGCTTCGCGCAGGTTGGCGTAGATACCTGACGCAGCCTGGGCCAGCATGGCTGCTCCGAGTAGCGACGCTTCGGACACGCGCAAGGTGCTGATCGGTCTGTCCATCACGCTGGCCTTCAGTTCGAGGATACGGCGGCAACGGGCGCCATCGCCCACGGCGCGAAGCTCGGCGATGGGGGTGTCCAGATTGTCCAGCGTTTCCAGGTTCAACCTGGCCTCAAAACAGAGTGCATCGACGATTCGCGCCTTCATGAGAGCTTGGCGGACTGTATTGTCGACGAAGCCCCAGAACGACTCCGCGTCCTGCTCGCCCAGCCTTCCTCGGGCGCGGACCAGTTGTAACTGCAGGAAGCAATTCCAAGCGCGGTTCCGCCTTCGAATACCGCTGCTTTGCACGCGGTGGTTCCGAGATCGATCGCAATCACTGCCATGGTTAGGGGCCGGTGCCTACCGAATGATCCAATCTAAGCGGAAAGAGAATCTATAACCATCGAAAGTCCGTGTCTGAAGATCGCGCCGAACGTGGAAGGCTTTAGGCGCTAGAATAACCCGTTGCCCAGACGACGCGGGCCGCGTGGTCGAGCGTTGGCCCATGTTCGGTTCCAAACGTGCCCGAAGAAGACTTGGACAATCACCGATGTGATGCCGCCTTGGCGGTATTGATCCGGGCTGAGCAGATCTCGCCATAGGCGGCATTTGGTCCGGGCGACGACGCGCGTTATGGATGGTAGGCCATTTTCCACAATGAAGACTATGATGGCCTTATGTCTGGCGACAAAGAGGAGCAACGGACAGCGGTGTATCGCGTCGCGGATGAGCCTGACGCTGCGATTGCCTCGCGGTACGAGTTCACGCCCAACTCAAGCGGTCCTATTCAGAAGTACCTCGAGGCCATTGCACAACTGCGTTTGCCAAGTGGCGCTCCTTTGGTCAGCGTAATCCTCTTCGGCAGCGCGGCAAAGGGAGCTTTCATAGCGAACATGTCGGATGTTGACTTGATCGTCGTCCTCCCCGACACCGCGAGCCAGGATGATCGGCGTCACATTCAGGAGAAGGTGTTAGCTCTCGAGATAGTTCATGGATTCCGGATGCCGTCGGATCGGACTGGCGGCTGGCTCGAAAAATACGTGGAGCGTTGTACGGGATATTCTCTGTCCGGCTTTGTTTGCACGCGAAGCGATCTTTTATCGGGGGAAATAACCCGGGTGCTTAGACTCTCGCCACTAGAGGGGGTCTTCGTCGACCGAATCGTACTTGCTGGGGTGATTGTCAGTGCCGTGACTGTCTGGGGTGAGGAACTGCTGGCACAGGTTCCGATTCCCGTGCTTCGCAGGCTCGATGTGTTGAAAGCACTTTTCATTTTCCTGAGCGCGGTCATCTTGAGCGCGGCGGTATTCCCCCTGTTTCCGAACGCCACGAAATATGCGATGGGAGTTCTCAAACACTCGCTCCACAGCTGTTATTTCTGCTATCAGCAGAAAACAGCATCTCTTAAGGAAGAAGTCGATTTTTTTGGCTCTCGGGTGAGCCGGCGAAATGTTCTTGACGATCTGCTGAATCGGCGTCGAAGATACTCCCCGTCGCTCCCATTCGTGTTGAACTGCCTGCCGATTTTGTTCCGTTTGCACATTCGAACTGCGCGAGATAACCGGTTTCCGCAACCCGTGTCACGGAACAGTATCCTATAAAAAAGTGCCGGTCTGAAAGCGAACTCAGTAAAGCGACCTGTGATGCCCCTGCCGCGGAGGATGTTTGCACAAACCGGTACATTGAACGTAGTCGATTTCTGCTCCGGGCGAGAGGAACTGGTTCTGGCGTTATACGGGGCGTTGACCTCTGAAGGAATCGACGTTGAGTTCACTCTGACCGACAAGTTTCCCAACCTAGTAACCAGGGCATCTGACGTACTTACTCGGAGCGACACGCTCTAACAATGTTTTCGCTCATTCCGCTGCCAGTACAAGGTCGTCAATTCAAGGGAGCCAAAGTATGATCACCATGCCGCGCTCGATAGCCATCATTATGGGACTATTCGTTGGGTTAATTGTGATTCCGCTGGCACATGGAGTGCTTCCGTGGGCACTCTCTACGCGCCTGCCACGTTATGGATGGGCAGAGGGATCCCCGGGATACTGGAATTGGATTGGCCTGATCGTGGTCGCACCCGCGGTCGCACTTTTAATCTGGATTCTTGCTTTCGCCATTCCCCAGGCCCCGTCAAAGGTGAAGCTAGGGCTGACCCCCTCTTTCCTGATGATGCGTGGCCCGTACCGATTGACACGCAATCCGATGTACGTCGCTGAACTGGGGCTATGGCTGGGCTTGGCCATTTATTTTGGAAGCTTCGGAGTCTTACTCGGATTTCTAGTCTTGTGGTCGGTTGTGAAGTTCATCATTCTGCCGCGGGAGGAACGCAGCCTGGAAAGGTTATTTGGCCAGGCCTACCTCGAGTACAAGAACAGAGTCCCACGTTGGTTCTGGAAGACCAAATAACTAGGGCAACCCTCCGCAACCTCACGCCTAAAAAGGAGGCGGTCGAAAACCCAGCAGTGCGGGACTTTCCAAGTAGCCGTAAAACGCCGGCGCGAAAGTAACGCTCCAGCAGCACAGATGTTTCAACAACTGAGTTGGTTGCGTCGGTCGGGAACGATCAGTAGCGGGAAACGCCTAGGGCACCACAATCCAGTTGACACGTGCGCCGGCTTTTGGCGCGGCGCCGCTGTTATGCCAAAGCATTCACCAAACGGCATTCCGGGAAGTTGCAGCCGAACGGGGCCGCGACTGGATCGCTTAGCCGGGGTCATCTTGGCAAACACGCGTTGTTCTAACGCCGACGGCCCAGGAAAGGCCCCTGGCTCCGGGGGACTACCGCGCTTTTGTGACAACCAAATCCCATATAATTACAGACTGAAACACGCTAGTCATCTAGCGTATCCTAAGGCGTTCTTCTGGCATCCGCTGCAATGGGGTCTCTGTGCGACAAGTTGCACCTATTAAATGGCAAGGGGCTTACGGTCTGATTGAACCGCAGATCAGCGGGGAAGGTATCCATGTGTTCCCTTTCCGGCCGGAGTTCCCGATCGATGTTCGCTTCCTGGCCTTCGGAGAAGAAGCGCAGATCCGGTTGAACCGGCACGACTACTTCGAGCTTCTCTATCTGCATTCCGGTGAAGTGGTTTATCAGGTGCAGGATCGCTGTTACCGCATGACCGCCGGCGATTTGTTTGTCATGGGCAGTATGGCGATGCATCGGATGACCGAGTATCCGAAGGGAGAGATCCGGGCGGCAGTGCTCTATTTTTTGCCGGATCTGATTCGCGGACACGCAAATCATGGAATGGACATTGAGTACCTGATGCCGTTCCTGGCTCAGGACGGGTCTTTCCCGCACGTTGTCAAGGCGTCGTCCGGCATACCGGCTCAGGTGTTCGACCTCATGCGCAGGGCAGCGGCCGAACTTCCCGCCACGAGCAACCGGGGGCGCCTGTCAATCGAGACGTACCTGAAGATGATGCTTGTTCTTCTGGTGAATCATTACTCGGAATACAAAGGCATGGAGGATGTTTACATTCGGAAGGAGCGTTGCCTGGCACGCCTGCGCCCCGTCTTCGAGCACATTGAGGCGAACTATGCTTCTCCGATCACACTCCAGGAAGTGGCGGCGCGGGTGCACATGAGCAAGTCCAGCTTCATGCGTTTCTTTAAGCAGGTGACAGGCGAGTCGTTCATCACCTACCTGAATCAGTTCCGGATCTCGCGGGCACAGACCCTCTTAAAGTCGACTGACCGATCGATCGCCGAGATCAGCCAGGACGTCGGTTTCTGCGATCAGAGCTATTTTGGCCTTCTTTTTCGGAAGCTCACGGGCCGCACGCCCCGCGAATACAAGAATGGTGTCCCTGATCGTCAGCTTCTCAGCGCCTGAGCCGGTCCAGCCCCCAGCCGATTTCGCGATCGCGAGGGAAGCGGCTGAACGGCAAGCGAGCGTGGAAGCTCCTTAGTGTGAGACGGGTGATGACAGGCAAAGGCCACAAATCGTATTCAGTTGCCGCGCTTCATCTCTGCCTATTGTTTGGTGCCGCGCCGGACCACAGCTTGCTGAACGAGGGCACTAAGGCGGCTCAGCGGGGCGACTGGAAAACGGCGGAGGCGACTCTTCGCACTTACCAGCGTGAGAATCCTGAGTCCATCCAGGCAGCAGTTTTGCACGCAAAGGCCCTCACGCAGCTTGGCCAGCCATTTGACGCAATTCTCGAACTCGAACCGTTTGTCAAGACACATCCGTCAGCGGTTCCGGCGGTAGTCCTCTACACAGACCTTTTGCAAACGTTTGCGCACAATGTTCCCTTGGCTGAAGAGACGCTGATCAAGGCAACGGAATTGACCCCGAAGGAGGCGCCACTTTGGGATTTGCTGGGAAAGCTGTATCTTGCCAGGCCGGCGCCTGAAAAGGCGGCGAACGCGTTCGAAAGAGCCCGCCGTCTGGCTCCAGCTGACCCTCTGATTTGGAGCGGCCTCGCGTACGCCCATGGACAGATGGGAAAAACAGCCGAGGCCGATCGCGAGTTCAAAGTCGCATTGAACACTGCTGGAAACAAGAACGGTGCTTTGCTCGCTCTGTATGGCAGCTATCTGCAGGAGTCCGGAGAAGTGGAGAGGAGCATTTCGAACTACAGCCAGGCAATTGCCTCCGGACTCGACGATTGGCAGGTTTATGCGCACCGGGCCAAAGCCTACCTAAGCGTTGGGGACTATTCAAAAGCAGAAGCAGATGCTCTTCATGCCCTCAAGACAGGCGGCGAACGGCGAGAGACTCGACTGATGCTGCTGAAGATTTATCAGAAAATCGATCGATCCGACAAGGCTACCGAGCAGTTAGACGTGATCGCGACCATGGACGAGAGGGAGAGTAAGCTCTGGGCGACCATTCGCGAGTTGCACCAGGCGCTCAACAAAGCGGAAGCGGCGGTCGACAAAGGTGACTGCGCGGGCGCGATTACCTCGTACGAACAAATCGTGAAGGCGATGCCAACCTTTTACGAGCCATGGTTCCCCTTGGGGGTGTGTTACTCACAAGTCGGCCGAAAATCAGAAGCTGAGCTGGCCCTGAAATCTTATTTGAAAGCGCAGCCGCTCTCGGCCGATGGGCACTCAGTCTTGGGGCTGCTCTACCTCGATATGGGCCGTTTCAGCGAGGCGCAGGCGCAACTCAGCTTAGCTCTTGAGATTGATCCCAAAGCTGAGGAGGCACGGCTTGGGTTAGCGGCTTGCAAACGGGAGCCCGCCTGCAGGTCAGACCGGTGACTGCCTCTGCCTTTTCCGTAAGATGCGGCGCAGTTAGTTTACTCTTTGGGTGTCGTCTGCTTGCGGAGCCTCTATGCGATTCTTCCGAACTGAAAGAGGCCCGACGTCTTGTCACGCAAAGGCAGTTCCAGGAAGCCATCCAGATTCTGGAACCGTTTGAGAAGGCGCACCCGGCCTGCGATCCCGATCAGTACCGCATGCTCGCTCTGGCACAGGTGAACCTGCATCGAGGCGGACTGGCGCTCGATATCACGATGCACGGCCTGAGCGTTTTCCCGGACTCACAGTTGCTGCAACTGTACCTGATTTCAGCGGTTGACTACGCAGCCTCGAAAGAGGAGGCCATTCAACGGTTAAGGCAGGCGAGTGAGGTTGCCTCGCGATCTTCGGTGATTGGCAAAGCCTTGTGCAAGGCTCTGTTAAAAGAGAACCCGGAGAGCGCCGAGGCGGTTTCCCGGCTCAAGACCTTACTGGCGGCCCAACCGGGAGACATCGAAACTCGGAGCCTTTACGCTCAATGGCTCTACTCAGTGAATCGCCCGGGGGAAGCACTGAAGGAACTGGCAGCGATCCGGCGGCAACCACCAGTCGATACCCATTTCGAAGTGAACTGCGATCTACTCGAAGCGGCCGCGCAGGACCAGCAGGGAAATAGCGAGGCGGCGCGGACCGCCTATCGAAAGGCGATTGCGCTGAATGCAAATACACTTAAGCCGGATGTGAGGCCCGAGTGGTCGTACGCGAGGTTTTTGATGCAGAATGGCGAAGGGCGTGAGGCGGAACCTGTGTTGCGATCGCTGCTCGCCCGATCCCCGGCCTTTGCTCCCGCCCGATTGGCGTTGGCAGAGATTTTATGCGCACGCGGCGATTACACCGCCGCGATCGAGCAAGCGAATCTTGGCCTGGAAAGCTCAAGTTCGACCGATGATCGGCGGCGTGCGCATGCCTTTCTTAGCAGGGCTTACCATCTGACAGGCAACGATGATTCCGCCCGCGTTCATGCCGGATGGGTAGAACCAAAGTAATGCGCTTTACCCGTCGTTCCCTATGGGCACTTCCACCACTCATTGCGGCAATCTGCGTCGTGGGGGCTGTTCGGACGGAACAGGTAAGGAAACCAGTGTTTGTCAACGTAGCAGGCAAATCGAAGTTCGCCTACCGCACCAACAACGATTTCAGCGGCAGGAAGTACTTCATCGCCCCCATGTGCGGCGCAGTGGCAATTCTTGACTACGATTCCGACGGACACATGGATGTGTTCCTGACAAACGGCGCCAAACTACCTGAAAATGCGAAAGTGGACTCTTCCTTCTATAACTGCCTGCTGCGTAATCGTGGTGATGGCGCCTTTGAGGATGTCACCCGGAAGGCGGGGCTCGAAGGAAAAGCCCTTGGCTATAGCTTCGGCGCCGCCGCCGGCGACTATGACAATGATGGCCACCCCGATCTGTTCGTTGCGAATGCCGGCCGGAATGCTCTCTATCACAACAACGGAGACGGCACTTTTACCGATGTTACGGCGGCCTCGGGCTTAGATACAAAACCTGCCAACAGCTTAAGTGTGGCGGCGGCCTGGTTCGACTACGACAACGACGGCCTGCTGGATTTGGTGGTATCGGAATACACGATCTGGACCCCGCAGACCGACATTCACTGCCTCGGCTCAGCGGAGATGGGCGACATGTACTGCAATCCCAAGCGCTACCCGAG
>CAJCIT010000239.1 GCA_903970405.1 Acidobacteriaceae bacterium | reverse complement strand
CTACTCTTCAAGTCACTGCAGGGCAGGTTCGTCGACATTGGTCCAGCGGTTCAAAACGGAGCGCAGTTCCTGGAAACCGAAAGGCTTTGCCAGATAGTCGTTCATGCCCGCATCCAGACAGCGTTCGCGGTCTCCGGTCATGGCGTGCGCCGTCATGGCGACAATCGGAACAAAATCACGGTTCTGGGAATGCTCCCACCTGCGGATGTCTTCTGCCGCGCGGTAGCCGTCCAGAATGGGTATCTGGCAATCCATGAACACCAGCTTGTATGCGCCGTTGCGAATCATCTCCAGCGCCACTGCACCGTCCGAAGCCAGATCGGCTTGGCAGCCTAGCCGCCAGAGCATCTCGAGGACAACCTGCTGGCTCTCCAGACTATCTTCCACCACTAAAATGCGCCCCGTGGGGGACTTCACGGCAACAGTCGGCTCGGCACTTTCGATTTTGCTGGCCACCGGCTCGGTGGAGTAAGCCAGCGTAAGGCTCAGCCAGAACGAGGCGCCTTGCCCGGCTGAACTCACCACGCCGACGCTGCCGCCCATCCGTTCAGCCAGGCGGCGCGCAATGGCCAAACCAAGTCCCACGCCACTATGTCGGCGCGTGATTGACGGATCGAGTTGAGAGAACGGCCGGAACAATTTGGATTGGTCTTCGAGCGCGATGCCCGGGCCGGTATCGGAAACCGTTACCAGCAACGCCAGGGCATCCGGCGCGGCCGTTTGCGCCTCCACTTTGACTGTGACACTACCTGCTTCCGTGAATTTCAGCGCATTCGATAGATAGATGGTAAGAATCTGCTTGATGCGCTGGGCATCTCCCATAAGGTGTAACGCCATTTTTGGGGGCTGGTCGAGGCTGAGCGAGATCCCTTTCTTAGCCGCTTCTGGTTTCAGCGGAGCCATGGCCTGCGCCAGCAGGGCGTCCCAGTCGAAGGGAGTGTTCTGTACCACCAGCTTGGAAGACTGGATAACGGCTAAATCCAAAATATCGTTGACTACGCTGACCAGCGAATAGCCGCAGTCGCGGACAACGTGGGCCATGTGACGTTGCTCCTCGTCAAGCTCGGTCTCAAGCAGCAACTCCGCCATTCCCAGCACGCCATTTAAAGGAGTCCGCAGCTCATGGCTGACGTTAGCAAGAAAGAGGTCTTTGGCGCGGTTGGCGATTTCGGCGGCTTCTTTGGCCTCCTCCAATTCCGCGAAAGTCTTCTTCCGCTCGGTGATGTCCTCAACGGTGCCAACAGTGCCCACAAGCTTTCCGGCTTCATCGTGCAGGAGGGCGACCCGGCCCAGGACCCAGCGAATGGACCCGTCCGGGAGCAGCAGACGGTATTCGAATGAGCTAGGCCTGGACTCGAGAATCTCGTTTTGCCAGTCTTCCCTCAGCAGCCGCAGATCGTCCGGATGTACACGCGCGGCCCAGTTGGTTCCGCTAAAGGCTTCGACGGGCATTCCCCAGATTTCGGCGACGCGCCCATTCACATAGAGAGCGTTACCTTCAAGATCGGTGCGTACAATGCCCACCGGGCAGGCGGAACTAAGGCTGCGAAACAAGTCTTCGCTTTCGGCGACGGCGCGTTCTTTGCGATCCGCTTCGGTGGAGTCCCAAGCGATTCCTAAGGCGCCCAGCATGGCGCCCGTTTCGTCTGGGTAACTCTCGCCTAAGGTGGTTATGGAGCGTTCGCCCGCCTCCGGATGCTGAATCCGGTATTTCAATGAGAATGGCGTCGCGAACCGTTGAATTTGCTCAAATGCGGTTGCCAGTGACGAGCGGTCATCCGCATGAACGCGGGCAATCCAGGCATCGACGGGGGGCGCCGCGTCCTGCACAGGGAAGCCCAGGATGGCGAACATTCGCTCTGACCATTCGACTTTTTTTTCCGCCTCATTCCACTCCCAAGAGCCCATTCTCCTGCTCTCCAGAGCGAGTACGGCGGTCTGCTCCATTTTTTGCAGACGTTTACGAGTGAAAAGCAGTGTCTTATTCGCGTCAAGCAATTCAACCACTTGCGCGGCTAAGTCTTCCAGGACCCGGAGTTGCTCAGCGGCAGGGTGCGGACGAGGGGCGGTATCCATGACGCACAACGTACCCACACGGAAACCCTCGTTGGTTTTCAAGGGGGCGCCGGCGTAGAAGCGGACAAACGGAGGTCCAGTAACCAGAGGATTATCGGCAAAACGCGGCTCCCTGGCGGCATCCGGAACCACCAGGACTTGATCCCGCAAAATGGCGTGAGCGCAAAAAGCGTGATCGCGCGGTATCTCGTTTATCTCAAGACCTATCTTGCTTTTAATGACTTGCCGGTCCGCATCCACTAGACTTACCAGGCAAATAGGAACATCGAACACATAACGGGTGGTGCATGTTATGCGGTCGAGGCGCGCGTCATGCTGCGAATTCGATATGCCATAGCTCGCCAGCGATGCCAGGCGTTCGATCTCGTCGAGAGGCAGCGGGGCACGCACTTATGTTCCCTTTCGGCTCCCGAAAGCAAGAGGGCTCAGGTCCGATAAGTGAATCGCGGCACAAACCGATACTTACTGTAGGGTCAAGCCGATTGTACTGCGTTCGGCCTAGGTTTGGAAAGGGAGCAGGGCCTCGCCGGTTGAAGAACGGATGCGTTTCCGAGGAGCGCGGGCGTCGGGGACAGTGCAAACTGTCCTATTCGCGCCATGGTTGTTTGCGTGTTGATGGTGGGCGCTCTGGCGATGCACCTGAAGATTGGAGGTCCGTGAACAGCAGCGGCATTCCGGCGATGGCCGCGATTGCATAGGACAGGCAATGCCCTCTATGTATAGCCAAGGACGGGGTGACGCGGTTTGCCTGAGCCTCTTTGCGACGATTCGAGCCGGAGATGTGAATGCGGAAAGCTCATCCACGCGCTCGGGCGCGGCGAGGAAGCGCCAGAAACGGAACAAAACCCGCCAGGGACGCGTTTCATCCGATACTGGAGATTGGGTCTGAAAGCGAGGAGGAGGCTCTGATGCTTACAAAGGTATTTCACTTCGATGCGCCACGGGAAAAGTATCACTGCGACGCGGTGATTGTGTGGTGTTTCGATAACCGGTTTCAATTGGGTTTCAGCAAGTTTCTGAAGCGGATTGGCGTGGTCAACTCCGATCCGATCAAAATCGCGGGCGGCGCCAAATCGCTTGCGTCGCCGGATCATGCAACCGATCGCGAGTTTGTTCTGGAACAGATTCGCAAGTCGATACGGCTGCACGGCACCAAGCGCGCCATTCTGATGTTGCATTCCGATTGCGGCGCGTATGGCGGCTTGGCTGCTTTCCGCGGGGAGGCGAAAGCGGAAGCGGCGCACCATCGCGCGGAGCTCCAACGGGCGGCCGTCGCACTGTGGGAGGCGTTTCCGGATATTGAAGTTCTGGCGTACTTCGTCGATTTCGAAGGCGTCTGGCAGTCCGAACTAACTCATCGCCCGGCGCCTGCTGAAGCCACGGTCTAAACGCCCCAACTATAATCCTGCACCACCGGCTCAACGGCTTCGCCGTGGTCCCGGTCTTTGAGCCGCATCAGTTCCAGGCGTAACGCGTCCACCAGCGCATGCCAACTTGCGTCGATGACGTTGTCGGAGATGCCAACCGTGAACCAGGAGCGCTTATGGTCAGACCATTCCACCAACACGCGGACCTTCGACTCGGTACCCCCTTTTGCGCCCAGCACGCGAACCTTGTAGTCCACTAACCTCATGTCGGCAATGGCCGGGTACACCGAGGAAAGCGCCTGCCGGAGGCAGATGTCCAGGGCGTGAACCGGACCTTGACCGATGGCCGTGGTGGAGTGCAGATCTTCGCCCACACGCAATGTGACGCTGGCCGTGGTCACGGTGGTCTCGCGAGCATGAAGCTTTGTGCTCACCTCGTAACTGGCCACATCGAAGGGCTGAAAGCCGGGGTTGGCCGCTTCGCGGACCAGCAGCTCAAAAGTTCCTTCGGCGGTCTCGAAATCGTAGCCTTGATACTCCATTTCCTTGATGCGCGAAAGCAGCTCACGGCGTGCTGCATCGCCCAGCCGGTCCGTGAGCCCGTGCTGGTTTAGTTTGTACGTGACGTTGCCTCGCCCGGAAAGATCGCTTAACAACACACGCTGGCGGTTGCCGACCGTCTCCGGGCGAACGTGTTCATAGGTGGCCGGATCCTTGAGAACCGCACTGACATGCACGCCACCTTTGTGCGCGAAGGCGCTCCGCCCCACAAATGCCTGTTCGCGGCGGAGGGGCAGGTTGGCCACTTCAGCAACGAAACGAGCAACCGATGTCAGATGCTGGAGCCTCTCCTGCCCAATGGTGGTGTGGCCCAGCTTCAACTCCAGATTCGGCAGAATGGAGCACAGATTGGCATTGCCGCAGCGCTCGCCGTATCCGTTGATGCACCCTTGCACGTGGGTGACGCCGGCCTCCACCGCCATCAACGTGTTGGCAACGGCCACTTCCGAATCGTTGTGGCAGTGGATGCCCAGAATGCCGTCGAAGCGCGCGCGAACATCGGCCACCATCTCTGCAAGGCGCATGGGCAGCGTTCCGCCATTTGTGTCGCACAGGCAGAGAACATCGGCGCCAGAGCGCTTCGC